>NZ_JAVRCA010000138.1:0-3229 GCF_034530995.1 Nostoc sp. DedQUE04 | reverse complement strand
CCCCCTCTTATTCAGAAAGTAGATTATCACATTTTGGTATTAGTGGGATAGGTTTAAGACATTGACATTGTAGCGGTTAATTATATCGGTCAATGCTGCATTTAGTTTATCCGCCTTCACATGACGACGATTGACAAACGAAAGCTCTCTCTACTCCTTGCATATGTCGTGCTGCTTGTGTTGGCCCTAAGTTAACGTCAGTTCGACAAGCCCTTTTTTGACCTCTCCCCCAACCCCTCTCCCTGTCGGATAGGGGAGCCAAAACCCTTTAGTATTAAGTAAAAATATCAGCAGTGTAGTCTAACAATTCAATTCCCCAAACTTAGGACTCCACCACCCTTTTTGTGTGCTGAAATAAGCCACATCTTTATGTTTGGTATCCTTACGAAATTGGGCATTAGAACATCGCAACATTGTCTTACTCTGCCCCTCTTTGATATAACTGTACTCCTCTAGAGGTTTTTTACATACTGGGCAGGGATATGCCGTCGTTTTGACAGGAGGCTTTTGTTGATTTTCAGTTTGGACTGTTTTAGCTTGTGGTGGCTGCCAAGTTTTGTTAAAGTCGCTCCAAAATAGCACGACATTTTCACAACCTTTTGTGCATTTGAGGAAATATTTCTTTTTGACCTTACTGCTCGGAATTTTGGCGAGAAAATTTTTGCATTCAGGGCATCGAGTCTTGGAAGTTTCATATTTGCGCTCAGTTATTACATTAGCTTTACCTATTGAGGAACTTGGAACTATAGTTTTAGCTTTGGAGAGCGCTGGTATAAAGTAATTCTGATTCCAATTAGTTAAATAATGCTGCCAAGAATTCTTTCCTTCAGAAATGGCATCAAGGGCATCTTCCATTTTCGCTGTGAATTCTGCCTCTAGTAAATCCGGCAGTGCTTTGAGCAAAAATGCATCAACTTCTAACCCTAACGCTGTCGGTTGCAGATGGTCTTTTTTCAACTCAACATAATTTCGTTTTTTTAAGGTAGCAACAGTAGGAGCATAAGTACTTGGGCGACCAATTCCTTTACGTTCCATCAATTGCACTAATTTTGGTTCACTGTAACGGGGTGGTGGCTGCGTCTGCTTCTTTTCATGTCCAGCATTCTCTAGTTTCAATGCTTGTCCCTGTTGTAATGAAGGTAAAACACTATCCTTGCTGAGATTGTTCCAGTACCGAGCATAACCATAAAATTCAATTACTTGCCCTCTGGCTGACCACAGTAGGGAACCAGATTGAGTAATCACCAAAGTTTTACGCAATTGGGCAGCCCGACACTGAGAAGCAATTGACCGTTTCCAGATCATCACATACAGATTAAACTCATCATCCGGGAGTTCTAAACGCAACTGAACTGAGGGACGAAATACATCGGTTGGACGAATCGCTTCATGTGCTTCTTGAGCCGATTTGCTACTGCGATGCTTGGCAACTTGCTGTGGTACATTCTGCGGATCGTTTTGCTCTAACCATTTACGGGCGCTGGCACAAAATTCTGGACTCAGCATTACTGAGTCTGTTCGCATATATGTGATAAGCCCTGCCTCATACAGCTTTTGGGCTACAACCATAGTTTTATCGGGAGCAAACCTCAGCTTTGAACCGGCTGCTTGCTGAAGGCTGGAAGTTGTAAATGGTGGAGGTGGCTGGCGGTTAACAATTTTTCCTTCAAAATGGATAACCTGATGAGGATGTCGCTGTGCTTCTTCTACTAAACGTGTAGCCTCTGCTTCGGAAAGAACACGTTTGGATTCCGGTGTTTCTGGACTATTACCTACCTTAGCGTCATCATGAGTTTCAGTTTCTTGTTCTGCTGCATCTTTTGCAGAATCGACCGTCCCTTTGTAAAAAGCCCGAAATCCTTCAGCATAATCTACCCAGACACTCCAGTAATCTTGGGGGACAAAAGTCAGAATTTCGTTTTCTCGCTGACAAATCAGGTGCAATGTCGCGCTTTGAACTCTGCCAACACTCTTAGCACCGTTATTCAATGCCCAAACTAAAGGGCTACCTTTGTAACCTACAAGCTTATCTAGGCAATCTCGGCACAGCCCAGCACCGATTAAATTTTGGTCTAGCTTTCTAGGATTAGCGATCGCACTCTGCACCGCCGATGCTGTAATCTCAGTATAAATTACTCGTTTTGGTTCCCTTAAACCCAGCGTTTCTTTAAGATGCCAAGCGATTGTCTCACCTTCCCGGTCTGGGTCAGTTGCTAAGACAACTTCATCAACCTGCTTCACCGCAGACTTGAGCTTCTGGATTGTTTCTTTCGCTCGTTGGTCACGCAAGACGTAATTGCACCGAACATTACTCCCGTCCATGACGAAGCCCAAGGAATCGTCCCCTTCATTGCTGAGTTCTCGGATATGGCCACAACTTGCGAGAACTTTCCAATCTGCACCCAGGATTTGACTGAGTTTTTTAACTTTTCCGGGAGACTCAACTACAAGCAGGCGTTTGATCATAGCAACTGCGTTCTAGATTCTGAGCAATAAACTGGCAATTGCTTTTGAGCGATCGCCTTTCTTCGTCATCTGGATTTTATAGAATACTGTACCAAAAAGCTTTGGAAATTGCTGTACTCAGTTTATTGGGTTATCCCAAGCATCACTGACTCCAGTTTACTTAATTGATGACACGTCCTAGGGCACTCGACAATTCAAACCCCATCTTCATCACGATAATGGAGTGTCAGGCTGCTGTTTAGTACTATCATTCTCTACGCTTTTTGGATGTACGACCAGCTTTAGAAGCAATTTTCTTAATATCGCTGATTAAAATATCAAAACTAGACATTTGACAGACTACGAATTGGGTAAAGTATGACACTAGTGTAGAACGCATTCCCTCTGCTAGCGACTCGTAAAGAAATGAAGGTAAATAAAAACTATACTCTCCATTTTCCTCTCGATATGTCTCAATATCTTCAATTTGAGTTGGGTCAATATTTCCAAGTTGAGCACATTCCCGCATACAGTGTCTCTGAAAATCTGGCCCATAGTCTGAATATAGGATTATGTAAGGAGCAGATTTTGCTATATCTGAAAGGCAAGTTGCAGTCTCCACCATACTAGTAGCAAGGTTGCGATGTGCAACAAATAGTTCAGCAGTTGTAAGCAAAATTGGGCAAATTAAAAAGGGGTTATTGTCTTCACGATGTGCGTACAAATTGACTAGAACACCGATTCAGTAATCGGGGGATAAAAGAAAATTCAGTTGAGCGTGAAG
>NZ_JAVRCA010000137.1:0-3330 GCF_034530995.1 Nostoc sp. DedQUE04 | reverse complement strand
CTTGTCAACTCATCCGTATTATCTCGTAATCTTTTTCAAAAATCAAATAGGATTCTTATACACCTGATTTGCTTGGTGAACTAAACAACTTAGCTAAACCAGGAATTGTGGTCACTCGAAGCAGAAAATTAAGTTCTTTCCCTAGACCCGCACTGCCAACCAGAATTAGTCGATCAACTAATTGTGGGAAGTTCAACGTTAAAGTGAGTGCTACTCCACCGCCGGCAGAAGTTCCAATCAAATTTGCCTTGGGTATCTCTAAAACCTTCATGAAATCTCGCGTGAACTGAGCCATGAAGTCAAAGGTGTAATGAGCAGCATCGGGTTTATCGGATCGACCTGCACCCACCATATCAAACGCATAAACGCGATGATCTTTGGCTAATTCTTGGATATTGTACTTCCACAACTCAATGTAACCGCCACCACCATGAAGCAAAATGACCCTGCTGCCTGAATCTCCCGCTTGCCAATATCGGGTATTTACAGAGCCGACTTTGACATACTGATCTTGCAATTGTTCAGCTTGATTCATCTCAACCTTACCAAACTGTAACTTGGACTTCAATTTTCAACTTTTACCGATCTCTTCAAAATTATCTTAGGCTCAATACCTATTTGTTGAAGAAGGCAGAAGGCAGAAGGAACAATTGGGGCGGGGATTCAGACCCCGCCCAATTGTAAGCGCCGTGTAGAGACGGCGGGGTTTTAAACCCAAGTTCGGTTTGGTCACAGGCAGAGGACTGTTGCAGCATTCCCTTCTGCCTCCTGCCTCCGGGAGCTATGCCTTTCTTGATAAAATCGTTTATTTTCATTTGTGTTTGTTCAAATGTGAGAATACCTGTTAAAGAAAACTTCAAAAGCTTACCTCAGTAACCTGAGTCATGCATAATATAAATTCCTTAGCGACTTGATTCCAGAAGTGAAACGCCTTAAAAAGGCTATTTTAGGATAAATCTATCTTTGTAAGTCTATTTGTTGTGTTTGAGATTTAACTAATATTTTATCAATTTGACTATTCGCATCCTCAAAAGTTTGCAATATCTGTGGAGTTAGTTTATTAGTCTGCACCTGACCAGATTGTAAGTTGAAAACTACTTCTCCATTTTTCTGCGAAATAGTTAAATTCCTCTGCTGGGTATTGAAAGCCAAGTCATAAATCTTTCCCAAAACTTGAGTGCCATTTTCATTAGACTTACCCCAGACCATGCCAATCCTTTGAGCAATTTGAGTCAGCCGACTGATGGCAACAAGATCAAATGTATCTTTATTCATTACTGTCAACGCTTCGGCTGATAATTGCTCACCAGCTTTAAATTGATTGGCAACTTCCACAATGCGTTTTTTGTAATTTTCCGACTTCCCTAACTTATCTGCGGCATTGTACCAATTTCTCAAGTCATCAATAGTAACTGATTGAGTTTGGACTGTTTGGTTGGGTGCGGCTCTATTTTGCAGTTCAGGAAACGGGACTATTTTCCCGTCCACATAATCCCCCAACGGCTCTAGATGTAGTCCCCAGACCTGCCCTTTGCCTGTGAACAATTCTGGTAATGCTTTGAGTGAGTGCTTTTCCATGTCAGCCCATTGCTGTTGATAAACGGGGTCAGCAATCATATCAGGTGTGATTTGATACTGCTTACCCACTCGAAAGGCGACTTGCTTATCAATACCTGTCGCCAGAGCAATATCGCCTTCCTTAAACCCATACTGTTTGTAAGGCTCATAAGCTCTAGTAGTGTGAGTTCTGCCATATCCGCGCATGGCATCAATGCAAGTATTTACAGGTAGTGGGTTCGGCTCACCATGCATCATTAAAGGGTAGTTCATCGGAATCGGTTTGCCTTTGATGACAGGAGGGACGACATTTTGAACCTTTTGGTTTGGGTGGAATTGAGCGCTTTGTTGAGGCGGGGATTGTGCTGATTGTTCTGGTGGTTTCAAAAACTGCGGTCGTGTGGCAAGGGAGCTAACCAATTGTTGATACTCAAGAGTAGATTTAATCACAGCCCCAAATTTCTTGGTCATATTATCCAAACTTTTGGGAGGAATTGAGCTACTCACTAAGTTAAAGACCGTTAAACCTTTTTTAGTTTCCCTGATAACATCTTCTATTGGTACTTGTTGATATTCAACTTTTTGAGCAGTTAACCATTTAGTCACAGTCTCAGCTTTCTGGTTGTCAACAGCCAAGCCCATGACTCCAAGTTTTTTGTTTGATTGGGTAGAAAATAAGAAAGTTGGACGCTCTTTAATATGATGTAGAATTTTTGCACTACTATCAATCATATACAGTTGTTGAGGGTTAATTAATTGAGTCCCAAAGATAAGAAATTCCTTCGTCCATTTCTGCGGATATTCAACGGTCTTAGGGTCAATTTGAGCGCAAATAACAGAAAAATTACTTTCAATAATAGTGGGTGCGGGTGTAAGTTGTCCGGTTTTGAGCAATCCAAGCTGTCTGAGCGCGTCTTTGTCTTTCTTAAAATGTAATACCCCCAAGGGTTCACCATTGAGAAATACTGCATCTCTAGTTTTTAAAGGTGGCGTTTCGATAGTCAGTTTTCGGTAATCTCGATCCGAGAATGACTGACCAGAAAAATCATAAAAGTTGATTTTATTGATTTTGAGGAGATTACCATTTGGGGACTCACCCAGCACAAAAGCTTGATCTCCAGCTTCGGAGATAGAAGTGAGTTTTAACTTCAGGACATTATCATTTTTTAGGTAATCAACTTGTTTTAACTGTTCGACAGAATCACTGTCTAACTCCCCCAAAGTCAAAGCATCTAATTTAATTTTTACTGTTTTATCAGGAACTGGCACAGTACCAAATTCTAAATTTACGGGTTGGTCGTTAAAAACAAGTCTTGCGTAGGAGAAGTTCTTGAGTTCGCGGATGGTAATCTCAGTCGGCTCGTTTCCTGGTAGTCCAATAGTGGCCTTGGCAGTAGCGGGTTCCACGCCAACGAAATTAGCTTGTGCCTTTGTGCCAATCGGTAGCTGTCCAGTTCTAGTTGAGAGCATGGCGAATTCTTTATATTCGCCGTCAGTATCCTGTACAAATAACAGTCTGGAAACGTGGCGTTCGTGTCCCGGTGGGTGGTGGCTAGCCCTAATTTCTATCGTGTGTTTTTCGCTGGGATTCCAGTCTCGACCCAAAAATTGATTCGCTTCATTATTCAGCGTGACTAACTTTGGTTTAGTAAATTGCAATTCATTTAAGCGAGAAATAATCTCATTAGGGAAAGCAGCGAAGGCGAAATTGGAGACTTTTTCTAGTGTGGTAAAACTTACTAGAGAAGAGTAGAACTCCTGTAATCTTGACCT
>NZ_JAVRCA010000136.1:0-4641 GCF_034530995.1 Nostoc sp. DedQUE04 | reverse complement strand
ACCCGCTTTGAAACCATAAAGTGAGCAACTTGCTCATCTTATGCTTTCAGTGACAATACACGATCGGGGTGGAAGACAAAATAAGAAACCCTTATCTTTTATCCGACATAAAATACGATTAATACTACTTTCCCCAGCAGAGAGGCAGGGGAGCAGGGGAGCAGAGGGGCAGAGGAGAAAGTAATGCTAACGTTTCATTAACCAAGGTGTTGGGTTGGCAATCATATTTACTAGACCACCTAAAATTTGGTTGTAAGTTCCATATAGTTCTCTACCTGATTCGACAGAGAGATAGTTACATTTAACAGCGAACTCAATCCAAGTCTGAGTTTCAGCAGCTTCAGACTCGCAATCATTCAGTTTCGCAACAATTGCTGCCTCATAACGACGTTTTCGCCAAGCCTCTGCCATATTTGCACACACAGAACGAGATGAGCGGCGAATCTGATCCGTTAATGAATAACGCTCTTCAACAGGAAACTTTTTGGAGAGTTCAAAGATTTTCATGGCGGCATCGAAAGCCATTTGATAAACTTTCAAATCTTTATGACTTTTAATAGGTTCTTTCTCCATCTCCTCTGCCCCTCTGCCCCTCTGCTCCTCTGCTCACTCTTTTTCCAACATGCGATCGCAAAGAAGAGCATGTTGGCCACGGAATAGAAACTATTGCGCTGCCGATAAATTTTGTTTGTCTTTGGTATCGCCTTTGATGCGTAATCCAGCGATACACACTAACATGGTGCTAACTTTTAGTTATAGCTAGCCGTAACTTATTATAGGCACAATGCAACTATAGCTTTGACTGAGTGCAAAGATAGTTTACAAAAGTTGCTCAGGCGGTTGCCACAATATTGGTTCAGCGAAGAGACAGAGGTATTGCTGCCAATATTGCATTCGGATCATGGATAACTGCAACCGCCTTGATGCAGAACCGTCTGGGAATACAAATTGTCTGCTTTAATTACAAAAATCATCTACTCGAATATCTCGCCAGACATCAGACACTTGCCAGCCAGAGTTGCCAATAGACTGTACTGGAGGATTGTCAAGGTGCGGAATATAATCAGGAACTCTTGATTCAGGAGCGAGTCTGCATTACCCAATCGTAACCATCAATAAAGGCGGCATGAAACCAGTCCTTAAGTTCTTGGGGGGAGATACCTGCTATCATTGCAAAGTTGTTCAACACCATCAACCGTTGAATATGATGAGCATAACCTATTTGTTTAACCTGAGTTAGAATCTGGTGCAGACAATTCATCTGTCGCAATTCGGCAGCAAAGTGACGCATGGCTGACCAGACCAATACCAGTTTTTGCAAGTGATAACGAAGTTGCCCTGCATGGGCAAGAGATTCGATAAAAATCACAGGAGTCTGTTGGTGTTTTTGTAGGCAACTCTCTAGCGCTGACTGCCCAGCCCAAAGTTGATCTCCGAGAACCCAAACGCCAATAGTCAAGTCGCTTCGCTCCAATTAAAAATTAAAAATTATGAATTAAAAATTGCAATCAGTGGGGGGCTTGAACCCACCATTCATTGTAGACCACTGAAATCTTTGATTCAGTGGGGGGCTTGTACCCCAAATTAATTAAAAATTATTATCCTTCTTAATTTTTAATTTTTAACTTTTAATTTTTAATTAAAAAAAGGTCATGCCCTTGCTTCCTCTCAATCCGTGCGTTGGCAACGTGATGACAAAATGCTACTCAATCAAGTGTAACTTTATTGCTACAAAAACTTTCTCAATGAAAAAGCAGATGAAAGCCCAAAAGCTCTAGTGCTAATGTACTATTGGAGTGAGAAATTTCTCAAATATATCGAATCACAAATTAAAGAGAGAATAGTCGTTCTCGCCGCTTGGTAGAAATGGTAATACTTCAACAACAATGCAGACGAGGAAAATAGTTCACGTAGACATGGATGCCTTCTACGCATCGGTGGAACAGAGGGACAACCCTAGCTACCGAGGCAAACCGTTAGTAGTCGGTGGCAGTCCCAATCAACGAGGCGTAGTTGCAGCAGCCAGTTATGAAGCCAGAAAATTCGGTATTTACTCTGCGATGCCGTCAGTAACCGCTTTTGCGAAATGTCCTGGGCTTATCTTTGTCAGACCGAGATTCGACGTTTACCGAGAGATTTCTACTGCAATCCACGCTATCTTTAAACGCTACAGTGATTTAGTGGAAGGGGTTGCGCTAGATGAAGCATATCTAGATGTTACTGAGAATAAGCAAAGTATCCCCTACGCTTCTACTATCGCAAGACACATCAAAACTGCAATTTTCCAGGAAACCCAGTTGACGGCAACCGCAGGTGTGTCAATTAACAAGTTTCTTGCAAAAATGGCATCAGGGCAGAACAAGCCCAACGGACTAACCGTGATTTTACCGGAGGATGTGATCGCATTTGTAGAGCAGCTAGCGATTGAGAAGTTCCACGGCATTGGAGAGGTGACGGCGGCGAAGATGCACTCACTGGGCATTCATAGTGGTGCAGATTTGAAGCAGCGATCGCTCTTGGAGTTAACACACCATTTTGGTAAAGCAGGGAATTATTAATAAGATGCCTTTTTGTGGTTTTTTCAAAATAACCTTCTATTTCAAGACAGGTTCTGTAGATATTGCATTTTCAATTCTGCAAAATTATTGAAAATAAACCACTAAGTATTAAAAACGAGTTAAATAATTTGCTGCACTTAGCAAATAATTTAACTGTCCTGTGGTTCCACCATTCAAATAAGCATTCCTTTGACCATTACCAACAGCACGTCTAGGATAAGGGGTATATCTTCAAGCACCGGATGCAGCAACGAATGAATTTATGTAGCTTGAATATCCTGCATATACTGGATAAAATCCACTACCACCGTTGATAGTTACTGCTTCTTCGCTAGATACTTCGGTGAAGATTTGATTGTTTTCAGCTTTCATGATTTTCTCCTGAGTTAAGATTGATTGAATAAGGACAGTTGATATAACTTGTTTTTTTTCTCAACCGCTCCTTATATTTATTAGATTACAGAGATTGATTATGTAATTGTTTGATGTTTCTACAAACTTGGATACAAGATTTGTTGGAAGTGATTTGTTGATTTTTATAGCTGAGATTGTAGAAAACTATAATTGTCAGTCAAAAAAATAAGGGATGCGTTTTAATTGCATCCCTTAGAAAATATAAATTGCTCTTCAGTTATTTCTGTGGAAAACTTGGTAAAATATCTTTGAAAGCCTTATTGTGTATGAATTTAACTTCAAAAAAGTATCATAATCCTTGTTCCATAAGGGTTTTGTAATAATAAATCCCAAATTTCCATGAAAGGAACGAAAGAACTAGATAAATCTTCATTTTTTGTGAGTTATTAATTTCTTCTAATATTCAACTTAACCCCCTTAATATTTCACTCCGACTTGATTCAAAATTTATACTACTTTCGTTGCATCTGAGCTATATTTGACCTCAATCTTATTTCCTGATATTGAGACACTTGAACCAAGAGCATCAACTATTTTTGCTTTTGCTTCTGACTTTTAGCGGTTACAGTATATCCATTAACCCAATTTGAAGCTTCTTGTCTCTTGAAATATGTCATTGTGATTCCTGATTCCTCTATTGGTAACATTGAAACTAGATCTATTGAAAAGAATTAACGGTCTGCAAAATCCGCTTGTCAACTTGTTGATTCACAGGCGAATGAGAAGCAATGTAATCTATGACCACATCTGCTAAAAGAAAACCTGTATCAACTTGGTTTTTACCACTTTTGAAAACCTCGTAACCATCGCCACCACTCAAGAGAAAATTATTAGTAATGACACGGTAAGTAGAGTTAGCTGCGAGTGGTTTATAGCTTCCATCGGAGTTTTGTATTTGGATAGATAAAACGCGATCGCCTACAGTTGCTGTAGGATTCCATTCAAAGCGTAGTCCTGCTACCTGTAAAAAACGCCCTTCTCCATCTTCTATTTTGCTAACACCGTTTTCTAATGCTTGCTTAAGTTGTGTACCAGTCAAATCAAGCCGAGTAATTGTGTTACCAAAGGGCAATACTTCCAGTACTTGTCCGAGAGTTACGTTACCTGCGGGAATACTAGTTCTGATGTTACCACTATTGATAATTGCTACTTGAGCGCCATCTGGACGGATTTTATCGAGCATCGCATTAGTAATCAAGTTACCCAAGTTAGTTTCTTGAGTACGTATGATAATTCGGTTTGCATCAAGTGTTACACTTGTTTCACCTATTACTTTTTGGCGTAGTGCTTCAATTGGGGCTGCAAACTGCTGTAATTTTTCTTCAAAAGCTAAGTCTGGTGAAATATCTTTACTCACGGGTTCAGGGGAACCTTGCCAAGAAATAACATCACCTTTAGTATCGAAGCTAACGAGAATATCTCCCAAATATTTGCCCCATTCCCAATCAGTCACAATCAGTACTTTATGACCATCAGATGATTTCTCAATTATTGGATAAGGTGCTACTGCACCAGGCATGTTACCAAGTGGTGTATGGGAATGACCACCAACAATAACATCTATACCGTTAACTTGATGGGCTAATTCTCGGTCGGCGTTAATACCAATATGAGTCTGACTTTTCCCGTTAAGTCTCTTTTGCAAGCTGCCAGCCCTCACAGAGGTCGT
>NZ_JAVRCA010000135.1:0-4900 GCF_034530995.1 Nostoc sp. DedQUE04 | reverse complement strand
ATGACCAAGCGTTTCAGTTGGCTTTGATTGAAAACCTGCAACGAGAAGACCTTAATCCCGTTGAAGAAACTGAAGGGATATTGCACCTGTTGGCAATCCGGCTGTATTGCGATGTAGAAGCCGTCAAATCCTTGCTGTATCGAATGAAAAACGCTCACAGGAAGGGGGAACAGCCCTCAAAATCCTCATTAAATGAATCTAGGAAAAACGTTTCTCCTAACTCAGATAATTCACAAACTGGGGACAACGTTTCTGACCATTTAGCCGAGAAAAATAAATCTAGTAAAAACGTTTTTCCTAACCCCGATAATCTACAAGCTGGGGACAACGTTTCTGATCATTTAGCTGATGAAACTGAATCTAGTAAAAACGTTTTTCCTAACCTAGATGAAGAACAATCAAACACGGTACAACAGGTGTTTGAGAGTTTGGGACTCATGAATTGGCTATCGTTCATTACCACACGCTTACCTTTACTAAATCTGCCCGAAGAAATTTTAATAGCACTGCGTTCTGGTCAACTGGAATACACCAAAGCACAAGTCTTGGCGCGGGTAAGAAATAATGAAATCCGAAAAAAACTTTTGTCCGAAGCGATAGCTAACTATTGGTCTTTAAGTCAAATCAAAGAAAAAATCGCAGCTTGGACGGATGATGAACAAGCATCCTCGTCTAAAGCATCTAACCAAATACCAGACCGCCTCCAAAATATCACCCAGCGCATTAAAAAGCGTCAGCTTTGGAAAGAACCTAGAAAGCAAAAGCAGCTAGTAAACCTTTTAAACAAACTCGAAGCCTTACTAGGGGATGAGTGACTTGGGGTGAATTGTCAGGTAATGTCTACTTTTAGAGTTTAAAACCTGTGATTCATGATTGGGTGCGAGGAGAGAAACAGAGATGGCAACAGATTCACAGATTCGAGCATTACTCAAAGCTTGGTTAGATTACATCCACGTTGAAAATTTGAGTAATGCCAAAGTAGAAGCTGACGATTCAGAACAACCGAACATCTGGGACTCTCTCGTAAATCTGGTAGGCGATAAATTATTAATAGACGAGTCTTTATTTAAAAAACTAAAGCAACCGTTTAAAAGTGCAAAGAACTTTGAGCAAACAAAATTACCGTCAATTGCTGTAGCTTTCCCGCAGCTTTATGTAGTTGAATCTAATCGCCGTCAATTTCGCCCGTTGTTCACGATCAATGTTTCCCCAATATTCGAGGGCAATTATCGCAGTAGCGGATGGGATTTAACCCAATACGAGTTTCAGCCTGTTATTCCCAATTTGATGCAGTGGTACGGACTAGAGGAAGAAGCGGCTGAGTCTCTGGTAACAAGGGAAGGGTTGAAAGTTTTTCTCGAAACTACTTTTAATCGTCCCTTTAAGACGCTACAAGACTTTATGGGACTGATTGAACTACCGCCGTTTCCCGTGCGGTCAAAACTTCTCCCTTATCTATTGGATTTTGACTACGCTGCTTTTAATTACAACCTCAAAAAAGATTTTCAGAAAATTAGCGACCAGAATTCCTTTCAGTGGTCAAGACCAGGACATCCGGCTTACGAATACCTGTTTGGGCAACCAAAATCACCCCAGCATGAAGTACTTTTTTTGGGTGCTTTTCCCAACTCACAGGCGGATGACTATCAAGCACTTGCTCTCAAACATTCTCAATCTCATCCTGTTACTGCTGTGATTGGCCCACCGGGGAATGGCAAGACCACACTGTTGTTACATAAGATAGCGCAGCAAGTGGTAGGTCGAGCCGTGGACTTGGCAACAACGGGTCAAGATAAAAGTAACCTAACTGTGGTAACAAGCACTAACAAATTTGCTGTAAATAACGTTGAGAAAATCTTAGCCAACAACTTGACCTCTGACCGTTTCTACTTATCAGGAGGCTCTAGGGATTTAGTTGAGAGCCAAGTTTTACCTAGTTTACAAGCTGCACTCGACTGGTTAGCCAAAGAAACATTTAAATTAGATGAATGGGAGTCAGCAAAGCAACAGTTGTTAGCTGGTGTTCAGCAAATACAAGATCATAGACAGCAAGATGAGCATGATCTTCAACAGAAAAGTGCTGATGAGCAATTATTAGATGAGCTATGCCTTGATATACAATCGGTTGAGTCGGCGCTCAAGACTTCTGCATTTGAGTCTTCGTCACCATTAGAATTTGACTGCGACTATAATAAGTTCCCCCTAGAAGCTTACCAGCAGATAGGACAATATCTTGACAGTGCTAGGCGTTCTTTGCCGTCTGAAGATTACTGGCAGAATAAGAGTAGAAATGACTTCTGGTTTGTCAAGCTTTTGCAGACGATTAAACGATTCTGGCAGTCGATAACCAAAACCAGCCATCGTCATGTTCTCAAACGCTTGCACAAACAGATAGAGATGCCTGTGTTGGCGACGCTGGCCACCCCATTTCAATTTCAAATCCCACTAACAACTGAATCTCTCATCGCCGCCCAGCAGAGTGTTGATCAGCTTATTGCAGAAGCATTGAACTGGCAGCAACAACAGAATGGTATTGACAGCACACAACAGCAGATTGAGTCAAGAAAGCAGCAACTCAAAGACCTGATTACTCGCCGTTCTCAAATCGAAAACCGTCTTGCTACTTATCCCAGCAAAGATTTCTACAGTCGTTTCTACACTGAATTGCACTCGCTGCAAGTAGAGTTGTTTGAGTGGTCTTGGCAATTTCAGCAACAAGAAGCTCTGCGACGCAAAGATGAGGTGATGGCTTCCTTTAGGACTTACATTGCATTATTGAATGGCGAATGGGATGCTTTTCGTCAGTTAAGTCATAATTGGAGAAACATTTATCGGGATATCAGCCTGTTGTTTCCAGTGTTTCTTTGCACTTTGCACTCCATCCGCAATTTGTTACCCTATCCCGATAGTGGCTGTATTGACCAAGTAATTGTAGATGAAGCGGGTCAGATTCCACCGCAACAAGTTTTCCCCGTTTTAGTTAGGTGTAATCGGGCTTTGATTGTCGGCGATCCATTGCAATTGGAGCCAGTCGTTAATTTAAGCGACCAGAAGAAAGAGGAATATCGCAGCAAATCTTTTCTGGAACAAGGACTTACAGATGTAGATTATGACCGCTATAGTCCCACTGCTTCCACAGCCTATCACCGAGCGGCTGGGGCATCAGGACAACCCAGAGATATTGGTCAAGGGATTATCCTTAAATATCATTACCGTTGCGTTCCAGTAATTGCTAATTTTTGCGATCGCTTGTGCAATTACGGCATGGTCATCAAAACTGAACCTTTTGCTTCTCGCTTGGGTACTAACCTGATTGCTTGCCATGTGGAAGGGAAGTTGGAAAACAACGTTAATTGGGCAGAAGTTGATGCAGTAGAAGCGTTGATTGAGGAGTTGTTAGCGGCGGGTTATTGCTTAAATCCTACTGATTCTGACAACACGATTGGCGTGATTTCACCTTACCGCCGTCAAGTAGATGCGCTGACTCAACGCTTAAAATCTCGTTGGTCAGATTTTTCCCCCAAGAGCATTGGCACAGTTCACACATTTCAAGGGGGTCAGAAGTCAGTGATAATTTTCTCGACTCGCCAATGTCAATCAACTGATAGCCTCTGGTTTATTAATCGGCGACCTAATTTACTGAATGTGGCCGTGAGTAGAGCGCGAGAATTGTTTATTTTGGTGGGGAATCTGGAGCGAATTTCTGAAGGGGGGCATACGAGGGAATTGGTGGAATATATTAGGGAATTTGGGGAGATGCAATAAGTTCAATCATTGCAGCATTTTTGGGTTATCTCTATTGCATGTCCGTAGTCTTGTTGTTGATATGGTTACTTGAAGAGTTAACCAGACTAGACTCTGTTGGGTTATCCATACTCAGATCACTAGACAAATTTTTAGTTCCTTTTGCTATTTCGTTGCGAATTTCATCTAACTTTTCACAAGCTACCCATTCGCTAACAGGCGTAATCCGATACTCATCTGTACGCCCATTCCGTTTCTTTTGCGTTACAAAATTAGCTTTTATAAGAACTTTTATCGCCTGTTGAGCTTTACGCATACTCATCTTGCAGATTTCTGCCGTTTTACGAAGACTAGCAAAGCAGACTCCTTCAGGCTTGCCACCTGTTCTACGAATTATGTGGGCATAAAGCCTAAACTCGTAAGGGTCTAGTCCATATTCATCTAAAAGATTATGGATGTAAGCAACAGATGATGGAAAAGAGTCTGCCTTATGAGATTTTAAATCTTTAGCTGGATGCTCCTGTTGTTCTAGCATACTATTTTAATGCGTGTGTATATAACTAATTTAATCATACCCAAGCATATTATGCCACAGCTCTGTTATATCTTATAGTTAACTCTTAAAGTAGTCTCTTATGGTGTCTAACTTAAAGGATACTACTTGACCGCGTAAAATAAGCTGGTATAATCATCAGAAGAAGCAAGCATCAAATTCTTAATCCCCCAAACAGCTAACTGACGGCGTAAATTAAGTAATTTAAAAAACTTATAAATACTATAAAAAAATATAATATAAAAAAAAATACCACTCCTCCAGCACATCATACACTGTAGGTGTGGTAATATAGTTTTCAATGCCCAATAAAAAAGCCGGTAACCTCGCAAAAAGCGCAGATTGCCCAGCTATGTTTTTTTTCATTAATTCCATTCTATCACTTAGTGATAGAACTTTGAAAGCTCAGGTAACTGCTTTTTCAGCTAGGTGTAAGGCTTAACGGGCATATAAAAAGCCCAAAACCCAGCGATACACGTAAAAACTGTACAGCTAGGCATCGAACCTACTTATATAAAAATAGGATTTGTAACTATAGAGTAGATTTTTTGGGAGCATCCCAATTTTGCAAAAAGAGGGTGAAAAGACCAATTTATTCGCGAG
>NZ_JAVRCA010000134.1:0-5158 GCF_034530995.1 Nostoc sp. DedQUE04 | reverse complement strand
TAATACTTATGTACTAGTAATTAGCGATCGCATTGTGCCAGTTGCGTAAGTCCTGTTATGGTTAGCTATGCTGATTTTAACAGTGACGTGACTCAGATTCCATTAAGTGAATTATTGGATTTCGCTGTACAAGGGATATTAGAAGATGGAAAAAAATTACTCAGTCAGGAAAATATTACTCTAGGTACATATCCCGGCATAGAAATGAAGCTGTGGGATGAAAAAGAAGGAATTTTTATGACGGGTAGAGTTTTTATTGTTAATCAACGGTTGTATATACTCTTCGTTGGAAGCGATAAAAATCCTCAACTCAGTGATGTCAGAAAGTTTTTTGACTCCTTCGAGTTGATACAGTAATTATCTTACTAGTTGCTGAATAGATTTTTTTAGCAACTATTAGGACTCCTGTCTGATTTCTGAACAAAATTTAAAATTAAACCCTGATACAACAGCCTTTTCAGTCTCAGAATGTTTTCAAAAATCAAATCGGAGTCCTAATCTAACTATTTTATTTTGTGATTATTGATACAAAAATTTCAAAAAGTTTTTCCAGTAATTCTGCCAAAATGCCAAATAAGTTGCCTTTTCCCCGAATAATTGGATCATTTTCAGCTAATATGGCATTGGCACAGTTAGACAAAAATCTTAGCTTTAGTATCTATTCCAAATTAGGTCTAATAGCTTTAGCAATAGTAATTTTGACTTCAGATAAAAATTTACCCTTTCTAAATAAAGACCTTCTCACACGAGGGCAATTATTCAGGAATGAATATATATGATTATTACATTGATTGTAGCTTGGATAGTCTTCATAATATTATGGAAATTGCTGAAAGCAACCGTGAGCACTGCATTAACTCTTGCGGCAATCCTTGTTTTATTAAATATTAGTTTTGGCATTACTCCCCAAGATATTTGGCATTATGTAACACAGTTTGCTCAAAATTTGTCGCAGATCCAAACTGGAAAATAACGATCTATACTTCACTTTTGCCAATAAAAGGTGAAGTAGAAAAGGTGAAATGATAACCTTGCACGATCAATTGTTATTTAATTCTGAAATCTTGGCTAATGCATCCTTAAAACTCGGCGGCAACTGACGCATAATCTTCCCTCTTTCGCGATCTAAAGCGACTAAAGTCACCTTGGCAGTAACGTACAATTGTTGTCCATCAGTTGAGATAATGGCGTAATCCCAATTAATTCGTACACCAGTGACCTCAGCCATACGGGTTTTTACCAGCACTGCCATACCCAATTGAATTGAACGGTGATAGCGCACCGACAATTCTACAACTGGTAAATCGCAGCCTATAGCGACTAAATCAGCAAATTCAATCCCTATAGATCGCAAGCATTCAATCCGCGCTTCTTCCATCCAAGCTATATAGGAACCGTGCCAGACAAGACCGGCATAGTCAGTGTGGTGGGGTTGGACTCTGACAGGATATTCAAACCAATTTCCAAACTCATGACTGGATGGATTGTCAAGAGCGCTGGTTGGTGGT
The DNA here is from genome assembly GCF_034530995.1 of Nostoc sp. DedQUE04. Lineage (NCBI taxonomy): Bacteria > Bacillati > Cyanobacteriota > Cyanophyceae > Nostocales > Nostocaceae > Nostoc > Nostoc sp. DedQUE04. The sequence continues at coordinate 3,650 of NZ_JAVRCA010000134.1, read as the reverse complement.
AGTTTTGGTCGGCTGGGTTTTTCTTCTGACATCTTCAAATTTCTCAGTGACTATAAATTTTCCAAATTATTGAATAGCATAAAAATTAATTGCGTTGCCGGACTTATTGATTTAATATTTACCTTCCGAGCATAGGGAGTGTTTTGTTATGCAGCCTAATCTCCGGCATGTGAGTGTTGTTACTTTATCTCTACTTAGCTTACTAGGTTTTGGGATGGTATATCCAGACAATAACCAGGTAAATACAAATGCAAGGTTGAGGTACGAATCTGGAGAAAAAGCTCAAGCTTTACCCAAGAATAATCAACTCTCAGAAATTGCAAGGCTCAATCAAGAAGCTATCAAAGAATCTCGTCAAGGTCAATCAAAAGAAGCGTTGGAGAAATTACAGAAAGCATTAACCATCACTAAAGACCTTGGAGAGCGCTCTTGGGAAGCGGTAACATTTAACAATATTGGCAGAATCTACCAAAGTCAAAAAAAGTATCCTGAAGCACTTCAATCCTACCAGCAAGCCTTATTGATTAACAAAGAACTTGGGGATCTGGTTCGACTTGGCAAAACCTACAGTAACATAGGTTACTTATTCGATATCCAAAACCAACCAGAGTTAGCAATTTTTTTCTACAAGCATTGTTTGATTAATCGTGAGAAAGCTCGCTTGAATCCATCAGCATTGAGTGCGCCACAACCAGATGCTTACAACATAACTGTTAGCCAGACATATCGCATTTTGGGTGAACGATTGCTCAAACAAGAACGTGTTGCTGAAGCACAAAGGACAATGGATTTACTCAAAGTTGAAGAACTAGAGGAATATCTCCAGAATGTGCCAGGTAATCAACGTACTGTCAAAGGTCTTAATATAGCGGCAACAGAAAAACCAATTAAACAAAAGCTGGATCAAAGTGTGGATAATGCTGTTGTACTGGGTAAGGAATTAACAACACTACGGAAAATTTCCCCCGAACAGCGATCGCTCGAACAAAAACAACGCATCGAACAATTAGTCTTAAATCAACAGCAACTTCTAGATGGATTTAACGAATTTATCAATAGTCCTTCAGTGAAAGCACAGGTAGAGCAAATTAGCCGTACAGCTAGGCGGCAAAATTTGGATTTGGAGAGTCTCAACGAACTTCGAGATAATTTGGCGCGATTACCGCAAAAATCGGCATTACTCTACCCACTGATTTTAAAAGATAGTTTGGAATTGGTATTGGTAACTTCTGAATCCCCACCAATCCATCGCACCGTTGCTGTAAAACGCGAAAAACTTTATCAAACAATTGATGCTTTCCGTCAAGCTTTAATCAATCCCAGTCGAAATATCAAAGCACCTGCACGCCAATTGTATGACTGGCTAATTAAACCGATAGAGAAAGACTTAAAGCTATCGGGTACGCAAACTCTGATTTACGCTCCAGACGATCGATTACGCTACATTCCTTTAACTGCTGTGTATGATGGCAAACAATGGCTCGTACAGCGTTTCAACGTGAATCACATTACATCTGCCAGTCTGACTAACTTAAACACCCCAAAACAATCCACTTTGCGGGTTTTAGCGGGTGCTTTTACTAAAGGTAATTATCAAATCAAAGTTGGTAATCGACAGGTTGGTTTTGCTGGCTTACCCTTTGCAGTGCGGGAAGTGGAAAGTCTAGCAGCAGCGGTTCCTGAAACTACGAAGCTTTTAGACGATGCCTTTACTCCTAAAGTCGCTGTACCCCAAATGGATGATTATACAATTGTCCATTTAGCGACTCATGCAGCCTTTGTGGTAGGTAAACCAGAAGATTCGTTTATTTTATTTGGAAATGGCGATCGCGTTAATTTTAGAAATGTCGCCACTTGGTCACTCCCGAATGTAGATTTGGTAGTGTTGAGCGCCTGTGAAACCGGCTTGGGAGGCAAGTTAGGTAACGGTGAAGAAATTTTGGGCTTTGGCTATCAGATGCAACAAACCGGCGCTAGAGCCGCGATCGCCTCTTTGTGGTCTGTAGATGATGGTGGTACACAAGCACTCATGAGTGCTTTTTATGGTATTCTTTCTACTGAGAAGCTGACTAAAACTGAAGCTTTACGCCAAGCTCAACTCTCATTAATTACTGGAAACTGGAAGGAAATAAGTCATAATGCACCCGTAGCAGCAGTCAATGACTTTAGTCACCCGTACTATTGGGCACCCTTTATTTTAATTGGCAATGGACTTTAGATATTCGCGCAGTGTCTCGTAGAGAAGTTATCGCGTTTTGATGAAATTATCGCAAAAGAGGAGCGCTCAACTAACTAACCTCTGACTTTGCTATGTTTTAACACCTTCTAGCTAGAGGCTGAAAATCAAGATCGTCAGATTTTCGCTGATACAAAAAATATGCGATGGGCCAGCCATAGCCAATCACTTTATGATAATGGAGAAATAGGTAAGCGATCGCTTAACTAAGCCACTGTTACCGATTAACAGTTACCGATAATCAATTTCTAATTTGCTCTCGACCTCTGAAATCTTAATACTTCTTGGCAAGAGTTTTAGAGCCTGTATCACTTTGCATAGATTGCTTGACAAGATCGGCCAATTCATCTAATTGGCTTATTGCCTCTGCACCCTCTAGCTTCATTAATTCGCGGTCATCCCGCATTTCTGTCCAAGTAATGCCGTAATCGGACACTAAAAATCGAATCAGATGGTTATCACCCAAGCTAACCATAAATGATGCACTATTCATTTGGTCGCCACAGGTATAGCAAGATGCAGGATACCCACGCCGCTCTAATACAATCGCCAAGGCTTGCAGGTTCATTACTAAGTCTTGGACGAATTGTCGATGTTGATGTGCTAGTCTCAGAAACACTTTTGTCCTCCAGACACCACAGTAATTTGAGTTTCTTTTATATTTTCTTTAGATTTTCTCACCCATTGGTATTGTAAACTATTCATTACAATTACCAGACAGATGATATTGAGTCGTGATTGACTACTTTGTTTAGGGTAGTGGATCGGGATTTTGAAGGCCGTATCAAACTATTCAGTTTGTAAATTCAAAATCTCGGACAGAATTGCTAAATTTAACTATATCTTTATACATTTCTGTCAGGGTAGATTCTTAGAGCAAGAGATCCGCTTTAAGAGTAACTTAAATTTAGCACTAGTCAACTACAGAAAAGCTACATATTTAGTTTTTATTGGCTATGTGCAGTCAAATACACTGTTATTAAACGCCACAATGTAGTTTTCCATCGTTATAGTGTCTCTTGCTTAGATGTTTAATCTGTTCTGTTTTTAACGTAGATTTTGGTATAGACAAATGATTAGTTATACCAAATTCCTTCCTCCTATATATAAAGTTAAGCAGATGACAGTGCGAATTATAGGTTAAGTAGTTGCAAAAGCAGGGAAATAACAATTTATACCAAGTTAGTGATGTTAGTAGATTAAGTGTGAGTGTAGAATCCACAAGCGGAAAACTTAACACTGACAATACCTAAACTCAGCAGAACAATGTTGCCATTTAGGCAATATTTTCAGGTATTTTTAGATTATTTTCAAAAACTTGTACAAACCAAAGCACGATGAATTTAGAAGGATTCTTATCTTACAGCAATTTTCAGGTAAATAGACCACAGTGGTTAAACCAACCGAGAGCATC
>NZ_JAVRCA010000133.1:0-5172 GCF_034530995.1 Nostoc sp. DedQUE04 | reverse complement strand
TTCACGCTCAACTGAATTTTCTTTTATCCCCCGATTACTGAATCGGTGTTCTAGATATGCTTGAAACAGGATATGGTGGCAGTATTGTTAACAGCGCATCTCTATTGGCTTTTTGACTCATTGCCGAAATTTCTATCAGAAAATTTATGAGCCTATTCTCACCCGTTCTTCTAACCCTACCTTTTGCAGGGCTTCTCTCATCAGCCGGTCGGCACTGGCTTGGTGGATGTGGTTCAGTCCGTGCCTGCCAGGGAAGAGATGCGGATTCTTGCCCCTGGCTTTGATAAGTGGGGCGTGAGTTTTTTTACAACACTTTCCTACTTTTAAAACATCCTCTTAATGATGATAATTATTTATGGTTAAAATGTCAAGAATTAGGTAAAAAAATCGACATCCCTAAATTAGAAACCTTATCAGATTTCATCGAAAATCAAAATCATTCATCTGCCAATCTCACGGGAATTTTACCTTTTACTGCAATTGGACATAAACCACATCTCCATTTAAGAGGAGAAATTAATGCACTACAAATTCATGACACCTATGCTCTAGATTTAACTTTCCGTTACCATGAACCAGAAGTACAAATTGATGATTTAACAGGACTCAATCCTCATCAATATCTGCTTCCTAAAAATATTAATTCTTCCCTGGGACAAACTTTACTCCTTTTTGCTGAACCGCTAGGAAATATTCAAGATTATCAAGCCTTTGCTAATGCTTGTCTCATTAATTTACTTTTAGATGCAACAGTCAATAAACTGCAAATTTATTGTCAGTCTCAGAGAAAGTTATTAGGCAGTCCAATTTTTGAATATAACAATAATGCTGATTATCCTCAAGAACAGTGCCATATTTTAATTTGGTTAAATATTTATTTCACAACTACAGAACTAGAGACTAAAGGAGATTACTATTACCCATTAATTGACATTCTCAATTGTCGCAGTAAAATTATTTATGCTCGGTCACAAGCGATTTGGTGTAATCAACAAGCTAGGGAAGATTTTAGTAAATTAGAAAATAAGTTGAAGGCATTTAATCAGCTTAAACATCTACCAACAAATGCTAAATTGCAGCAGTTAAATCAATGGCTGAATGAAATCCCAAAAATATCTTTTAGTTACAGTCGCTATTTACGAGACTTACAGTTTCACAAAAACACAATTAAAACTAATAGTAAAAATTTGGCTTTATATCTGAATAAACTAAAAAGTATATCTCTTCCTGAAGATGATTTAGAATTTATTTCTAGCTTTTTGGGACTAGCGGAAACCACTTTTGTTGAACAAATTGATGTAGATTTAGGCTATCTGATGCCGGCGCAAAATCTTTTCGATCAGATGATCAACACAATTCGGGGTATAGTAGAAATAGAGCAAGACAAGAGCGATCGCTCTTTAGAAAGTATCATTCAAGTATTAGGTATAGGCTTTGGTGGTGGGGCTATAGTTTCTGGAATTGTCACCACACACATCAACAAAATCAATCTACCTCTAGTACCAAAAAATCCATTTTCGGCATCTTTAATTTTAAGTCTTATTACCACCTTGGCATTTATGGGTTTAGGTTGGCTGATTACGAAACGTAAATAACGCTAATTATATGACAAAAATTTATCGAAAAAATTAACTACACTTCTCCCAGATATTAATACCCATTGGTGTGTGATCGCTCCTTTACTCACGATTCGCAATGAAGAAGAGTATGAGCAAGCAATCAAGCGATTAAATGATCTGACTTTTCCCGTTTTGGCACGGTGATGCCATTATCTACTCTCGCCATGTGCCTCTTGTATTGCTTGCTCTATAGACATTTCCCGTCCTACTGTCCATGCTGCTTCAAAAGTATCCTCATCTATCTGTGCTTTTGCTTTTGCTATACTTTGTTCACAGTCGGCGCAATCGGAAGGCGGCAGAGAATAGCTAATTCCCTCGCGTAGAGCTTCGACGTTACTGAAAAGGCGAATAGCAAGAGTGGGTTTTCCCTGTTCAACTGCCAAACGTGCAAAGCCTTCAATTGCGTAGGAAATACCTATCAAGTTGTTCAAATCTTGCTGAATTTTCAATTTTTCTTGATAACATTCTCTAGATTTCTCGTAACGACGTTCTCTTAGGTAAGTTCTTCCCAGAACTTGGTTTGCCCAAGCGACACCACCTATATTATTCAGCCTACGAAATAGAGCCAAAGCTTTCTTAGAGAATAAATACGCCGCCTTATTCTTCCCTTGATTCAACTTCAGGATAGCCTGATTGAAGAAAGACCAAGCGATGCCATGTTCATTTTTAAGTTTATAAAACAACACAAATCCTTCATTGTTTTCTTGTTTTGCTTTATTAACTTCTTGAGGGTATGCAGAAACATATATTCTTACTGAGTTATGAAGTATCCAGGCATACTCTTCTTCGTCCTTTAGAGTAAGTTGTTTGAAATTGCGATAGACGCAATATATGCTTAGGCTCTTATCAGTGTATTCACGTGCTGCATCGTATTCTCCTTGATTCAACTTCACGCGCCCAATATTATGACTTACAGAGGCAATACCTTTTTGGTTATTTGAGTTATCGAACAGTTCCAAGGCTTCTTCATAACGTTTTAACGCTTTCAAATCTTCCCCATAATCTGCTTCAGAAAGACCCCGATAAAACAGTATCCAAGCTTTTTGCTCATTTTCTCCTAAACTTCCGTACAAATCCCCACTCTGTTGATAATACTCTTGTGATTCGTTGTGTTTATCTTGAAATCTATATAAGTTACCAATTCTCAGAAGTGCCTTTGCCCGTAAAGTTTGTGAAACTATATTATTCTTCTCTAACAATTTTTTCAGCCAATCGCAACCCTCTTGAGCTTGACCATGTAATAACCAGAATTCTTCCAAAGCAGATGCTAATCGAAGTGCCATCTCTGCTTCCTCATTATTTAGATTTCGCTCTAACGACCATCGCAGTGCTGCACGAAGATTTTCATATTCTTTTTCCAATTGACCTAATCCTTCTAACCTCTGTGGCTCCTCCTGTAACTTGGATTCCATTATCTCTGCTAGTTCAACGAAATACCTCAAGTAGCGTTGAAAGACATCCCTTTTTTCCATTTCACCTAGCTGCATTCTTGCGTAATCAGAAATGACCTGATGTAGCATGTAACGTTCAGGGCCACTACTCTCCAATAGTCCATAGTCTGTCAATTTGTATAGCGTCTCATCAGGAACAGTAGACACTGCCTGCGCTGCTTCCTCTGAAAATGTGTTCGGTTTAGGTGGGAAGACTGACAGTGACCGGAGGGCAAGACTTGACACATCATCTAACGCTTCATAACTGATCTCGATAGCTGCTAGCAACGACAACGGTGTACCAACTGGCAGGCTAGGATGGCGTTCCAGAGTCCCTTGTATCTCTTCTAGCCGCAACCGATTCTCAGTGTCTCTTAGCCGAACAAGTGCTTTTTGCAAACGTCGTGGTTGCCTATCGTGAGTTTCTTTCTGTAGATATTTCCCTATGAGGATAAGTGCCAGTGGCAGTCCACCGACAGTTTTTACAAGCGCTTTTGCCTCGTCTGGCTCGGCCTCTATTACCGATGGTGCCAGCCGCGTCAGCAATTTTAGACCATCTTCCTCGCTTAATTCAGGCACCTGGGTGGGCCTTTCGCTAGCAAACTCCAGCGCAACCTCAAGCAAGCGCGTTGTGACTAGGTAAGCACAGTTAGGAGTACCAAACTTGAACTCCTTTGCCGCTTCAATTTGCCAGGCATCGTCTAACACCAGAAGCATCCGGCGTGTGCCAATAGCATTTTGAATCTCCTTTGCCCTCTTTTCAATACTAGTCAACTTTGCGATCTCACCCTTTGGAATGTCCAGTGCCATAGCCCACGCACCTAAATGGGAGAGTACATCTGGTTGGCGACCTAAACCAGCCCAGAGTACACCATCGTGAAAATGCTTTAGCACCTCGCGGTCATACGCCAACTCGATAGCCAATGCCGTCTTACCTACGCCGGGTAGACCTTTGAGAGCAGATAGAGCTAGGCTACCACCAGCAAACAACCGCTGTTTCAGGTCACGCAGCAATTCATCGCGACCCACAAGCTCGTAGCGCGTTTGAGGTGGGGCGAGAAATGGCACGATACGCTGCTCACCATTTTGGAAGTTAAACGTAACTGTTTGGTTGTCACCAATGACAACCCCCTGGACTGAACCGTAAAAATGTGACTCGTACTTTGGATTATCCATTAGCCGTTTATTTCTTTTAGGGTTTGTCACGAAAGGTCATTTCCACCTGCGCGTTGTCTCCCTGGATGAAGCCCTGTACGTTCCCATGAATCTGCGTGTTGTACTTGCTCATCGCTGCCTTCTGCGGGTTCACTTGTGCCATGAGTTCCCGATCTGCTTTAATAATTTCCTCCTTGTTTTTTTTGATAACTGGTATAGAAGCGCCAGGAAGACCTTCTAATTTAATTGCAACGATTCCTTCGTTAAAAGCTCTTTGAAATTCTTCTTTATTGTCTTGAGCATCATATCCTAGAGCATCATAAAAACCTTCAGCAAATTTAATAGCTGTTTTGTCATTAACTGCCTGATTCATACCAATCACATAATTTATATGCTGGCTAATTGCTTCAGCAGGTTTCTCTGAGTGGCAAGCGTTTATCAGTACGCAGTCCACGTAGTCTGCGTGCAACTCGAACAGTGCTGCTAATCCCTCTGGTTTTACTAATTTCCTTTGCCCACCATCGTCTTCTAGTATCAGGCTTCCATCTTCTGTCCCGTGTCCGCAAAAATGGACGATTTCCGGTCTTTCTTCTGCAATCGATCTTCTGATATCCTTCGGGCGTACTGCCTGCCGTGTGACGATTTGGAAATGATCTCGTCTAATTGCCCTTTGGATAGCATCCTCAATTTCACGAATTTCTTGATCCAAGCGTAGACCGCTTGGATTCGCCGCCAAAATCAAGATTTTTCTTGGTTGAGTATTACTGTTCATTACAAATCTGAGATTTTCGACTATTTAGACGACGAATAGTAAAACACGGGTTTCTTCTTTCCACTCCTGATAACCCTTTTCCCATTCTTCCAGCAGTTTTAATGCTAATGCAATAATATCTTCAGCATTGGCTTATTTTACTAGACTTATCCTTAATATAAATAACATGGGATAATAAAAAGCTGGAGTAAAAATT
>NZ_JAVRCA010000132.1:0-5318 GCF_034530995.1 Nostoc sp. DedQUE04 | reverse complement strand
GAAACTGGTTTGCTAATTGCTGCTACTGTACCTCATAACAGCCGGAAATGCTGTAGTAGTTTACTATCTTGAAACGGCTAGTATACCTATTATGAAAAGCACAAACTTCATTTTGCGAGAGGGAAGGATTGAAGATGCTCATGAGTGCGGTTCAATCTCTTACCAAGCGTTTAAGATCCTCGATGAACGATATAATCTTACCACAGACTGGGCTTCTCCTGAAGCTACAATTAAATCGTTTTCGTCTCTACTTAAACGTCAAAATGTTTACTCGGTTGTAGCGGAGCTAGATGGACATATTGTGGGCAGTAATTTTCTCTGGAATAATGGGGCAATTGCTGGAATTGGGCCGCTATCTGTTAACCCCATAACGCAAGGACGTTCAATTGGTAGGCATCTCATGCAATACGTCTTAGATTACGCACGGCAGCAAGAGTTTGCAGGTGTCAGATTAGTGCAAGCTGCTTATAATAGTAGTTCATTATCCTTATATACTAAACTCGGATTTCGTGTGCGAGAACCGCTTGCAGTCCTAAAAGGTACGGCGCTTCAACTTGAAGTTTTAGGCTATGTGGTTCGTAAAGCAACCGCAGCAGATATCGATATCTGCAACCAACTCTGTTTTCAAGTTCATGGTCATGTTCGCCAGATCGAATTACTTGATGCAATTGAGCAGCAAACGCTTACAGTAGTTGAACATAACGGTTGCATTACAGGATACATAACTGTACTTGGCTTGGATGGACACGCAGTTGCACAAAGTAATCAAGACCTCAAAGCACTACTGAGCGCTGCAACAGCAATTTCCGAATCAGGATTTCTCTTGCCAACGCGCAATACTGAGTTATTGCGCTGGTGCTTAGAGAAAGGATTGCACATAGTTCGACCAATGACATTGATGAGTATGGGACTGTACAACGAGCCAGTAGGCGCATTTCTACCTTCAATACTCTATTAAATTGCCTATTGCTGCAACCACTAAACTAAGTCAGCACATTTGTAACAATGGTCAACAAAGTGCAAATGGAATGTGGCGATCGATGGTTAATTTATGCCGTCATCGATCGCGGTGAAGTGTTGGCAAATGATGGTGTCACGGCTTTAGAACATCGGAAATCTGGCAGCTATTATTAATCTGACTGTTCACTCTTGTCTAACAATACCTCTTTCTTTGTAAAGCTACGGTATACACACAAGTCTTTTAGAGTTGCAATGGCATTGTTTTGGCTGACAATACGATTGTAGGACTTACGCATCGTACATAAGTACTAAACACAATTTGGGTATTTTAGCCATGTTTTGGCATCCAGCGATCGCAAATGTCGGAATAAATCAGGGTTATCTGAAGCCTCTGAAAAGACTAAATACCGTAATACACGTTTTGGTTGATTTGTATAGTGCGTAAGTCCTAGATTGTTTCGCCTGACAATATAGCATTTCCTAGTCTGCTGAGGTACAAATCTCTGCATACCTCTGCGCTTAACTTTGCGTCCCTCTGCGTTTCAAAATATTATCTGTACATCACTTAACTGGGAATCGCTATCAACTCATTATTGATTGCACGAACGACCGCGTTATATATTTTAATATTATCAAAAGTTGATTTCTTATAATCTTAGATAATACTTTAATGTTATTTTTATATACCTCAAAAGTAAAAACTTTAAAAGTGTTTATTTTTGTAAAACATATATGGTAAAGTACCACTTATCAAAACTATAGTGTATCTATAAATTTTAAGTAGTTTAAAAATTTCAAAAAGTAGTTTTTCAAGCAATGAAGTCTTTCCTAACGACTAAGTAATTGTTAAAATGGCAATTTTGAACTTGATAAAAGCTGCAACTACTCTAAGCCCATACATTGGCTTAGATATTATTATACGAATTCTGTACAAAGTAATTTTCTACGGCAGCAATTCGTGTATTTAATCGGGAAACTCTCAGCAAACAGAGTATTTAATTCTTGATAGCTTGCTTTAGCAAGTTAGCTTTAGCTTGTGAATAATACAGTATTCGCAACAAACAGTGGTGTTTTCTTTTGTGTGTGAGGAACGGGTGTGAATTACTACAAGTTAATGTGTACCAAAAAAGTCAGTTGGCTGTGCTTACTTACTGCTTTAATTTCGCTGGGTGCATCTCCTGTAAATGCTCAATTAATTGCTGAAAATTCTGTCAACAATTTTGAGAGCGCAGACAAAGACAACAGTAGCGGAATTTCAACTAATTTTAATTCTTTAGAATCGAATGCGATCGCTCAAGTAAACTCTGTATCTCAATTATCTGATGTTAAGACAACAGATTGGGCTTTTCTTGCACTGCAATCGGTAGTGGAACGTTACGGTTGCATTGTAGGATATCCTGACAGTACTTATAAAGGAAATCGCGCCTTAAGCCGTTATGAATTTGCTGCGGGATTGAATGCTTGCTTAGATAGAATCAACGAACTGATTGCTACTAGCACTGGTGACTTAGTTAAGAAAGAAGATTTAACTACTCTCCAAAAACTCCAAGAAGAATTTACATCTGAACTTGCAACATTGCGTGGTCGAGTAAATGCCTTAGAACCTCGCACAGCTACCTTAGAGAAACAACAGTTTTCTACCACAACTAAACTTAATGGCGAAGCAATTTTTTCTTTGTCCACAGCGACAGGTGGAGAACCAGGCAGCCAAGATGCTAAATTAGCCTTCAATAATCGCGTCCGGCTCAATCTTACCAGCAGCTTTAACGGCAGTGATTTGTTGATTGTTGGACTTCAAGCTTACAACTTCAGATCGAGCGGTTCATTTTATGAAAGAGGAACCATTCAAGGCCAATTACTGCCAAATTCAAGTTTTCTTGGTGCAGGTTCAACCAAGTTAAGCTTTGAACCTCAATTTCCTGGCTTTAACCCCCAGACATTACAACCCGATGGCGGAGCAAATTCAGTTAGTCTTTACAAGCTAGCTTATGTCTTACCGTTGTCTCAGAAATTCGTTGTCTTTGCTGGAACCAATGCAGAGATTACAGATGTTTTTCCTGCCATCACTCCCTACGCCAGCGATAGTCAAGGTGCAATCTCTCGATTTGCAGGTTACAACGCCGCAGTCAGAATTACAGGAGGAACTTCTGGTACGGGTTTATTAGCGGGTGCTGGTTTCTTGTGGAATCCTTCAAAACAAGTGGGACTCGGAGTGATTTATGGTAGTGGTTCGGCTCCAATATCAGAAGATCGCGGTCTTTTGAACACACCTTTGGGAGCAGGTGTCTTTAACGGTACACAAGCGATCGCAGCACAACTGACCCTCAAACCAATCTCAACTATTGATATCGGCATCAACTATGCACACAGTTACCACACAATTAACATTTTAGGTACAGGCTTGGGCAGCGCTGATATTGCTTCTATTCGATTTACTCCCAATGCAGCACAACTGGCGAGGTTTGGTGGTGACGCTACACTAGCAACTCTTGATGAGCCAATCACTGTAAATTCTGTAGGTGCAACAGTAACGTGGCGGTTTGCGCCGAAAACATCCCTGTCACTATCAGGTGCATTGCTTTTTGCTAATCTCTTGAATGTAGATGCCTCTACAACCTTTAGTAGCTGGTCGGCTGGGTTGCATTTTAGAGATATATTCCATGAAGGGAACACCGCCGCCGTCATTTTTGGACAGCCGCTTTACCGAGAATCTGTCGCCGGAGTTGCTTCTCGTCCAGAAGACGCGACTCCCTATCATTTAGAAACATTTTATAACTATCGGGTTAATGACAATATCTCCATTACCCCTGGTGTATATTTCATCTTTAGCCCGGAAGGCTTTAGTGCTAATGACACAGCAATTGTAGGCGCACTTCGCACTACTTTTGCTTTCTAGAAGACTGGAGGCTGGGGATCGGATGTCACATTGAAAATATTTTCAGGCTTGTCGAACATTATTGTTCGATGAGCTTGGTTAAAGCCGTCCGTCAACGTCACCGACGAACGGCTGCTCGTTCTGTTGACATCTGGGCTGATGCCTTAACTTGACACCAACGACAGAATGTCCACCCTAATACTCTAACTTGCTACCGCTTCAGCAGGAGCTGCCTCAGCAGCAGTTATAGGTAAATAAACACTAACTTTTTTACGAGTTTTGCCCTTTCTCTCAAACATTACAACACCGTCGATTAAGGCAAACAAAGTGTCATCGCTACCAATACCGACGTTGTTACCAGGGTGGAATTTAGTGCCGCGTTGACGCACCAAAATGTTTCCTGCACGTACAACTTGACCGCCATAACGTTTGACACCCAGACGTTGGGCATTAGAATCACGACCGTTGCGTGTACTACCTGTTCCTTTCTTATGAGCCATGATTTCCTCTTGTGTATCTACTTCTTTTATTATTCAGCAGCGGTTTCAACTTCTTCAGCAGCAGTGTTATCTAGAACGGGGGTTTCCTTCTCCGGTTCTCCTTGGGCAGCAAACACTGCACCGTTGAGGGTGATGGAATCAATCATAAGTCTGGTAATTTCCTGACGATGCCCCCGTTTTTTGCGGGTTTTCTTTTTCGGCTTCATTTTGTATACCAGGACTTTACGACCTCTGTAATGTCGCATTACAGTCCCTTCTACAGTCGCACCTGTTACTAATGGCTGTCCAATGGTGACTTCGCCATCGTGCTGCACGAGTAATACGGAATCTATTGTAACTTTTTCATCTGGTTCGATCGCCAGCAGTTCAATGTCGTAAAACCGCCCTGGCTCTACTCGTATTTGTTTGCCGCCAGTTTCAATAATCGCGTAGGTCATGGAATTGTCCTTGAGGTTGCCGTACAGGTAGCTGGTTTTTATCTCCTGTAGAGATGCTTTTGCCAGCCTTTGTAATATGTCTACCTGATCCGAGCAGGAATTAGACAGACAATCTAACATACTATTTTATTAATACGCGTCAAGTCAAGCTCTAATAGGATTTTTTACGTTTGGCATTGCTGTCTGGTCAGCCTGAAGATGAGAAATCAGTTAATTACTCTGTGCGATCGCTCATTTTCTAAAAGTGAGGAGGAATTAGTCAACAGTCGTCATGGGCGAATGTCACTAAGATAAGCGTTAACCCTTGGTATTACTGGTTTTGGGGTGTAGGGTGTGGGGTGTGGGGTGTAGGGAATTACGAACAACTTGGTTTTGTCTGGCGCACTAAAATTCAATTTTTATTAACACTACACCCAACACCCTACCCCCAACACCCTGCCCTGACGATATTTCACATGAGTCTTCGTGCCATTCCGTCATGGGTGTAGGTGTCTGGAATTTAGACTAAGCAACACAAAACGACCCAGCCGCGCTGAATTGATAAAA
>NZ_JAVRCA010000131.1:0-5759 GCF_034530995.1 Nostoc sp. DedQUE04 | reverse complement strand
GTTGGATTAGTTATGTACGGGCTTACACCGTGATTCACTAATCAACGAATCGCACATAGATTATCCCCCAGAACTGAAGTGAGATAAACCTGTTAACGTTTCTAGGAGAGTGATCGCCAATGCCTTCACTTTCCTTCTTTCCTCTAAGAAATTTTTGGGTATCTATCAACACAAACTACACTTATCCTCAAGGGATACCTACGATTATCACACCGTAGCAAAATACTTAGTGCTTAGTAAGGGAAAGTACCTTTTGTATTGCTATCTCTCCAAATACTTTGCCACTGCTGCCAAATCTTTCATTGCTTGATTTAAGCGACAGGGCATAGCTTCGGCTACTTCTGGTTGAACGTTAACGGTTTCTAGTTTTTCTTTTAGATGACGGATACAACTAGTACAAACAACGCTTTATTGTTTATCGATGAACTGAAATTCGCTTACCTGGGTCTTGCTTTCTTACCCAAACTAAGAATTTTTGCATTTGCGGCTCATTTTTGAGCTTGTCTAGAGTGTTGAGTTCAAAGGCCAGCAGCTTATTATCAAATAAAGCGTGAATCTGGCGATGGCAGGCAGAACAAATATTTGCTATTGGGCCTGAGTCTTGTTTTTTGCGTTTGGTATTTTGTCGTGGAACTAAGTGATGGACAGTTAAATGTTCCATCTCTCTTTGACACAGTTGGCATTGCTTGTGTTGATTATTTGACACCAGATGAGTGATAAAACCTTATCTAATATCATAGCGACTACTCAACTTAGGACTAATCGACTCAACATAAAACTGCCCTAGCTTTTGTCCAGAGCAGTTTTTGATAGAAGTAAGTTATGTAGGAGACTTATACTGTTGTCCCCGGTTAATGCATAGTAAATACCGTTATATAATATTATTCACCTCCTGTCTGAAACTTTACGCAAAAAACGAATAATCTTGAAATTGGCATTACAAAGTTTTAGAAGTAACGCCAAGGTATCCCAAGTACTACCGCATCCATAGACGACATCCGCGATTTTGAGCTTCTTTCTTAGCAGTCCACAGAATATAGCTGCTGACGAGGGGATGCTGAGGAAAGAAAATCTAAGGACAGAACAAGGACACAGTAGTAGCCGCGTATTATCAATTTTCGTATGTTGCTAGATTTTTACTCTTTTTACCCTTTGCCAACAAGAGCTATTAATGCTAGATTTCCGTTACTGGCAATACTTCAGGGTAATTTATGAACAAGGGTGAATTAGTGGATGCTGTAGCATCCAAGGCTAACGTTACAAAAAAGCAAGCTGATGAAGTAATCAGTGCTTTTTTGTCAGTTGTTACCGAGGCTGTAGCTAATGGTGAAAAGGTAACGCTGATAGGGTTTGGGTCATTCGAGCGACGCGAACGTTCAGAGCGCGAAGGGCGTAATCCGAAAACCAATGAGCCAATGACTATCCCAGCGACCCAAGTGCCTGCGTTTTCTGCTGGGAAACAGTTTAAAGAAAAAGTAGCACCCTAATCAATACAAATGTATTTACTTTACTACTGTCAATCCAATCACTGCAAAGCCATAATCGATTAATTCAAGTATTGAATCGACTGTGAAACTTTGACTGCTTCTTGGGGAGTAACGTTACTGCAATTAGACAATTCTGGCATTACTCCCGTACCAACAAATCTGTAAAAGGGGCCATTTTGCTCTCCCCACCACTGCGATAGCAATGTTGGTTGTTTGGCATTACCGTATAATCCTTGCTCCAAAGTGCTTTTTCCAAATATCGGAGAATTTATCGGGTAACTGCGCGACCCAGCAGGTAAGTCTCCAATACCCCCAGATACTGACTCAATCGCAAAGCATTTATCTGCACTTAAATTTTGGTAAACAATTAAGTAACGCAAACTATCAACATTTTCGCGCCCAGCCGAGACTATTACCTTGTCAGCATGAAAATTTGTAGGTACATAACTTGGTAATGCTATTTTTAAGCCTAGTGAACGTAAAACTTTTAATTGAGTCGGTGTTAATTTTATTACCAAATTGGTTTGTGGAGGTTTGGGTTGAGCAATTACCGCAGCCGTAGAAGCGATAACATAGATGGCAAAGCAAGAGGAAGCAAGCTTAATTGGGTATTTGAATAATTTCATAGTTGATAGCTATATATGACTTGGGTTCAAAAAGAAGTTGCAAATTACTTGACCTCTGAATAACAGCAGCAGAATTCGAGCATTAATTACTACTTGCTCAGAGAATTATGTCTTCTATATTCAATCCGAACTTGTTTAACCTCAATTTGCCCAGGCTCTAAAAACACAAGTTGCTCTACTTGGTATAACCCTAAATTTTTAAACTGTACTAATTCTGAGTTAGATAATGGCCAAGGTGGGCCTGATGGTTCAGCTTCTGTGTCTCGAACACGAGTAATCATCAACAGTGTTCCACCAGGAGCAAGTACAGAGGTAACTGAAGAAATAACCCAAGAACGCACATTCAAAGGCAAAGCTTGAATATTGCGACATTCAAAAACAAAGTTAAAAGCTTGATGCCATTGTGAGGGAATTGCTAATAAATCTGCAACTATATAGTTGACAGTTGAATTAGGAAATCGCTCTTGGCACCAAGCGATTGCTGTCGGTGAAATATCAAAGGCGGTTACTTCAAACCCCAGATTTACTAAAGCTTCGGCATCGTCTCCCAAGCCACAACCAATTACTAACGCCTTTTGTCCAGAAGCGAACGGTTGATGATTCGTCAACCAATCTTGTAGATAAGGATGAGGAGCTAACTTAGCCCAAGGAATTTGTGCTGTGTCCCCTTTGGCTTTGGCATATAAAACTTCAAACCATGCCGAGGGGTCTGATTTTTGTAACGCTTCTGTGGCTAGCTGTTTAATATAAAATTGTAAATTTTCCGGTTGTTGCTCCAACATAAAAATCGACACCACTCCATTGTCAATTATGGCAGTCTATACCAGTTGAACTGAAAATCATAATTGCAGGCTAACTTACGTGAACTAAAAGTTGTGAATGAGCTTTTTGATTGTGCCTCCTCAAAGCAAGCATCGGTTTACAGTCCTAGCCAAGATGAACCAAATACCAATTACCATTCACCATTAGGTGCATTTGCATTTGTAAATCTGGCTTCTACCGTGCAATATAAAACTGCCCTAGACGAAAGCTGGAGCAGTTTTTGATAGAAGTAATTTATATAGGAGACAATTAGCGTTGTCCCCAGTTTATCCATAATAAATACCGTTATATAATACTATTCACCTCAAATTCCATGTTTTACGCAAAAAACGAATAATCTTGAAGTTGGCATTACAAAGTTTAGAAGTCAACATCAGGCCTTGAGTCTTCCTGATGTATTGCTAACCAAGTTTTGTAAATCAATGCTCAGAGAGTAAAAGTCCCTAGCAAATTAAGGAAATGAGCCGATTGCACATTCGTGAAGATGACCTGACAGGTAAAAATATTGCTAACCTTTTGAGGGAACATCTCGAAAATATGCATGAGATTACCCCGCCCGAAAGCGTTCATGCTCTTGATATAGAGGCGTTGCGTTCGCCTGATATTACTTTCTTTTCAGCAAGGGATGGCGAAGAACTGGTTGGATGCGGGGCATTGAAAGAACTCTCTTCAACAAGTGGCGAAATCAAATCAATGCGTACAGCCTTGGCTTACCGCCGCCAGGGTGTTGCCTCCAAAATTCTGGAACACATTATTAAAGAAGCCCAACGGCGTGGTTACGATTGCTTGAATTTAGAAACAGGGGCAATTTCAGAATTCGCTCCAGCACGAGCTTTGTATACACGGTATGGGTTTGAGTACCGAGGCCCCTTTGCTGAATACATTGATGACCCTAACAGCGTATTTATGACGAAAAAGCTCTATTGAACCGTTCAAGTTTATGTGGCAATTTTAGCATGAGGAAATTAACCGTAAGAGTCTTTGAACAGGTGTTGTGTTTCTCCAGTTGACCAAACAATTCGCAATTCGCAATTCGCAATTCGCAGTTAAATACGAGAAATCGTTTAATTGCTTAATTGTTAATTACTGGGTTTCAAGCCCCCACTGATTTTAATTGCGAATTGCGAATTCACAATTGCGAATTGGGTTGACGCAGGCTGAAATAATCGCATTGCTAATGGGCAAGCGATCGCTTTCACCTTTGCTTGGTGTAGCCTTATGGTTGACACCAGTATATTAATCATATTATCATGTCAACTGGCGAGCGCAGTGAAAATAAAATTAAAGTAAAAATGAATATCACAGTAGATGTAACACCCATCGCTGCGTTTAGGTGGAATGAAGAAAATGCCCAAAAACTCAGAGAGCTAAGAGACAAAGCTGGGTATAGTAGACAAAAGCTATCTGATGCTGTGGGAGTTTCTGTGGCTTATATTCAGCAGCTAGAGACTCCTCACGTCTTTATTAACAAACCAAAGAAACCAACTCAGATGACTGTTAGTACAGAAATTCTAGAGAAACTTTGTGCTGCTTTAGATGGGGATATCACTTCACTTATTTGGAATATAGATTACAACAGCTAAGAGAATTGTCTACTACGTCTACCAGTAATAAATACTTGACAAACACTGGTGAGCGTAGTAGTATAGTAATCATAAGAGAGGAGACGAGCCGATGCCTCTTTTGAAAAACAAAGAAGCGCTCAACCCCAAATTTGATTAACACAAAACATAGATTTGAGAAACGAGAACCCCCCGTCGTATAGCACAAGGTACGCCAGGTAAAGTCGGCTGGGGGAGATACTCAAGATCACTCAATAAATCCACTCATACTGCAATTAGGGCAACCGCTTAACAAAGTCGCAAGTCGCAAGTCGCAAGTGAAGAACTCTCAAACGGTTCAGTTTAAGTCTCCGGCTTCTATTAAGCCACAAGTATGTGTCTGCGGGGTATAAATCCCCGTTACAAAACTTACTTGCGACTTGCGACTTGTCTACTTGCGACTTGAGTTTAATACCTTCTCTAGAGCCTTGTGCTGTGAATTCTTACTAGACAATAGCTGAAATTCAGAAATATGAGGCTACGCCAAATCTTTTTGAGAGCGTTGCGGTAAACCACAACGTTGTTCATGCAAAACAAAAGGCGATCGCCGTCCCTGGAAAGTCTGCGATCGCCCTTTTACCCATTTAAGAGGTATTTCTAATGATGACACAACTTTCAGCCCCTGCGCCAACAAAAGATCCGCTAACCACACGCGATCGCCAAATCATTGCAACCATCATCAATCAGTCGGACTATTCAAAAGAGTGCCAGCCCGAAGATGTAGTGACTATCTGGATAAACTCGGATGATATCGTGTGGGTGAAAATGACTCACGGCTATGCTCGATACCATAAAGAACCTTTTAAACGCGCTGTAGCAGAGATAAAAGCGAGTCTTTCTACTCCAGTGGAGTGCAATCACCAGGAAGATGAGGAATTGAAACAAGTTTCTGAGAAAATAGGCTTGTTAGGTGATTGTGATTGGCTATGGTTAAGCGTCCAATACCATTCTGATAAAGTAATCGGTCATGCTGGTTGTTATATTTCCCACAAGGCTCGATTATTTTCCCCACCGGCTGAATGGGATTTTACACTGCCGAAGTGGAATATGCCTGCTGCTATCTGTCCAGATTGTGATGGTCACGGCTGCGGTAACTGCTCCTATCGCGGCACTCGTGCAAAAGACTTGTGTATGCCAGTGGACGGCTATCGACTGACCTATGTAGGACGCACTGACCTCCAGACGGCTCACAATGTATATCTAGATGGTGAGTTTTTGGGCAT
>NZ_JAVRCA010000130.1:0-6472 GCF_034530995.1 Nostoc sp. DedQUE04 | reverse complement strand
TCTTTTCAACTCAGCTTTGCTGGGTCGTTTTTTGTTGCTTAGTCTAAACTCCAGTGATTTAATCACTATGGATGAAACCGCAATAATTCACTTTGATGGCGCTGTGCCCAATCCAGGCAAAGCCGCTGCCGCCTGCATTATCCAGCTTGCAGGGCAAACACACACCTTTAGCCGATATCTCGGTGAACCAATCAGCAATAATGTAGCGGAGTATCACAGATTACTTTTGGAAGTAGAAGAAGCACTGAAAATAGACGTAAAACAAGCCAAAATCTACGGTGATAGCGAGTTGGTAGTCAAACACTTAAACGGAATTTACAAGGTAAGAAAACCTCATTTACAACCGCTTTATGAGGAAGCGCGATCCCACTTATCCAAATTTGTCAAGTACGAACTGATTTGGATACGGCGTTCAGACAACGCCTTGGCTGATGCTGCGGTAGGTGAATGTATCGGGAGGGCTGGCAACTAATACATAATCTTCGTTCGTTAGCTCATTGCAGAGTTGAGTAAGATTATCAGTGTCTGCCTCGTATAGATAAGCCAGTGGTTCTTCGCGGGCATCGACCAATGTGAGTCCGTAACGCTTGACGATCGCGTGCCTTTTATCTCTATCCGAAGTTTCTACGAACTGGACAATTATATCTGAGATGGTCGCAGGCATTTTTTCCCTTATAAATTGTTGTCGCTATTATAAGCCAATACAGACAGTTCAGTTAAGCATTTCTTTCTTCTCTCAGTGCCCTCTGCGCCTCTGTGGTTCGTTAAAAAAATTGACTTTGACAAAGAGTTTTAGCCTTAGCTGAACCGTATTGTATTATAAGCGCTCAGTCAACGTAACGTTACGCTGACTAGCTTGGGAGTATGGAGGAAGGTCAAAAAGATTGAGCAATGGGAAAGATTACCAAGCTAACCTCAAAAAGCCTGGTTTGGATTTGTTGCTTAGGGGACTTTCAATTAAAAAAATATCCCTTTTTAGGGGCGCAAGGACTTGCGCCCCTACGAATATACAAATAATTTTGGATAATTATTTTTGTCAGTCCCTAAAAAAAATGCAAAATTACCAAAAATAATTTTGCATTTTGAATTTTTAATTTTTAATTTCCCAAAGGGGCTATTCCCCATGCCCAGTATGCAAGGTTTTCACCCATTTCAGGCGCTTTGGTCTTACCGACATCCGAGCAGTAGTGCTGCTCATGACGACTAACCAGTGCAACATATATAAACTGCCACGCAGGGTTTGCACCAGCATCGTAAGATGTGTAGAAAGTGGGAATTTTTGATCTTGACGTACCCGCTTCAAACCTGTAAACATCCCTACCATCGACATAGAAATGGACAAGCCTGTGATCGGACTTAACATTGGTGGACGATGACGAGCGATCGCCATTAATAAATCTGGGACTGCTGCTGTCGGTAAGATATACATAATCAGCATAAAAATCAGCAAATCCCAGCTTTTACGCGTCCCCATCCGGTTTTTGAGAATTAAATCCCAATAATCTAAATAGCGCTGATAACCGCCTTCTGCCCAACGGTTGCGCTGATGCCAGAGTGAAACTGCATTTGTCACTCCTTCTTCTTGCACCGCTGGATGGAAAACACACTCAATATCCCATTTATCCAAATGTAAGCGGATTGTCAAATCCAAATCATCGGTAATAGTTTCTTCATTCCAGCCACCGCAGCTTTCCAAGGCGGAACGCCGGACAAATTGACCATTGCCCCGCAGTTCGCCAATGCCACCAAGGGCAGTCCGTTGTTGCTGAAACCAGGTATCAAGGGCCATTTCAGCCATTTGACCCTTAGTCCAAAAGTTTGCTTTAGCGTTGGCGATCGCTTTTCGCACCTGCACCGCCCCCACGTTTTCTCTTTGAAATAAAGGTATTACCTGTTGCAGTAAATCTGGTGTTACTTGGGCATCAGCATCAAATACTGCTATAATGTCGCCCTTTGTCAGCGGCAATACCTGATTCAACGCCCCCGATTTGCCACCAGTAGCTTCTGCTGAACGCCTTAGTACTTTCAGCTGGTCGTGTTTCTGTGCGAGTTCCGCTAATAAATGTGGCGTGCTATCACTGCTGCGATCGTCAATTATCCAAATTTCGTACTCCCCACCTGGATATTCCAGATTACAAAGATTTTTGACTAATTTAGCAATTACCGCTTCCTCATTTTTCGCAGCCACTAGCACAGAAACAGAAGGTAAATCTCCCTGTATTTCTTTTGGATAGCGACGGGATTTAGTAAACACCACCACCAAAGCATGAAATCCTAGAATGGTGGTCAGTCCTAGAATAAAAATGGAAGCCCAAGAAACTAAATGTAGAGCGATCGTGCCACTCCAGACGATAGTCAAGACTAGAGCTGCTTTGCCTCTACGACCTTGAAACCGGGATGGTAGAGACATAGAATCTGTCTCTAACACTGACTCCTCATCTACTGATAGGTCAGATAACAAGGAGTTGAGCGGATCGAGCTCTTGATAAGAATCTTCTTCGGGCCAGGAATTCGCTGGCATAGGTTAGGTTGCTTGATTCAAAAACCACTATTTGTCTACAGTTAGTAATTTTACGGACAAATATCCCTAAGCTACTTTTCCCGATATTAATCGGAATGGGCAAACTGCAATACCCGCTATCCCTAAGCCAAAAGCCGCTGGGACTACCTTTGTTGTCACCGCCACTGTGCGTAATTACCTCATATTAACCGCGTTTGCTACTCTTAGACAGAAGCTTGATTCCTTTGATAGCCACTTCGGCAGGAAGCTTGTAGAGTCGGACTTTCCCTAATGAGAACTCCGGTTTGGGTAAAGTAATAGCAAGGCAGCAGCAGCTTTTTGTTGGGAAAAACTGCAATAACGGCATCCACCACTGTACAGTAGGGATTTTTAGTGTTACCGTTCCCAGATTCGATAACAGTTAATGCAGCATCATTGTAACCGAAATTTTAATATTTCTTAGTAGTAACTTCATTTATTAGGCATGGGGCATGGGGACTGGGGTATGGGGACTGGGGACTGGGGACTGGGGGACTGGAGAGCAGAAGAGTGGAGTTCAAAAACTCGTCAGCAAGTATCAAAGACTTATCCCTTATGCCCAATGCCCAATCCCCAATCCCCATTCCTACTATGTGCTTTAGACACATCTTTGGGGAATACTACTAACATCCACTAATATCCCCAGTTGCTAACTAACTTGAGGAATATTTAACTATGTCTATCGAGCAACTCCAGCCTGCAACTCAACAACAAGCCAGTGTTTACTTACCTTATGTTCAGGGTGCTAGGCGCAATTTCTTACCCTATGCCATCAGTCTTTATCAAAAAGGGGTCTTGGAGGGACATCGCAAGATCGAAGCCAGCGAACATGTCCCTTTTGTCGCCTCCTGGAATGTTGCTACTTTACCCTCAGACTTAACCCGTTGCCGAATTCAGTTTGATGGCAATGCTGACCTGAGTTATGAACTGATGATGGCTAGTTTCGAGTTTATTAATTTTTTAATTGAACTTATGGACAACTATAAACGTTATCGTATAACCGATTTTTCACAACCGTTTTATCGCAAGCTACTGCGTATAGATGAATGATTCAACTCAGCCGGATTTGCAAAAATCCGGCTTATTTTAAATTGATAGATAAATAAGTTCGTAGTAAGGACTTTAGTCCTTATTGTCTGAGGTTATTTGCTCACAAGGCACTGACGTTTACAATTCAGCTTCAGCCTTGTGAGCTTTTTTACAACAGGCTTTCAGTTTTAAAACGTCTTTCTAAGTCCGCTGTCTTTTCTTCTTTTCAGAACGATACCAAAACTAGCTACCATCAAAGTTCCGAGAAGGGTAGCGGGTTCTGGAATAGAAGTTTCATTTATAGGTACTATGATTCTTAAATTTGCCAAACTAGCATTAGTTATGGTCAAGGATGTTACGCCTGGGAAACCTGGGATATCAGACTGGAAATCAAAGACTGTGGGAGTTAAATTACCATTGGGATTACTATATCGCTCCCCATATCCACTCACTTCAAAAGTACCTTGATATTTCTTTCCGGTATTTGGGTCAGTGACAGTACCAGTGTAGAAAGCTTTTGTAAGATTAAATTCATCTTGAACTACTCCTTGAAATGTGGTTCCTGACAATTGTCCCTGGTAAAGAAAGGTAGTCAATTGACCGCCAGAAAGAACAGGTGATGTCAGAACACCATCAAACGAGACAATTGGAATACCTTTAAAGTCAACAAAGTGATGCAGACTTCCATCGGAGCGTGTTTCTACCTGTAAATAGTCTGAATGGTATACAGGAACATAATTAGGATTATTATTAGTACCTAAGTTCCGGTAATAAGTTCCAGTATCATCCGTATCAATACGAGTAATACTATTATTGAAATTTGGATTATTTCTGGGCAGTTCGATAGTTCCTGATAATGTACCAGTGCTTTCAATTGTGATGAATTGAGCAGCAATTGCACTTGCTCCACTCATAGCGATCGCTACTGCCGCAAGACAACTGCTGCTAACAGCTGCAAAACCTAGCTTAATCCCTAATGAACTCACTTTCATTAACAAATTGTTCCTTTATTTGTCGATAGTAAACACACCTAATATGCTGAGATTAATTGCAAGTTTATCTCATGCATGATTTATTATTCCCAAGCTAGTAATGGAAGTTTCATCGACAAAAAAAGTCTTATCAGTTGCTATTTTTAGCAAAACAGAATAAAGGCGTCAGAAGTCAGAATTCAGAATAAATTTTGTGCAACTGCTGGATGAATTAAGGGGTTTAACACCTCCACTCAATCTGCATATTTAGTGGTAAACAAAACAGTGGCGGGTCTGAATTCCCCACTGATTCATTCTGACTTCGGAATTCAGAATAGCTGAATTATTCTTCATATCGCAAAAAATCAGTGATATTAGAGTGTTTTGACGAGCAAAATTTTGCCACTCAATTTGCAGGTAGCTTTCAAAGTAGCAGTGATTAACTAATTAAGTTAGTTCATCTAAACTAGAGAGGACGGACAACTGTTGATTTTCTTGTTTCAATTGTTCAACATGAGTATTATTGAAATGCTCACTTTTTTTGAGATATTGTTGGAAATATAACCGATATAATTCACACGCAGGAGTACTGCGTAGGCGTAGCTTGTCGTAGACATCGCCTTCTAAATTAATTAGCCCTATACTTTGTAATTTATATGCCAAGCTTGGCTCTAATTTTACATAATTTGTAGTATTAATCACTTCATAAAAAGCATCTCCCAATTCTGGCTCATCTCGAAGTGCTAGTACATACTGCTTTAGACACTGGTTATAAATTCCGGCTTCTGTGGGTGCTTGTTGCAATAACTGTCCTAAATCTCTTTTTAATCCGCCTTTACCCACAATGTGATACAATGCCAATCGCACCAAATAAGGATTTCCTCCCACCATTGCCATCAAACTATCGGCATCTTCACCATCTGTCCAATCCAAGCCGTGACGTTGTGCTAAATCCTGCACTTGCTCTTTCGTAAAGGGAGGTAAATTAATTGTCAAACCAATATTAAATAATGGCGATTGAGTGAGTTTTATGGGAACAAGAATTTCTGTTGAATAAACCAGAATCAGACGTAATTTTTGCCAAATTTCTACCCTTTTGGCTTGTTCATGCCACGATCGCACTAATGGTAGCAACTCTTGAGCAATTTCCTGATACTCAAATACCCAGTCCACCTCATTTAATACTAAAACCACAGGACTTGAGAGCGCAGGCAGTAAATATTTTTGGAAATAGATAGAGCAGCTGACTTTGCTACCCATATCTTCATCCCAATAATCATTGAGTTTTGTTTCTAGCTGTAACTCCCGACTAACATTGACACAGAACCAGCGCAAAAATTTATCCAAACTGGCAAATACTGCTTTGTCTGCTTGCTGAAAGTCCAAAGTTACGGTGCGAAAGCCTTGCTTGTTAGCGCGTGCAAGCAACCGCAAAACCAGAGAGCTTTTCCCCATCTTTTTGGGTGCTTTGATGCAAATTACACTCCCAGGTTCAGCCATTTCTGCGTAAGCGAGTTCTTCAATTGGCGGTCGAGGGATGTAAAATCTGGAATTAAGAGATACTGGGCCACTAGGAAATTCTAAGGATATCGCTGTGGCGGCTCGATTGAATTCCTTAATTAACTGCTGATGCGCTTCGCTAAAATGGTGATTTTCTAGAGTGTGGCGAAAGTTGGATTTATGTATTGGTTCTTTGTAAAAATTACTCAGTACTTGCCATAAATGAGCAGCGATTTTCTTGACACGTTCCTCGCCGTAGTGCGCTTCACTAGCTATATTGGTGTAGGTTTCTCCTTCCCACGAAGAACGCAATATCAACTCTTGGAGCGTCGTTAAACCGGTTGCTTGACTGGCTTTTAGTAGCAATACTAGTTCATCTATAGAACCCATTTGACATCTAAGAAGGTGCAGCAAGCCTCTTAACCATTAACCG
>NZ_JAVRCA010000129.1:0-6515 GCF_034530995.1 Nostoc sp. DedQUE04 | reverse complement strand
TAACTTTGATGCACTGGTTTTACTGTACTACACTTACCTGCAATCTGCTGTAATTCTGGCAATGTCCAGACAGCTTGTACTTTTGGGTTATTTGCTTTATTTACCAAGCGAACCTGTTTAGTAATTTGAGTATTGCCTTTTAGGTTGTAAAAGAATTCTGTGTTGGTTGTGCCAAAAAAACGTTCAATAAGCGAACCAAATCTTGGACTAGCAACGGGGCGCTGTTTTTTTGTGCAAGCAAATGCCGCCAGAAGAGTTTCAAAGTAAATACTGCCAAACTCTACACCATTATCCATTATTAGTGTTTCTGGGAAACGTCCAAGTCGTTGCACACAAATTCGCAACACCATCATGCAAGAGCGATACGATGGTGGATCAAAAGTTAAATAGATGGCAAAAATGCGGCGGGAGAAAGCATCAATAAGAATCGTTGCCCAAGGTCTGCCTAAACAACGTCCAGTGCGAGAACAAACTAACTCAATATCTAATTCCGTATGGTCAATGTGGCAGATTTCAAATGGACGACTGCCGTGGTTAGGCGTGGAAAGCGTTAATTCGTGATAAAAAGGATTCTTTTGGTAAGCTGCTCTACTACCTTGTCTTTGGCGAGTTTGCCGTACTGGATCTCGTTGATTAATACGCTTACAGAAAGTAATTCGACTGGGGCAAGGGTCTGTTCTTCCTGCTTTTTCCCACTCTCTAACGAGAATACCGTAAGTTGCCAGTTTTCCTCGCTGTTTGAGATTTTCATAATGCTGTTCAATAATTCGGTCGATGAACTCCCAAGTATCGGGTGAAAAGCGGTCTACTCGATTTCCTTTGTCTCCCCGATTGGGTAGCAAACCAATATAGCCCCAGCCATAATTATTAAGAGCCTTATTAAATCTGGATTTCCAGCTACGGATTGTCCGCTCAGGTACAGAACTATTAATTGGCGGTCTTCCATGTAAATATGGCTCAATGATTTTATAGCGGTAGTTAGCCACGGACAAATCTTCAGGACTGGCGCATTTTAGCTGTTCCCAAATTTCTGTTGTTTTTGCAGATTTAGGTTGAATATGAGTAATTTCTTTTTGTGCAATGAGTGCATCAAAGTTTGTATGAGTTAACTGAATCAGTTCATTTTCGCTTTGGAGAGCAACTTTTGTGTCTCCAATTTGAAGTACACACCAACTTTTACCATCCCAAACAAGCGTTGAGCCAACCGCCACATCAATTCGTTGTCCGCTGGCGATAGTGGTAGAAATTCTTTGAGCAATCATGACATTATATGCCAGTGCCATCTGTTGACTGCTGAAAAGATGAACTTGTTCTGGTTCACTCAAAGCAGCAGCTTTGAGGTCTACATATAATTGCCTTGTTGCAATCAAGGCATAGATATCGTCTACCCAATTGATACTGGTTGATTCTAATAGTTCTTTTAGAGTCATTCCAGGGTTAGCTCTCACGCACTCAACAACCGTTGTTCTTACCTCTGAGTTAACTGTAGTTTCTTGATTGAAATAAGCTTTCAGAAACTGATGGTTGCGGTAAGCAATCCAGTTTATTTCTTGATCTGTACGTAAATGGTAGTACAGTAAAAGTGGTTGAACTTTCGTTTCTGCTGGTGGAGCGTGCCATTGACCGTCTTCGCTCTGTTGATAGCGTGTGGGTTGTTTCTGAGCTAATGTTTTGAGACGTTCGCTCGGTTTCCATTCTTCAAATCCCACACAGTTACAGCGTATGATCAAGAAATCAGGAATGTGAGATGTCACCACACAACGTCCGCTCTTTGATTTGAATGATAGGCTTAAGCGAATTGGTTGGTCATAGTATTCCAAAACATCTTCGTCATTTTCGTATTCGACGATCGCTGGCAGTTCTACTTTATGAGATTCAAACTGAATTGTTTTCCCCATTTTGCGGCTTGGATAGCTACCGCAAACATTTTTCGCTCCCCCACCTACAATCCTTACAGGTTCTGAACAACGGATTTTTTGCACAAACTCTTTTGTCGTCTCTGTTAAACAAAGGCGGCGACACCAGTCTTCAAACTCTTGGTCGCTGAGCATACAGAAAAACCGTTATTTTCGGCAGGTTTATGCTTTATTTTTATACTTTCGGCAAGTTTATCATTTCAAAACTCAACTTTTTCTATTTAGCCAATAAACGTAATAATCTACTTTTCAACTCTTACTGCGGCAAAGTTATGGTTTCAAAAATGGCAAACTTATGGTTACAGTCACACAACCGCAGAGGAGCTGTCGGTTCGCGGACTATGTGAAAAATTGTCGCAGACTAATTGAAAATGAGCGTGGATCAATTAGGCTGGAGAGATTATCACTAGATTGGGGGCAAGAAAGCCTTTGGCAAACGGGGTGAGAAGAATCACCAATAGTGGATCAAAGAAAATTATTGGTAAATTCCCCAGTTTGAAGATGAACACCATCATTTGGTGGGAGTCCCAAATTGAGCGAGATTACATTTATCTGCTAGAGATTGATCCAACAGTCCAGTCATACAGGGGCCAGCCATTCAAAATAACTTATATCTCAAAAGGTGTAACTAAAAACTATACCCCCGATTTCTGGGTACAAAGAATAGGGCAACAACAGGTGATAGAAGTCAAACCTGCATCCCAGGTTAATGACCAAAAAAATCTTGATAAATGGAGACATATCAGCCATTTATGTGAAGAGCGGAGCATGAGATTTATGGTAGTGACCGATACAATGATTCGGCAGCAACCTAAACTGGATAATATTAAGCTGTTATACAAGTATGCCCGTAGTCCATTTACACTACAACAATACTTAGACTGTCAATGTTATTTCACTTCCAGAGAACCAACGCCTTTCAAACAGGTGTGTCATGATCTAGAGCGAAAAGGAATATATCCTAACCTATTATTCAAACTACTGTATTTTGGCTGGCTGTCAACAGATTTAATGCAATCTATAGGTGCAGCAAGTCTAATTCAACTATCTCAATTTAAGGGTGATGTTCAAGCATTACTTTTGGATGTATGAATAGATTCCAAATCAGACCTGGACTTCATTTTTGGCTAAAAGGGCGCGAATACGTCATTAAACAGCAGTTAGCCAATGGTGAATTACAGATATTTGAAGTCGTTACCGAAGTCTTGTCTAGAATTACATATACAGCTTTAGTTCAGTTGCTTTTTAGGGAAAAATTAGAACTTCAATCAACAGAATCTTTTGGTGTTGTTGGACGAAAAGGAAATGAGACTCAAGCTGATTTTACTCAACTTCCTGAAGAAATTCGCTTTGAAGCTAAAAGAAAATACAGTTATGTAAGCTTTGTTTTAGAGCAAGATATACCTCAAAGGACTCCAGCTAGTCTGCAACCGATTATTGAACAAGTGTCAGAACAAATTAATGACCTTAATCCGCCAAATTGGTTAACAGTTTACCGTTGGCTAAAAGCTTATGAAAGCTCAGGTCAGGATATTCGTTCATTAGTTCCTAAGCATAAATATAAAGGAGATTACCGACCCAAACTAGAGAAAGAAGTAATTCAAATTATTGATAGGTGCATTCAAGAAATCTATTTAAATCCTTCTCGACCAGATATGGCAGATGTACATGATGAAATTCTGCGCCAAATTAGGCAGGAAAATCTTACTCGTGCAAGCATTGGTCAAAAAGCTTTAGAAATTCCACATCGTTCAACTATTTACAGATTTGTATCTAAATTAGATCCATGTGTAGTCGCTAAAAAACGTTTAGGCAACCGTATAGCCTCTCAAATGTATGACCCAGTAATGAAGGGGCCACGCCCGAATCGTCCTTTAGAAAGGATAGAAATTGACCACACTAAACTGCCATTGTTTGTAGTAGACGCAGAACATCGAATGCCTATTGGCACCCCTTGGTTAACTTCTGCTGTAGATAAATATTCAGGAGTCATACTAGGGTATTACGCCAGTTTTGAACCTCCGAGCTATTTATCGGTAATGCAATGTTTGCTACACGTTATCCGTCCCAAAAATTATCTAATCGAAAATTTTCCAAGCGTAGTGAATACTTGGGACACTTATGGACTGCCAGAAGTGATTGTGGTTGATAATGGAAAAGAATTTTATAGTACACATTTTGAAGATGCTTGCTTATCTTTGGGAATAGCTATTCAATATTCACCACCCAGAATGCCCTGGTACAAAAGTTCAATAGAACGATATTTTGGTGCGGTAAATAGTCAACTTTTGAGTGACCTACCAGGGAAAAGCTTCTCAAACTTTATGAAGAAGTATGATTACAACCCTCTGAAAAATGCAGTGATTTCTTTTGAAGCACTGCAAGAAATTCTACATATCTTCATTATCGATATTTATAACCAAAGTTCTCATCCAGAATTAAAATCGCCTCGGACATCTGTGTGGTCAAAAGCTATCCAAGAGTTTCCTCCAGCTTTACCAGGCTCTTATCAACAACTAAAAGTATTAGTGGGAAATATAACCACACGCAAAGTCACTAGAAGGGGGGTAGAGTTTGAAGGACTTATCTACAATAGTTTTGAATTATCTCGCTTCCGTTCATCAGCTTTAGCATTAGAAAAAGCAATTGTTAAATATGACCCTACAGATTTATCTAAAATCTATGTTTTTGATCCAACAATTCATCAATTTTTATCTGTTCCTGCTCTCAGCCAAGAATATACTAAAGGGTTAAGTATTTGGCAACACCAAGTAATTAAAAAACTGGCACGTCAAGAAGCTGAAAAAGTCGATATTATAGCATTAGCTTTAGCCAAAGAGCAGATTCAAAAAATTGTTGAGCAGGAATGGATGTCATCAAAGAAAGGCAAAACCCGTACTGCTATGGCGAGATGGAAAGGTATTGGTCGTTCAGGGCTGAATACAGGAGACTTTGAGTTTTCTAAAGATGAGCAGCCTTTGAATAATGATATGGCTATAAATTCAATTGATTCTTCTTCTGTTACTATACCAAAGAGTGAAATTTCAGTAATGTCAGGCATATCAGAGCTTGGTAGTGCATTCAATAATGAATTTTCATCATCTTCAATTGAGGAAAAAATCGCAGCTTCCCCTTGAATTAGAATCAAATTTAGCTAGTGAGGAGATGGCTTTTCGTTTTTACTATGCTTCTGATGGAATTATAGCTTACGTAATGAAGCTAGTTCGTTATGGAACTTACTTGACATTAATAGAAGGTTTAAACAAACTTGATTACCCGGTTCTGGCTAGGGCGTTTGAAAAATATGTAAAAGCTGATAAGCCTTACAAGAAAAACCCTTTCCTTAACGATGATTGTTTAGTAAATCTAGAAAATAAAATATCTTTAAACGAATCTCTGGTTAATATAGGAAGTACTAACCAAAGAATTAAAACTAAAAAGAGAAATCAGAAGGCATCGGATGTTCTGCATAAATAATATTAAACGTGTGTTCCAATAAAAAACTTTTGCGCCGACCTCGCCCGTATATAGATGAGAGTCTCATTGGCTATATTGCTAGACTTGCAGATACTAATTATTACCCTTCTCCAAATTATATTTTAAAAATTTCTCAACTGAGAGTCACAGGAATATATAGTAATATTTTTATCTCTAAAATTGATAATTTATGCATCCTTAGTCAGATCACTGAAGTAGAAGCCAGTATTCTTTGGGCAATGGCATTTTCTTCAACTAATTCTTGTAGCTCTGCATACATCTTCACAAGCGTAGTCAAAGCATTTGGCGAAAATATTTCTACCTCCTTATTTAATAAAACTGGGGCCAGATTTTGCCCTATCTGTTGGCAGACCAAAGCTTATTATTCTCAGGTTTGGCATCTATCTCGTGTTACAGTATGTCCATTTCATAAATGTTTTTTGATTGATACTTGTTACAACTGTAATAATAAAATCAAGTTTTTAAGACCGAGATTGTTCAAATGTCAATGTGGCTTTGATTTTCGTGATTCTCAAATAAATATCGCCAATATCGAAGAATTTGCTCTGTCTTTCCAGATTTACAAACTGTGCCAAGTACCTGAAATAGAATCTATTAATTACAATAGTCAAATTCAAGATTTAGAAGCTGCAAAATCGAACAAATTAAATAACCTTTCCGATTACAATTATGATTTATTTGAAGGTTTAATAGCAAAAAAGCCAAGAGTTAGAAATGATACATTTTTTCCTTTGCTTGGATTAGAAAAATTACTTAATTTTCGGACACAGATGTTGGAATAAATCACTAAGACTAAGTACACGTCATCGTAAAAAAGGGTTGTAAATGAAAATTGCCATGCCTGTAAAACAATACGGTTCAGTTAAGGCTAAAACTCTTTGTCAAAGTCAACTTTTTTAACGTAGACGCAAAGCGGTGAGCCAGTCCGGTGGACGGGTTCCCCGGCATAAAGGAACTGGCGAACCCGTAGGGCTTGCCGCAGGCTACCGCAGAGGAAACAGAGAGAAGAGAAAAAATGCTTAACCCAAGCATATTGGGGTTGATTGGTGTGATTTGAAACAAAAAATGAGATTTTAACTCATGATATGCTTCAGAAATGAG
>NZ_JAVRCA010000128.1:0-7184 GCF_034530995.1 Nostoc sp. DedQUE04 | reverse complement strand
TTATTTCTTCAGTCTAACTTAGTTTGTGGTTCAATTACCTGAAAATAGCTGTAACCCAAAGAATAGCCACTGCCCTAAATACCCATTCCAGTAAGGCTCACCATTAGCAACGCCAACAGCCTCGCTAACTTGGGAGACTAACTCACTGTAGAACTGACCAGCACTGTCGAGTCTAAAACGCAGCTTCAGGTGTAACCCCTTCCATCTAAGGACAAGAGGATCTTCTACTTGGGTAAATGTTTGGGGAATTGTCAAGAGATTCCGTGTCAATAGCCCTACCTATTAAGGGATGTTTGAGTTTGTACTGTCTAACAGAATATGAATTACGGAAGTAGCCTTTTATAAGGAATTAAGCCCGCAAATGTGTAAGTTACCTGCTCTGCCAATGGCTTATTCCTATTCATCAGCCAGATTAATAACTTATTTATAAATGAGAATTTCCTAAAAGACTTTATCTGTAAACCAGCATTGAGGTCTGGCTCAAAGTACAGTTGATAAAGACGCTGCCAATTTTCAGATGCTAATTCTGGGCTAGTACTCATATTAATCGCTTGGGTCACGTATAAGCCGCTGAGAATAGCATTTGCGATCCCTTCACCAGTCAAAGGATCTGTCAAATTTGCAGCATCACCAATTTTAAAAACTTTGCCATAACTGACGGTGTTAGCTAGTTTTGCGGTAGCTAAGGGATAAGCTTTAGGTTTTTGCTGACTAACTACTAAACTTAAAAGTTCTTTTGTAGCCTGATTACGCTGCACAAATTCATTGAAAAGCCGAATAATGTTTGTGTTGTTCTTTTGATATTCATCTATCCATACTCCCACACCAACATTGAGCTTGACTAATTCTGAGTCTACCGCTACGGGAAATATCCAACCATATCCATTAACCCCAAGAGTTTTATCAAAGTAAATTTGAGCTTTTGAGAGATAGGTTTTTGGAAAATCTGCGACTTTTATATTCCAGTAAGCTCTAATTGCGATCGCATTGCCTTCTCCTGCATATACACCGCGTGCATCAATTATGTAATCAAAATCACTATAAAGTTCTTGGTGATAGCGTTGAATATCGCTAATCCTCTGCGTTTTAGCTACACACCCTGCATTGATTGCTTTTTCATAAAGAAGATTGTCGAATATAAATCTAGGTATGCAATAGCCTTTAAGGTCAGTGGGGCACAGATGGCTAATGTCGTTTGAAACTCCGAGCAGAAACCCATCGATTTGAGCGTACTCAGAGGCTAAACGTTTGATGTCCTGTGGATATATTCCCATCGTGGATAATGCTTGAACCGCTCCAAGGCTGACTCCATCTCCACAAATCTTATCTCTGGGAAAACAGTCTTTATCTATAAGCATGACTTGATGTCCGCTTTTGGCCAAGTGATAACCTGCGGAACACCCTGCTGGCCCTGCCCCAAGGACTACAATTTTAGACATTATTAAATCATCCTTATTAGAATTTGTCTTTATCCATGAACATAGTTTAAAAGGATGCTAACAGTTTTACAAACTCATGAATTGCTTTCTTATTTTTTAGAAAAGTAATAAATAACAAGCTTATATTGGACTTTCAGATGATGGATATGCTTGCTTCTTTATAACTAATATCTAGTTAGTTATATTTTTTAGTACATCAGACTACTTATACTAAGATTTTTTGATACCGAATCCGAGCCATAATCATAATATTCCACATAAAAAAGAGTGATGAACCGCCACATGAACGGAGAATTTTCTTTGCAGTTTTTTTAATGTTTTTCTGTTCGTTAACTTTTTCATCAGCCAGATAAACACCTAATAAAGCTCGATTAATCATTCGATGAAACTGCTTATGTGGTAAACGAGAAACAGCTCGATCAGCCTGTTTAAGAAAATAAGCAAATCGTTCGCTTATTTCTTGCCCATTATTATAGTAAGCACAGAAGTTTAAATCCCCACCTATGCGGTCTTCTTCTTGGTCGATAAAATAGTCAAGTAGGATATGAAGCCCCTGAACCCAAGGAAAGTAGCTGGTTTTAACTTTTGTAGCTAATTCCTCGGAGCAATCTGGATCGCTTGCATAAGCTACAAGGCAAAAAATTCCTAATGTTGAGCCAGTAGAAGCTGAAAATTCATACCACTTCATTTGAGGAATTTGGTTACGATGTCTTTCAAACCATGCTTCTAAGCGAGGAACCCGCTCGTTAACTTGAACGTGTTTATGAACTTGTAAATCACAATAATAATCAGCCAGATGATATAAACTAGGGGCAATTACGTGATAGGACGGTAGCTCTTTTAATACATTTTGACAAGTTTTTACTAATTCCATCAGATAGCCGCCATCGTCTTGCTCTTGACGAAATTGGTAGTAATTAATGCATTTAGCGCTAGGTGTCAAAGCATCTAAACAAGCTTGATGGAGAGTACGAAAATCTTTCGGTTCTAAGGAAGTACTGCGATCGCATAGGTTATCTAAATAATCGCTAATTGTTTGATAAGCAACAATAAAGCAGATTATTTGCTCAATTTCTTGTTTGGCAAGTAATCCATAGATAGAACCACCTTCACAGTGGAAATCTTTAGTTTTTATACTTAGTAAAGCCTGTTTACGTAATTCGGGATTAGGAATTAGTTCAGCTTTTTTCTTCCAGAATTCTAAATGTTTATGAACTCGTGGAATAACATCATAATAGATTCTCAGCATCAGCATGGCAGAACTAGATGGAACTTGCAATGCCAAAGCTTTTGAGAGAAAATCTTTGATGTTTTTATTATGATTATGATCCTGAGTTATGAGCATTATTCTTTTTTATCAAGATTAATCATTAGCTGTTTTTTACAGTAAACTTTAAAAACTTAAAATTTACCTATCCTTTGAAACAGGTTGGATTAAAATACTATGTATAATTAGACATACTTAATAAGTTATGAATAGTAATTTGTGGGAAAATTGGCTTGCTCGAAGCTAATGATTTCCCTAGAAGTGATAAAAATCGAAAAGAGTAATTGCCTCTATCCACCTAAGTTAGAGATGTGAGACAGATAAGGACGAGGGTTATTCTGGTTTTTATTGGCGTGATGATTTCATGTTGTTGTAAATATCTCCACTCAGGCCATTACTGCTATTGCTATCGGTTATGGGTTTGCGCTGGCAATCTGTTGCCAGTACTCTGCTTCTAGTCGTCATTGTTTCGACGTACTGTACATGATCTACACAGCGCATAGCCAATCGCACACCACAGACGTACACCCGTCAATAAAGTTAACCCAAAGAGAGCCACTGCCCCAAATACCCATTCCAG
This sequence comes from Nostoc sp. DedQUE04, assembly GCF_034530995.1. NCBI lineage: Bacteria > Bacillati > Cyanobacteriota > Cyanophyceae > Nostocales > Nostocaceae > Nostoc > Nostoc sp. DedQUE04. The sequence continues at coordinate 3,898 of NZ_JAVRCA010000128.1, read as the reverse complement.
TAAGGCTCACCATCAGCAATTCGCGAAGGTTAAGTATAAATAAGCTCGCTCATTTTTTAGGAAAGTAGACAGTAATCTTAAGAGTGTTCGCTCATAACTTAATAGTTAAATAGATCGCAAATTACCTCGAATCATCTGTTAATTCAGCAACACCCCGATCACCATGCTATCGACACTTTATTCTCTCTGGCACTGGCTAAAAGTGGGTAGTCCGAGCCTACTTATCATTTCCCTTGGTTTGATATCGCATCCTACGGAAGCTTGGGCTTGGAAGCCAACCACCCATGTCTACCTTGGTAAACAGGCTCTTGATGATGCCTTAGAGGACGGCAAAGTTACGATTCCTCGGGTGAACTATGATAATGGGCAAATTATTGGAGAAGTCGGTACCTACCAAGTCGATCCCAGCATTCTTGCCGCCCTCCGCAGCCATGCCCCCCAATACCGTGCTGGAATTTTGGGACCCGATGCCTATCCCGACATCTTAACTGGGCAGCAAGTGATACACCCATCCTCGTCAGATACGGGAATTACCGGGGGGTCGGATGCTTGGCTGACCTATCTATGGAACCGCGCAAACGTCACTAATACCGCAGCAGTTCGGGCGTTTACGGTGGGCTACCTTACCCATGCGGCTGGGGATATGTACGGTCATACCTTTGTCAATAATTTATCGGGCGGCTCCTTTGCCATCACGCCACCCGCAGGGCCTGCCAATGCAGTGAAGCATATCGTTCTAGAGGGCTATATTGATAAACGTATAGATGCCAGTGCCCTGGATGCCAATTTTTTTAATGTCAGCATTAGTGGTGTTGACGACTTTATTTACCAAAACATGGTCGATGCTCGACCGGGAACATCTCTGGATAGTCAGCTACTGCGATCTGGAGGTAATGGCACAGAGTTTTCCATTCCTCGGATTTATTCGACCTTGCGGGCTAATCTCCAGCGCGATATCGATGCTTACTATGCCAAAAAAGCGGACTATGATCGCCGCGCCAACGCCTGTCGCCCCTTGGACTTTAGTTGTAGCCGAGTGGCCATCCTAGCTGAAAAAGCGGCCTACGTCGCCGCTAATGGGATTCAAGTCACCTACAAAGAAGCATGGCAGGATGACATTGACAGTGGTCTTCGGGCTTGGCCTGAGGTTAGCCATGAGGTGGCAAAGGCACTGTTTTTTAACCCCGGTCGATCGGCAGACACGCAACAAGCGGAAAATGTGTTGCAGCGATATGTCACGGATCATTTGCTGTCAATGTCAGGAGCTCCTGATTTTGTCGGTCTGACTGTTGGTGTAGTCAGCGATATTATCGACGCAATTACACCAAACTTTCTTCTCGAACCGATCCGTAAACTGAAGGAAGACCTGCTGAATACGTTGCTAAAGTCTGCGATCGGTATGACCAAGCAGGAACTGAAGGAATACCTTACAAGCCCAGACCAATACTTCAATCAGGTATTGGGTAGTGGAGCCGGCGAAAATACCAGCTTGCAACGCTTCAACGCCGATTACCTGAAGATCAACGATACGGGCTACACCAACCCCAGCGAATACTTTAATCCCAATGTGGTGCCTGCAACCTACAACACGATCCTTATGAGCAAACTGATTCTGCTGAGTCAAAGTGAAGTGAATCGTCTACTGAGCGATCTGGGAAGTTCTGCGCGTCTCCAACAGCCGAATGTCATGCTGGGGTTTATTAACACCCTGGATGGCGACAATCAGTGGTCGAATGGCATGGTTTTTGCCCAAGATTGCAACGCTTATCGCCAGATTTTTATGAAACAGCCTAATGAAAAAAGCTCTTGTTCTCAATAGATGTGCCGATGTCTGAATTAGGTAATCCAAGAACAATGAAGAAAGATTCCACGCAATTAACGATTGGGCAGGCAGGAATGGTTACGTGGGGGCATTCCCTAACTTTTATCAAGCAGACTATAACGATGGTCGGGGAGTTGTTTTTGGCGTTATTGCTTTGAACAGTGGGGTAGCCAGAGCAATAGATGTGCCCAGTAACAGTCTGAGATAAGAAAAGAGTATTCACACATAAGTGGGTGCTTTAATCTAAAATTCCAAGTAATCCCAGATGTCTTCATATACCGCATAGTAATCATCCACGAACTGGACAGTTTTGACTATCAACAGTCATAATGTCCAGATGATTCAAGCTACCGTCACCTCCACATCAACATTGCCATGAATAGCTTTCGAGTAGGGACAGAGCTTGTATGCTTGAGCAACCACCTGTTCAGATTTCTCTCGGTCTTCTCCAGGAAGAGCAACAGTTAATTTTGCAGACAGTATGTATCCACCATCGCCTGGATCTCTGCCAATGGTTACAGCACATGTAACCGTGACAGTTGAAGCATCAATACCTGCTTTTGTTGAAACCAAAGCCAGTGTTCCATGAAAGCAGGCTGCATAACCTGCTGCAAAAAGTTGCTCTGGATTGGTTCCTTGCCCGTGTCCACCAAGTTTAGTCGGAAAAGCAAGGTTCAAGTCGAGTAAGCCATCGTCACTACGAGCATGACCCGACATCCGTGCATGTCCTTCTTGCCCTGGGGTTACAGTGACCACAGCCGTATACAAGGGCTTCATCACAGCACCTTCGTACTGTTGCCCTAGTTGTTGCATCAGTTCTTTTGTATTGGGATTCATCAATCCTCCTTGATCAGTAGAGGCTCATTCCAGTAACCTAAAAGTTTATTGGGCTACCCTACCTTGCGTTTGTCCACAGATAACGCTAAGTCAAATCGATTCTATATTCAATACCTTAGCCAAAATAAGAGGATGAAGAGAGAGCCAGTGTAATAGAGTTATTGTCTTCGCATAAATTTCCAAGGTTGGGTGCGATCGCAAACTTTGAAGAGATAGGGCTGCCGTAGTAGAGTTATTGTCTCTCACAACGACAACTCAAACACTACAAGCAGCCCATGCCCGATATCTTATCACTCCTGCAATGCCTGCTACCACAGATCAACGCGACAACCATGCGGCAATTTAACCAAATAATTCTGGCTATGTTAGCGATGAGCGGACGAGTCACGATGTTAGGAATGTCCCGTTGGGCAGGCATTGGTGGTAGTTATCGGACGATGTTGCGATTTTTTCATACAGTAATACCTTGGGCTACATTGTTTTGGTTATTTTTCCGCAAGCATTTGTTCCGTGCGAATGAGGTATATTTGCTTGCAGGAGATGAAGTTGTAGTTAGTAAGGCAGGTAAAGAAACTTATGGGTTGGATAGGTTCTTTTCCAGTCTGATCAGCAAACCTATATCAGGAATATCTTTCTTCACATTGTCATTAATAAGTATTGAGCAAAGGCACTCATTTCCAATTGGGATAGAACAGGTGATAAAGAGCAATGTAGAAAAAAGTAACCCATCACCAACCCCAGAAATAAACAAGAAAGAGAAACGTAAGCGTGGACGGCCAAAAGGAAGCAAGAACAAGAATAAAACAGAGGTAGTTCTTACATCTGAATTACTAAGAATTAAGAAGATGATTAATGAGTTACTCAAGTTAATAGCTAACTTGATACCCCTGACTTATTTAGTTTTAGATGGTCATTTTGGAAACAATAATGCTTTGCAGATGGCTCGACAGGTAAACTTGCATATAATTTCCAAGTTACGCCACGATTCAGCATTATACATACCTTACCAAAATCCTGACCCCAATCATCGTTCACGCCGGAAATACGGAGATAAACTGGACTGGCGTAATATTTCTGATGAATATTTGCGTCAAAGTATTATTGAAGAGGATATCCAAACCGATACTTACCAAGCTGGTTTACTGCACAAAGAATTTGCCCAGATACTGAATGTAGTTATTTTGGCTGAAGGGGTGACAAAGAAGCTGAAGCCAAGGAAATACAAGAATGTGACCGTTT
>NZ_JAVRCA010000127.1:0-7357 GCF_034530995.1 Nostoc sp. DedQUE04 | reverse complement strand
TGATACTCCACTCCAAGCGTCCCCTTTGTCAATACCCTACCACCTGAATCCTTACCCCCGTGCTTTAGACTTATTCATCACTACTTACAACTCTATCTTTTCTTACATCGTGAGTCTGTCAGCATATCCTAAGAATTACTTTAGGCATTCGCTTCTGACTCAATCTTGCTCTATTAGGATATGCGGCTAACTACCTACTTTAGAATCGACCATCTAGAGAATCCTATTAGAGTTACTTCGTTCCTGGCAATCATTGATTGAACTTTTAGGGTGATACTCTCCACCGGGGATTAATGGAGGAATCTTCTGAGAATGGGTAGTCTCAGACATCCTATCCCTTTGCCTTTTGGCTATGGCGTTTCAGCATATTTCGCCATTTACATATTGACGATGGTTTAACATATCTTCCTTGCGTACCCATAAGTTCTTGCCTACTATTACACCAAATTATGCTTTCAGTGTTTTCGCTTTCGACCCCGCTTTAACTATTAGTTTGTTAATCCTAATAACTAGGGGTAGGGCTGTTACTCGGATTCCACGAGAGCTAGGCTTGCACTAGCATGATTACCAAGTTATCAAGGTTATTTACCTTGTGGCTAATCCCCTTTATCTTTTAACAGATAAAGTTTCTAGCCAACGAATCGCACCCCCATAAATAAACCATGACCTTTTAACCCAGCAGTGAATTTGATGACATAGTTCCAAAAACCCTGCAAGTCTTTGGCGGTATCAGCATCAACCATTCCTGGAAGTCCCTTGCCACCACCAAATACAGAGTCCACCTCATCTTGAGCAAGAAATAATTCGGGAACACCGTGACATTCACCACCAACAATTGATACTCTTGCTTTCTGTTTGTCAATTTGGTCTGTGGCAAAGATGAGCCAATTTCTTAATTCTTTCATGCCGTCAAACTTACGGCTGAACTTGCACAACCATCTGGTGACATCATCCTTTGGATCGCTGCCAATCACAATTGCTGGTGTTTGAGATTTTGCACCGATTTTGTTAATAATCACTCCAGCCAGCGTAGACTTCCCAGATTGTGTTCCACCAGATAGGTAAAAATGGTGATTACTGCGAAGAGTCATATTTTGATTAGATGCAGCATCACATAGTTCATCAATCCAAGCACCATCAATTCTGATGTACTCAGGATAATTAGCAGCGATCGCTTGCAGAATTTTCATCGCACCCGGATTAATCACGGACTGCACCGACTCTTCATCAATGTCAGCAATATCGGGATTGGGAATACCAGTCGGTGAAGGTTGTTGTTGTGCTGGTGGTTCAGGAAGAGTAACCAACCCCTGCAACTGATATTCAGCAATCCACCGGGGGCGCTCACTAACGGGCAGGCGATTCACGTAATCAGCAACTCGGCGTTTGGCAGCGATCGCAGTCGTAACATAATCATAAACAGCCTCACCTTGTAAATGCTGTTTAAGTGATTTCAGGTCAGCTTCTAGCAAAGACTGGTAAACTTTTTCCTTACTTTCGCTGATTTGGGCGGATACCCCAAATAAGCCAGCACTCACTGTTCCCGCACCAAGTAGCATCCCGGTTGTTATTCGGTCAGTATTTAAGAAAAAAGGAGCAGACAGACATAATACAGCACTCGCTCCTAAAGAACATAAAATACTCCGTTCTGCATGAATAACGCTACTGGCAGTTAGACGTTGTAATTCAAATGGCATAAACTTATCTCACCCCCAAAGCAACACCAGCTGCAACTAAAGTCAAGAAGATAAACAGAAATATTACTCCAGGCATTAAGCCAATAGTGAAAGTTTTGCGGTTGAAGCCGAATCCTTTAATGACTAAACCGCCAAAGTTGAATAACCCCAGAACTATGCAGCAGATAGAGATTATGCCAATAAACCAAAGAATGTATCGACTAACGGGGCTGGCAACGGATAAATAACCCATAAACATAGAAAAGCCAACCCCAGACACTGCATATCCTATATGAGAGAGCTTGATTTGCATAACCTAAAATCTGAATGAATCTCCCACCTCATCAAATGCTTTCTCATATCCCCCCAACTGGCGTTGTTGTTCAAGAGAACCAAAGGCATGACGGATCACCGCCTCCCCATGTAACGCCCTGGTTCGCTGCAAATCCTCCTCAACCTTCATGGCTTCACTCGAATATGCCAATTGGTTTTTATACATCTCTGCCAAGGATTGCAACTGCTTGAGCCTGTGCCTGGAGAACTTTGTATGCAGCCACTTCTGTGCTTTTAACGTGCCAGCCACTTCTGCTTCATCCAGAACCTGCTTTGCTGTAGTGTAAGCTGGCAATGTGTAGCGTGAGCGGATTGATGAAGGTAAATTACCCTCAATTTGGGTAGCATCCCCAACTCTTAAATCCGTTGATACTACTCCATCACCTTTACCGCCAAATAAACCAGGAAGCCATTTTGCTAACATTCTTTTCTCCCCCCTACTACTTAAAATTGGTATAACTCTCTTGCACTTGTTGAACTTGTGAGCCGATATATCGGGTTATGCCATATATGCCCATGAATGAAAACATCAATACTGTTATTGCTGCGATCGCAGTTTGAGCCATCATTCCCCGTTGCATCAATTCCTCAATCTGTCTATTGGAATGCGATCGCACTCTCGACTCATCAATAATTTGCTGGACTACCAGGAATTCTTCTGTTGTCAGGTTTTCTAGTGTTAAGCCGGACAGACTCAACTCTCCGTCCTTCTTCAGGTGAATATTTAATTGTTTGTGACGAGTCTGCTCTTGTTGCTCCATATATTGCCACGCCCAAAACGAGGGTTAATAGCAGCAGATTCAGTACTGCTGCTACCAAGATAAATTTATTCGGTCGCATCTGCATTGCTAGCAGAGAGATAGAGCGATGTAATCTCCTGACCGAACCGAAAAAAGGCTTCTGGTTCTCCCTGGAATTCTTTGGCGAACTGTGCTACTTCCGCTAAATACTCGTTAGACACATTAGCTAAAGTCTCGATTGTTTCAACTGCCTCCTTTTGGGCAAACTCGCGTGTTCCTTGGGTAATTGCAGAATTAAAAGATTGTATCTCTGCTAACGACTGCTTGGCCTGATTGGCAAGTGAAGTTTTATAATCACTCATGCTCTGTTGAGCTTTATTGGTTTTGGCAGTACGTTTGGTAGTTTTGGCTGTTTTACCATTGCTAGAAACAATTAAATTACTAGCTTTTTTGAGTGCCACAAGTTCGTCAGAGATGGCAATAATTTCTGCCTCAGTAATCGCATCGGGATCTATGCTTTTCTTTTGCAAGTACAAGCGTAGTTCTTCAGAACTCATTTCGATTCCATTAGCAATGAGAAGTTCTTGTAAATCGTTCATAAAGTGGCTCCGATTGATTTAGGTTGACGAAATTTGAATTTAGTTTGAGAAGCAATTTTTTTGACCCATTGCTGAATTTCAGATTCGGTGTAAATCTTATCTACAGAAAATGGCACTCCAATTTCTTGACCCCATCTGTAAATTGTCGGTTTGGATGGTCGCGGTTCTAGCCTTTAACCCTATAGATAAAGTATTATTCTGAAAAAAATCTCGGCAAAAACATAGAACTATAGGGGTAAAGTTAGGTAAGCGTTATTGTCGAGGAGAAAATGCCTAAGAAAACTACACCAAAAATGGTTCAGACTGGAGTTTCTATTCCAGAACCGTTGTATGAAGCCGCAAAGCGAGTTCAAGCAATGGAGGGCTGGAATGAGTCAGAAATGCATCGCGTCTTTTGGGAAAAAGGATTTGCGCTTCACCTTCAAGGAACTCTTGCCCGTTACCAGTTGGGTTTGATTCCTGAAGCACAAAATACAGCTGAATAAGTTGACGGGATTTAGTCTAAAGGGGTGCAATGCAATACCCCTTTTTTTTATGCCTTCGCTAAAAAGCAAGCAGACCATGAGACTCTGCTCGACCTCAAACACGGTATCATCAAGGCTTTGGGACACGCGGATGATTTCGATGAGGCTCAAAACCCTAGTAATGCCGTGAAAATAACTGTCTCATGGTCTGCTCAATCTCTTGCCCTGACTGATTCCGCGCCTCTATGAGAAAGAAAAATCATTTTTTTGAATTTTGCAAAAAACCCCGGTTTTTGGCTCTTTTATCTAAAGCGGGTTTTTCTATTTGTTCTGTGGTCATTTTTGAAGCCTGACTTTGTTTAACCAACACTGAACGCAGGTACTGCCGACAGCCTGTCTCTCCCCGATAAATCAGAATCCGCAGCGCCTGTACTTCCTGGATCGGAGAAATACAAATCTCAGCGATCGCTGGAATCAAATTCTGTTGCTTCTGCACGTAATCTTGATGCTGCTGCTCTAACTCTTGAATCTTGCAGTTTAGCTGTTGTATCTGCCGTAATGCTTGCGTCAAGGACGATTCTTTGTTTCGAGAGCGATTCTCTAGAGTTAACGTCATTTTCTTACCCTTCTAAATTTAGATTCTTTGTGTTTACTGTTGAGTCATCTGCTTCATATCATCGATTGCATCCAAGACTTCCCCCAAAATATTGAAAGCATCATTTAAAACCACGTCATTCAATGTAGAAAAGTATTCGGAGGATTCGATATTGCGATAATCTTGACTACTGCTAATAAGCCGCAGTATATATTGACACCCTTGCAATATGGCTTGAATTTCTGAAGTAGTTAGCTTAATTTCCATTGGTGTGTTCTAACTTTGAAAAACTGAATCGATTTCGCCGTTATCAATAGCATTTTTGGCATGGCGAACAGCTTGCGTATGATTGTCAAAAGTTTGAGTTGAAGGTGATGCCCAAGTTGTTTTTAACAGACCTGTTTTTGCCACATGAACATCCACAGCGCCATCTGATAACTCGGCAGTCTCAATTTTGTAGCCGCCATGTTTGGTTTTGTACTCTTTCATTACCGTTAACTAACCTAAAATTTATCTCGTTGAATACTAAAACTTGCTCCGACTAAAGAACTGCCTAAGAAGGCGGAAAAACTGACCAACATTGCACCCAGGCAGATATTTTTCTGTTGCTCCCAACCAGAGATGATTATGTTGGGATTAGCATTTGTCTCGATTACTTCTAGCCCCCAACAAGCCATTGCCCCAACTCCAGAAAATCCAGTAATTAGCAGAGAGACAATTGCAGTTGTTTCTATGGTGCGATCTATGAATACTTTGGAGTTGAATCGTTTTCTTGGACGATGATTTTTAACTAATCGGACTTTTGGCTCTTGCATACTTGAACGAGCAATTTGTTTGTGATTAGCCATCGGTTTCACTTATTCTCATGAATTACTAGGAAAAATATGATCCTCTACAGATAACTTGAACTGTTTTATTCCTCCGCTATAGTGGATTTTGATGCCGGAAATTATTTCTTGTTCTGTGAGTTCTCCAACTTCTTCGGGGCAGGATAAATCGCGCCAAGGCAAACACTCTTTTATCCACTCTTTAGCCCACAAAAATTCGTTAGCAGTTAGCTGCTCGACTTGTATTTTCATTTCACTTCGTCCAACTCCACAAAAAATCCTGCACCTGTATTCGTAATCTTTACCTTTCTTTGATTGACCAAGGTTTGAATCACACTAAGACTAAAATTGATGGTGCATAATCGAGCGCTGCCACCGCGACAGCGAAGGTACTGAAGGCATAACTGGGAATGGTCTTTTGGGACTGGGTTAGTTTTTTTAGGCATGATATCTTTCCTGTTGTGATTTGTAGGAAACAAAGCGATGGCAGAAAAAAATAGCCAAGCAGTATTAATGCTTGACTAAAGTGTTTTTGAATTTAAAAGGTGAATTTCAGTTATTAGAAACTATCCAGTTCGTCAAATTGGTTTGTTGCAGAGTGCTTGTACATTTTGGCTTTATTCATTTGATGGGTGGAAGCTTTAATTACTGGGATTGCAGCTGACTTAACAGAATCTTTTGCTTGTTGAAATAGAAATTGTGTCGTCCCTTGTGCATCTTCTTCTGCTGGGTCAATTTGTCCCCATAAGGAGCAACTTAACTCTAAAGATTCATAGTCACCTAAATTGAACTTACGTGTGTAAGTTACAGCAATAGTCTTGATTTCCATAATTTACTCAAACAATATTCCAAAATGAAGTGTAGCTATTTGGCATCTCTTACAAAGTGACACTTCTCAAATTACAAATGTCGCCAGAAGTTCTTGCTGATAGTCTTGAGACTGACAACCTTGGGTTCTGCTGCTGCTTCAGGGGCATGACCAACAGCCACCGCAGCAACTTGTGGTGCAGGAGTCGCTAACAGAGAATTGAGTAACTCTCGCTGATAGTCAATATCTTCTACTGTGCGATAAACTCTGTGGTAGTCAATTTGCATCCCTAAAGGTGTTGGAACAATTTTCAGATATTCATTAAGAGCAGATATGTAGGTATCACCAAAATTCTGGAGAGCAACAGCCGGACGGATAATATTCAACAATTGAATAGCTCGTCTAATGTCTGCAACACTGCGGCTAGCATCAATCTCTGGCTGGCTTTCGCTGTAACCTTTGGATTTCTTTTCTGCTACCAGATTATGAAATTTAGCAATGGCTCTTTGATGATTGGCTAATGTGTGGATTTTCGTTTGCGCTTGATAACCGACTCTGCCCCACTGTACTGTTAAGTTACTATCTTCGACAATAGCCGCCCAGAACTTATTGCTGTTCTTGATAGCATCAACAAAGACTAAATAGATTTCCATCTTTCTTACCCTGTCAATTTCCTAACTTCAGGGCATTGCCCCAACAAATCAATTCGCAATTCGCAGTTCGCAATTCGCAATTGTTAACTAGTGCTAATTTAATTCTCTACCGCTTAATTTTCATTGATTTCTCAGCAATGAGAAGTAAGAAACCATTTAATTTGTTGAATTACTCAATTAGAGTAACCTGTATTTCAACTGCGAATTGCGAATTGCGAATTGCTCTCGCCCCCATAGAATAAGGAGACAATCGCTTTCTCATCAGTTCATGTTTCTGTATTTGGCAGTTCTGAGAGACTGAGTTTTCGCTGCAACCACAGGACTACTAGCCCGTCGTGCGGTAGCCGCCCAAGCCTGCATCCGCTCCACTGCGGCAGCATCAGTAATTGCAAGTGGGGTAATGGTTTGGCGGCAATTCTCCAAATCATTAAGCGTCACCTGCTGCGGTCTACCCTCATCGAATGCCAGCAGAGCAGCTTCCGAAGCAAGGGTTTCCAGTTCTGCGCCTGAAAACTTTGCAGTATTGGCTGCAACTGCTTCGAGATACTCCGATTCCAGGTGAATGCCAAAACGTTGCAGATGAATCGCCAGAATCTGTACACGCTCCGGTTCTGTGGGAAGATCAACAAAGAAAGCCTCATCAAACCTACCTTTGCGCTTAA
>NZ_JAVRCA010000126.1:0-7548 GCF_034530995.1 Nostoc sp. DedQUE04 | reverse complement strand
TAGTTTAGGGGTTGCCCTACGCAAAAATAGCTCGATGCCAGGAACCATAATTTAACAAAAACCCCCAAGCTCAGACCTGAGCTTGGGGGTTTTTGTTTCTCATGAATTGCGCTACTAATGCCACACAACACTTTTAGAGGCGATTCGATTGGGTTAAAGGTTTATCGCCTGTCACCTATCCTCCTTTGCTTGTCGTGCAGACATGATTTGCTTTTGCTGTTCTTGTAGCCAGTTTTCAAAGAGTTCATTCAACAGGCGCATTTTCATAAATTCATCCAGTTGTGCTGGAATAAATTTTTCTAAACGCAAAATCACAAACCATTCAGCGATACGGGTAGGGGGCAATATCTGACCTGGTTGACTACTAGAGAGCATTTGCACCATTATCGGATGTAGTGCATTCAGTTCAATCGGGCCTACCAAGCCACCAGTTTGGGCTTCCGGACCGAGTGAGTATTCCCGCGCCAAATCAGCAAAAGAGTTTTCTTTTGCCTGAATCCTAAAGTAGAGTTCTTGGGCAATTCCCACATCCTGGGTTCGCAGTAGGGAATAAATTACTTTGTCCAGTTTTGCCTTGGACTGAAAAAAGTAAGATTCCAGTTTATTACCCCAAGTGGCTTGCTTGAATTTTTCAATTTTCAGCTTACGAGTGGTAATAACTTCTAGTTGCTCGGGAGTCAGCCCTTGATGTGCCATCCAAGCCTGGATATCTTCTTCATTTTTAAACTGTTTTTCAGCGTAAAACTGTTGTTTAGCTTGGGCTACTTCCTCAGGAGTACACTCTATAACTACCTTGGCGGAGCGTGAGTTTTGCTCTATCGCCTCATCAATGATTAATTCTCGCTGCAACTGTGGCAGCATTTGGTAACTTGCCAGTAAAGAAATCAATTCACTAGCTGTAATTGTACGATTACCGATTTGGATCGCTTCAGTCATTAGCTTTCGGTCATCTCAAGAATATTTAGTCTGTTAAAGAAGCTATACCTTAGCCCATTGTCTAGGAACTTTTACCTTAATTCTACAGGGTTAGGTATATTAACCTCACTTTCGCAATAATTAAATAGTTACTTGCTAACATACTTAAAAATATACAGTTTGTATGAGTTTTTATCAAAGATTCTACGCAAATGCTAGCAGATATGAAGATAAAGATAAAAGACAGTTCTTGCTAGTACGACTTTAGAAGACAAAGTTTATAGACTGAGTTAGGGTGTTTTGAGGTTTCTATTATTTATTATACGTAGAGCCACAGTGGTATTAGTGTCGCGATTCTTCTCCCAACCTCGAAAGAGGGTTTAGTACATAAGGGTAGACGCCAAGTATTTTTATGAGTCCGCGTACCCCTACGCGAAAGCGTTCGCGCACCGTTTCGCATCTAAGCGTTTAGAATTTTCTCAAGTAGAGCAGGCATAATGTACTGAGGGCGACGCTCCTATGTTACTAAAGCTTCTTTACAAGACGCTGCGCGAACGCTATCAAGCATCTAGGGGGCCTGTTTACAAGTGTTTCGGGTATAAAGGGGGACACCTTATATGCTGCCTTTTCAAACAAGGGTATTATGTATTTTATATTACATAAATTACGCAACTGGCACAGTGCGATCGCTAGCCAGTAGTACAGAAGTATTTAATTACCCAGAATGTAGCTTGATTGGCTTTACTCGAATTAGTAATAATAATCAATGATGTATCTTGAAATAAATCATATTGTTTGCACTATATTAGTTTAGCTAAAACTGAAAAGTTTAGCTTATCAAACAGGTAAAACTATTTACAAGCTTAAGCACAATTTGCTTTTTAATTATTTAGTTGAGCAACAAAAACGTTCAGAAATTGCTATGTCTTCTGTGTAGTTTTTCGGTGCTCGGTGCGCTTCGCACACCATTGCTTGTGCCAGTTGCGTAAATCCTGAATAAATTCAAATTAAATCTTGTATCTGTGCCTAATTTGGAAGAATTGTGCGATTCGTTGTTTAGTGAATCACGGTAATCAGTCCGTACATAACTAAGCCAGCCTGAGAGCAGATTACTGTCATAAAAAGGCTGAACTCTCGGTCAGATGCAAGTGTAAGCCTTGCCATTCAGACTCAGAATTGACTCCTTATCTGCCCACACCGAACAAGCTCGGTTCTTGTAGAGTGAAGCTGGGAACAGGGCGCAATCAGACAGCCGTTACGGGTTGACACTGGCGCTAACAGGGAGTTCCTACGGTGAAACCGGGTCTAGGAAAGCAACTTAATCCCAAGCAGGGCGTAACACAAAATCCCTGACTTCACTGGAGAATTAATTCCCGCCGCATATATGTTGATGTTAACGGCTAGAGTCAAGGGAATCCAGTAGTTGAAATGACCACGCCTAACGGAACTATCAATCTCTCCGAGGGAACGAATAAAAACGATTTGTGAGTCTTGGGGCAGTCGAACCCCCGGTAGGCTAGACGAGAAGCGGAATTCTCACAAGTCGGGTAGGACAGACCGTAATTGGTCTGAGGTGTTCAGAAAATACAAACTCCAGAAGAGAAAATGATTAGACACAGTGTAAAAACTAGTGAATCTTGGAAAGCTTTACCGTGGAAGAAATTCCGCCGAAATCTTTTCCGCCTTCAAAAGCGCGTATTTAAAGCGGTTCAAGTTGGAGACAAGCGGAAAGCTCGGTCACTCCAAAAGCTTATTCTAAAATCAACCTCGGCTCGATTTCTTGCAATTAGACTTGTATCTAAGCTTTATGCTGGTAAAAAGACGGCTGGTATTGATGGGAAAAAATCGCTCTCATTTCAAGAACGCTTCAACCTTGAAGAATTACTGAAAATGAATAGTAGAAATTGGAAACATCAAGGACTACGGGAAATCCCCATCCCCAAAAAAGACGGGACTACCAGAATGCTTAAGATACCCACCATCGCAGATAGGGCTTGGCAAACAATCGCAAAATACGCACTCGAACCAGCACACGAAGCCACTTTCCACGCTAGGAGTTACGGGTTCAGAACTGGGCGCTCTGCCCACGATGCACAAAAGTACATCTTTAATAACCTCCGCTCTGCTTGCAATGGAATAGATAAACGAGTTATAGAACTCGACATCGAAAAATGCTTCGATAGGATTAACCACTCAGCAATTATGGATCAACTCATTGCTCCAAAAGGCTTAAAACTCGGTATCTTCCGATGCCTCAAGGCAGGAGTCAACCCAGAATTCCCTGAACAAGGAACACCCCAAGGGGGAGTGGGTGCGCTACGAAGCGCATAGTGGTATTGCTTAGGTCTATTGAATAAGGAGGTGATTTATAAGACCTACAGAAGCTGGATGCTCACCCCAGAGCGCCAAGGCTGAGTCGGCAGGCGGGGGACAATGAGTAATAACCCGTTTGAAGCCCGATGAACAAGGGGCAACGTGCTGACACCCTGTTACAGCATAAGGCTCCGAGCCTGAATTTGACTATGGCTACGCAAGAAACCCTTGTTTGAAGCGCCCACACCTTGGACGTACCGCTAAACAACAGGGATGGTACGAGATATCAGGTAAATCAACTTTTGATTCGGTTGATGAAAAGGTCTTTCTACGCGGACTAAACCGCTCTGATTATAGGGGTATAAATTATCGGCTGATATCGGGGACACTGGGTTTGTGTCTTACGGGCGTAAAGAGGGAGCCTAAAGTCAAATACAACACATACCGCTATGTGAACGTAGGAAGCATGATGGTTGGTCTCTACGGAGACTGGGCTAACTGCGGCTGATGTAATCATCATGTGGCAGAGCCGTCGTAGTAGTCCGAGCCAGGGAATAGCCTGGTACATGGCAAAGGACGGCAGTCATTGTAAAGGAGCGTCAAGGGAAATAGAGAGGACTAAAATGTATGTCCGATATTATCAAAACCCAACGCAGCCTAGCCACGAAGGCGAAGCATAATCCTCAACATCAGTTCGACCATTTGTATCGGTTAATCTGCCGAGAAGATTGGATACGTGCAGCCTTAGAATCTGTCCTTTCAAATAAAGGGGCAAAAACTGCGGGAATTGATGGCGTAACTAAAAAGCAACTTGCATCAATTACGGCAAAAGCCGAGTTTGTCAGTGAGTTACAATCCGAACTGCGCTCTAAGCAGTTTAAACCAAAACCAGTACGCCGTGTCTACATTCCCAAAGCTAAAGGTAAACGTCGTCCATTGGGTATTGCCACCCTCAAAGACCGCGTAGTACAAATGCTGCTGAAGATGGTGCTGGAACCAATATGGGAAAGTGAGTTTCTCAACTGCTCCAACGGGTTTAGACCAGGACGCAGAACACAGGACTGCATTGCCTTAATGGACAGTTACATCAATAAGCGTAATAAATACTTCTGGGTGATTGAGGGAGATATTAAAGGAGCATTTGACAATATTCACCATGAGATTTTATTAAAACTCGTGGCTGATAAAGTTGCAGACAAACGTCTCCTAAAATTAATCGGGCGGTTCTTAAAAGCGGGAATGATGCAAGGCACTTTGTTTCAACGTACTGATATTGGTACGCCACAAGGCGCAATTTGCTCACCATTATTGGCAAATATTTATTTACATCAATTAGATAAATATTGGTGGAATAAATATGGTAGCCTTGACCGCAAACAAAAAGAGAAACGCCGAACACAACGCCTGGGAAACTGTGCTTTAATACGCTATGCCGATGATTGGCTGCTATTAACTAATGGTGGGAAAGCAGAAGCATTGCGGTTACGTGACGAGTTTCAAACCTTCTTAAAAGAAGAATTAAAGTTAGAACTCAACATTGAGAAGACAAGAGTTACCCACGTTAATAATGGCTTTGATTTTCTTGGTTTCCACGTCCGACGCTACGTTAGCAGTCCATGATAAACCAAAGTTATTAGTGACACCAACCGAAGATGCTAAGGAACGTCTGAAAGCCAAAGTTAAGGAGATGACCAAGCGAAAATGGTTTAAGGATTCCCCTTTGCTCAAGTTTACTGCAATCAATGCAGTATTACGGGGCTGGATTGGTTATTACTGTCATTGTAATGCTAAGAAAACGGCTAAAAACCTAGATTTCTGGGTTAATGAACGCTTATTTCTTTGGTTGCAAAAACGACATCGCCTACCACCGAGCAAAATTATCAAGACGTATAAGATGCGTCAAGTTCATAAAACTGGACAAAGAAATAATTGGGGAATTAGGAATGGGGACGACTATTTGTACCTATACCGTATGAGTGATAAACCGATTACTAAGTATCGGTCACGCTCTGTACCGAACCCATATTTGTCAGGTGAAGAGTCTACAGCGCTAACAACTCCTGAAGTCCCAATCAAGGAATCTGTCTGGCTTGGTAATGCTGAAAATTATGAATGGCGAGAATTGAAAGCAGAAATTTTAGCGGAACACGGAGTTAAATGTACTGTTTGTGGATGTACCCAAGAACTCGATTTGCATCATATTAAAGCACGTCGAATTGGCGGTACTAATAACAAAGAGAACTTACAATTACTCTGTAGAAGCTGTCATGCTCAAACGTCTTCGTTTGGCAACCACACTAGGTTGCAATGATGGAAAGCGAAGTGACGGGAAACTGTCACGCTTCGTTTGGAGAGAGGGATAGAGAAACACGTAAATTGCAAGATTTAAAGGTGCGCTCCGTCCCTACTCTATTTAGTCCACTATTAGCCAACATCGCACTGAACGGGATTGAGGGTATACACAGATACCATAAGAATTTAGGATACAGAATCACTGATCAAACCCTAGTCAGTGATATTACTGAACCATCAATCCGATACGCGGATGACATGGTTATTATACTCCGACCCGAAGATGATCCAATAGAGATACTTGAAAGAATCAGCGAGTTTCTCCGCAAACACGGAATGAATGTAAGCCAAAAGAAAACCAAAGTTACCGCCGCGACAGATGGGTTTGATTTCCTCGGCTGGCACTTCAAAGTCCAGAAAAACGGAAAGTTCAGATGTAGTCCCTCAGTAGACAACTTCAAAGCTTTTCGTAAGAAAGTAAAGCACATCGTCAACAACTCGAATTATGGTGCTACCACAAAGGCTGAGAAATTAGCCCCGGTAGTTAGAGGTTGGAGAAATTACCATAAGTTCTGCAAGATGGACGGGTCAAGAAACTCGTTATACCACATCGAAAAAAGAGCTTACACGGTATTCAATAAGGAAACTAATCAAAATCGCAACTCTAGCAAGAAATTACTAAACAAAGCATTCCCAAAGGTTCCTTACTCCGAAAACAAACACATTTTTGTCAAGGAAACTAAATCACCTTACGACGGAGATACAGCCTACTGGAGCGAACGTAACAGTAAACTCTATTACGGCGAAACTTCTTTTGCTCTTAAGAAGCAAAGCCATAAATGTGCTTCCTGTGGTCTGAAATTCATCGATGAGGAACGGGTTCACCTACATCACGTCGATGGAAACCACATCAACCGGAAGAAAAATAATCTTGAAGCAATTCATGAGAGTTGCCACGATTACAAACACATGAGCAAAAGCACAAGCTAAGAACATCGGAAGCTGGGTGCGGTGAAAATCGCACGCCCAGATTTAACTGAGAGGTGCGGGAGATAATACTCCCCATCGACTCAACCAATCTTGCTGTAAAATACAGCATTAATATAGATAATTTTGTCTGGCAAGTGGGAATTATAGGTTAAAATTAAATATTACCACTTTACCTGATGATCGATTAGAAGTGCGATCGCCTGGTGTTGTGACTCGCATCGATCCAACAAAACTTCGCACCGATCCAGAATTAGGATTAGTCTTTACAATTCAAGATTTACAAACTCTCTTTGGCGTAACGGCAAAATTTGATATCAATGAATACGCCATAGTTTTAGATGTTCCAGGACTAGATCGATTTAGTGGCAAATTGGCAGAAACGGAAACTCCAATTCAACTAGAAGGATTACCACAGGTTGCACCTCAAAAGTTTAGTATCGCTGCAGTTGAACAGAAGGTAAATGCTACCGGTAGTGCTAGCAGATCGACAAACTATAGAGGTGATTTTCTTGCTGTTAGTAGTGCTTTTGGTGGTTCGTGGTTCATCCGCACCGATCAACCAAATTTAGAAAATCCGCAAACTTGGAATATTGCCGAAGCGCAGTTTCTTCGACAAACTAATTCAACTGATTATTTTGTAGGTTCCCAGCCAACGTTTTGGCAGACTCAAGGAGCAGGAGACTATTGGGGTTTTACATCCATTCAACGACAGGGGTTTGTACCACCTAAACCCTTCGGTGGTGGTTCTTCCGATCCTCACCAACGGTTACAAGCAGATTCTATTGGACGGACAATTTCTGGTAAGGCTGAACCAGGTACATTAGCGCGATTGGTGCAAGGTTTTGGCGATCGCGTGATTGCTTGAGTGCTGCATTTATTAGCGATCGCTGGAAGAGTCTTCTGAGGCATTTCAAGAGCTTAATTTACAACAGTCGGCAATCCCCTAAGAGACTTCCAAAAAATAAATTATGCCAAATTATATTTATATACAGCACTTTGTGTAACGGTTTGGTACAGTAGTTGAGAAGATAAAAGTAA
>NZ_JAVRCA010000125.1:0-8336 GCF_034530995.1 Nostoc sp. DedQUE04 | reverse complement strand
GCCCAGATTGAACAGAGAGGTGCGGCGGGTAATACCGCCCATCGACTCTACCTGGTTTGTACATTTCCGTTAATTACCTTGGAACCTAACCAGCTAAATTTATTCTCTGATTTGACCGTCACACCAGCACGCACAGCAGAGACACTGGTAATGAGCCTTGAGGCGCTGTTGAAGTGGAAATCTCAGATTTTTGAATATCAGCAGAAGGTGAGAGAGAACAAACCACCACAGCAGACGGCGTTATTTGACCTTACCCCTAAACATTGCAATCCAGACCAGATTGATCCACTCTTGCTGCGGCTTGTGCCAATGTCGTTTTATCGAATGCCAGTTGATAGTCCTGGAGAAGCTTGTCTGTATTTCATCATAGACTCGGCGGCTTCTGTTGTGTTGTACGTGGGCGAAACCTGCCGCATTCTTCAAGTGATGGCAGGGTATACACGCCTGCAAAGATTACATCGCCAGCTACCAGGATTTACATTATCGCTATGGGTTACAAACAGCAGTCAACGCCGCATTTTGGTGGGATGCTCCGGTTGAGAGAAAATTCCGGCAAGACTTGGAATTAAAATTAATTTTGAAGTGGCGATGCCTGCGGCGGGCTACGCCTACGCCCTTTAATAAAGAAAACTGGGAACGTTGGGGGCAACCGTTTCAAAAATAAAATTATCAGCCAGTTGGGGAGCAGTTTATTTTTTGAGAAATTTACGGTAGTTTGTCTTTAGTGAAAGTAAACACTACCTAATATCAAAATCAAATTAATTATGCTTAGATTACGGGCTGTATGGTTCATTTCGGTAACTGCCGCGCTTTTGAGTTTTGGACTAGGTACAAAAAAAGTAATGGCGCAGATACAATATCCATTCTCAGCTATCTACAATTCAGAAACTACTCTTGAGCCGATCACAGGAAACATTTTAAAAATAACCAATATAGGTGAAAGTGCTAATGCGCCATACGGTCTAAGTAGACTTGTAAATATCAGCTATGGCAATCTCGACAATAATACAGGTGTGATTACAATTGAGCCAGATCCAGCAACATTTGGGTTAAACGACTTACCACTTGGTAACATTACAATTTTTGGTCAAGGAGCAGATAAGCTATTCGGAACCACCAGAGGTACTGCTACCCTTGACTTTCAAAATTTTGTGGGCACGGTTTCTAATACTATAAGTATTACTGGTGGCTCAGGTACATTTGAGGGTGCAATTGGCACACTGATCTTGTCTGAGAATCTTACACTTAACCCAGATCCAACTGCTCCTGTAAGAGGTCTACCTCTAATCTCAGGTTCTTTTCAAACATTTCAAACAGTTCCAGAACCGAGAAATACCACGGCGATATTTAGCATCGGCTTGATTGGAGTGGGTTTTCTGCTACGCCGACATAGACTTCGAGTTACATCATTTGAGTAATCATAAGCTGTATGTCTCGTTTAATTTAGCGAACTAGTGGTATTTTAACAAACATCCCCATGCTGATTTTTGTCCTCAGCTAAGTCAATCATAGGAGTTGGTAGTCTTGAAATAGTCAACTGTAACGCTTGCATTTGAGGAAAATCACGCTTAATAATTTCGATAGCTTTTCTTTGACTCTCTTGATTTTTAACTATTAGTTGTGCAGTGCCATCCCCCTGAGAACCTACGCCTTTTCCTCCAAAGATATAAGGCTTAAGTGGCTCGTGATGGAGAAGCAGATGTAGCTTTTTTGCAGTTAATTGATCGGGACAAGCCGGAACTACGTATCGGTCAAATTCCATTTGGGCTTTTGTCATTAAAGCTCCAAGAAGTTGGGCATCTCCTATTTGTATTGCTTCAACTGCTGTTTGTGTAATTTCAGAACTAATAGAACCAAAATATTTTTGAACATTTTGCTCTATTGAATTAGTTGCGAAAGGATAACACTGATTCAATCGTCTTAGTATTTCTTGTGTGTTTTTGCTACCGCAGAGATCGACAATCACAAAAAACAAATTCTCACTTACTTTCAATTCGAGTAGGTCAATTTGTTCACCATCAAATATCATCAATATTGGGCGATTTCCATAAGCACAAGCTTGATCCATACGACCACAAAGGCTAGGAGTGGTTCTTTCTCCCAGATAGGCAAACTCCATTTCTGAACGAATTGTCATCTTCAAGTCATACACACGATTAAAAGACCTCGCAATCAGAACGCAAAAAGCAGCACTCGAAGATAATCCCTTTTGGATGGGTAAATCGGTTAGATAATTCTCAACCTCAAGTCCGCCGACACCATAGTGAGTCAAAATTTGATAAGCTGTACCAGCAGCATAACTAAAAAAACCGCCCTCTTTGGCTACGGACTTGAGAGTATTAGATTCCATAGGTAATCTGAGCGGTTCATAACTCCTGCCATCATTGAGAGAAGCACGAATAATTAATTCAGTAGAATTAGGCAAGACATCGGCATAAATTCCTTGATTAGTACCAACAATTAAGGTGTAGCCCTTTTCGAGAAGAGGATTAACACTGCGATATTCTCCTGCCCAGTCACTGTGTTCTCCGAACAAACAAAGACGGCCCGGAACAAAAATTCTCATTTTAATTTTCCTGTTCTTAATCAAGGTATATTATCCTGATTAACTTGAATAGATAACATACCAGTCATCACTCCAATAGCCTACATCAGCAGGGCTTTCGGAAATCACTCGTGAGAATCAATTGAGGAGACGATGGCTACGCTCCATAAGAGCGATGTCTACGACGGGCTGCGCCTACACTACTTTCTCCATCCCCAGATTTCCTTACTCAGCACCCCATCACCAGCAACCATATTCTGTATTCCGCAAAGGAAGAGGCTCAAAGTCGCGGATGCCGTCTGTGATCCATTGACTTGTGCCTACTTCTAAATTTTGTAATGCCAACTTCAAGATTATTCGTTTTTTGCGTAAAACACGAAACTTGAGGTGAATAGTATTATATGACGGTATTTACTATGGATAAACTGGGGACAACAATAAAAGTCTCCTATACAATTTACTTCTATCAAAAACTGCTCTAGCTTTCGTCTAGGGCAGTTTTATAGAACCCATTTGATATCTCTAAGAAGCTGCGAGTCTCTTAAGCATGAGCCTAACAAAACAAAGATTGAGCTTGGTCGTGGCATTCGATAGTGTTCGCTCAAAGTTCTTGACACTTGATCTTACAGCGCCCCATCCAAGCATTCGACCGCTCAATTACCCACCTGGCTACTGCTGGGATAAATCCTGACTTGCCTTGCGCTGCCTTTTCTTGGGTGGAAGGCTTGGTCGAGCGCTCAAACTTAATATAAACGCATGATCTGCGGGTATACCTTTTCTAGTCCCTGTGTCAGATGTTCTGGATGATAACCCTGGTCGAGTAGGATGGTAATTTTAGGAATGTTCATTGGTTTTGACCGGAAATAGCCGATGTTTTCCCTCAACATCTCCAGCAAGCCAGCATCATCGGAAATATTGGCTTTCGTGCAGTGTGTAAAGAAGGGTAATACCAATAATCATGGTGCTTTGATTGGGGATTAGATCCCTTAGCTTACGATTTTTTACAAATTCTCGCGTGACCCCTAGTTGTACTCTCCAGGAAGATCAGTTTTTCTAACAGTAATGCTGCCAACTTTCTTACCTGACATTCTCAATAATTCATCACCTGAAAATTCAAAACCAAGCTTTAGTGCTATTCGCGCAACATCATCTGCGGTTGGTGCTGCGAGCACCTCGTTTTTAAGTTCAGGTTCAGACTGCATTTTCTTTAAAAATGCTTCGATTTGCTCAAAAGCCATATTTAAAATTTGATCCTCGCTAGCTACTCGTAATATAAAGAAAAACAGCAGTATATTCTTTAAGACTAGCAGCACAAGGGTATCAAGATTCGGGGGAAAGATGATTATCGCGATGCGCTGCTCTTCATTGTAAGAGTTTGGTTATAGGACTTACGCATCGTACATAAGTACTAAACACAATTTGGGTATTTTAGCCATGTTTTGGCATCCAGCGATCGCAAATGTCGGAATAAATCAGGGTTATCTGAAGCCTCTGAAAAGACTAAATACCGTAATACACGTTTTAGTTGATTTGTATAGTGCGTAAGTCCTAGGTTAAAAACTTTGAGCGAACTCTGGCTCATGCGACTGCCAAGCTCAATCTCTGTTTTATCCGGCTCATGCTCAAGCGTTTAGCTCAGGCATAGATATCAAATGGGTTCTATATTGCACGGTGAACTGATTTCAACTGTGCCCAATAGTGAATCATCTAACAGTAGCTAGGAGCAATCGGAATTTTGGCACAGCCCATTATTTACTCGCTTCTGGAGAAATATTGCCCTAAATCCCGGAACATCACATATCCTAAATGTATTTTGTATAAATCCTTACTTTTAGCAGCCCAGCCATGCCCCAAGACTTTTCCGGTCAAAATCTCAGAGGTCGTTCTTTTAAAGGTCAAAACTTGGCTGGGGCAAACTTTAGTGATGCGGATATTCGAGGAGCAGATTTTACAGGTGCTAATTTAAGAGGGACTAATTTTAGCAA
Source organism: Nostoc sp. DedQUE04 (assembly GCF_034530995.1). Taxonomy (NCBI): domain Bacteria; kingdom Bacillati; phylum Cyanobacteriota; class Cyanophyceae; order Nostocales; family Nostocaceae; genus Nostoc; species Nostoc sp. DedQUE04. The sequence goes on along the minus strand of NZ_JAVRCA010000125.1, from coordinate 3,806 downwards.
TGTAAAAGCTGGACTGCAAAAGAGTTGGGCTAGTTTTCTAGTTTGTGTTTCGTGGTTGCTCTCTGGAATTTCAGGATTTTTCTTAGCCATTACTGGAGGCGTGATAGTTTCTGTATTTAATAGCTCAACTTTAGAAACTAATGTTCCAGGCTGGACTGCCTTAGTCGTTGCCCTCATCGGAGCCGTCAGCCTCGCCTTAGCTTTCGCTTTCACCGTCGCCCTCGTTGTTGCCTTTGCCTCAGCCTTGGATTTAGCCGGGGCCTTTTCCTTCGCCATCGCCATCGCCTTAGCCGTTACCTTAGTGGTTGCCGTCGCTCTCGCCATCGCCTTCGCCCTCGCCTTTTCCTTCGCCCTCGCCTTGCCCTTTGCCATTACCGTTGCTGTTGGACTCGTCGTCACTGTCGCATTAGGATTGGACTTAGCTGAAGCCTTAATCTTCGCCATTGTCTTGGTCTTCGCCGTCGCTGGAGCCTTAGTTTTCGCCATTGCGTTGGTTTTCATCTTAGTCAGAAGTGGAGCCGCATCCATCGTCTTCCTCGGAGCAGGAGGTTTGTCCTTCGCCGTCACCTTCGCCATCGCTTTTACCGTAGTTATACTTAGTACTTACATTGCTAGGAGGGCAATGAAAGGAGATGAAAAATACGCCATTATTCGCAACATTGCTATTGCTTTTGCAACCTTTGGTGGTACTAGCTTTCGCAACGCTGATTTAACTGATGCTAGTTTTACAGGAGTCATACTGAAAAGTACGGATTTTAGAAAAGCTATTCTGACTCGTACTTTTTGAGCGAGATGTAGGTTAAAAGATTTTAGCAGCAAGTCCTTATTTGTCAACAAATAGTATTTTTATACTACTTAAAAGTCATATATGCGTTGACACTTATATTCTGTAATTTGTAGCGTTCGGCTGATAAATTACAATCAAAGTCTTCAAAACAGGGTCTTGCTTTAAGTTTTCCCGCAACAGTGGCTTTTCTAACGGCTTGCCTCAGCATCTGGTAGTCAAATTATTTGAACCTGCCCTAGAACCGACACGCCTGAAAAGCCGAAATTCACAGCAACATTATGCTTAATCTGTACAGTGCCTAAACCCTAGTTTAGATAAAGAGTACTTAAACTCTTCATGTTTAAGTACTCCCCTTATAGAAAGCTATTTTCAACTATAAGCAACAGCTTAGTTGCTGTACATACTTACAAAAACTAACTTAAGATAGACTATTATTCATACTTAAGTTAGTTGTAAAAAGTGCTAATGTTAAAAAGTTTTCAAGAATATTCATAACTAGGCTTGACCAGTTAGTTTCACTAAAACGTATTTATACCTGTTCTCATTATGAGACTGGCTGCTTTACCAATATTCAGCAAGCGCAACTGCACAGTACCATGACTACTACTAAGATTCATTCAGTTGTCTGTATTCACTCTCGTATTTTAGTAATATTTTACACTCAGGGTAAATGCTGGCAGTTTCGGATTATTAGCCCCGATGGCATGGTGTTTATTGAGCATCCGATTTATTTTAGTGCTGAAGCAGCAGCAAAAGCTGGGCGTGAATGGATTTATCAAAAGCGGTAAAGCGGTTAATTCATTCGGTGGTAATCCAAGCCGAAAAATACTTTATCGTACCAGCAGGAGAGCTATCACCTTTAATGAAATTCAAAATGCAAAATTCAAAATTTAAAATGAAGAATAAAAATAATTTTGAATTAATTAATTCGTTATTTTCTTGTCCCCGCTACAATCTCTGATTTGGCGGTCAACAAGAGAGTGGTGAGTTCAGAGCTAACACTAATTGTCTTTATTTTTGAATTCTGAATTTTGAATTTTGAATTTAGAGAAGCGACTTGACTCAGGATTAATAACAAGTAATATTTTTGGGTGAAAATCGAGTTTTCAAGTTAAAAGCCCTAGTAAAATCCAGGGCTTTATTTTATATGCGGTTTACTAAATGCCAGCTAAAAAAGTTGCCAGCCCTTTCCATACCTAAACCCTGCTTTTGAAACTCACGGGCTATAGCCAGTTCCATAATTTCGCAGGGTTCGCTGCGCCATTTCATTGTTGCTGCACCAACCAAGTGTTCGCTGTCGTCCATACGATATACAGCATCAACGAGGTTAGCAAGCCCCCATCGCAGCGCACGCTCCGATTTTTCTGCCAACAGTAGTATCGGAATCAGCGCTTCAAGTTCGTCGTCAGGAGCTTGTCGAATAGCAATCGCCATTCATATTCCCCTTTAATCAGAATTTATTTTTCAAAACTATAGTACCAAGTTGGATTAATCGATTTGACACTCAAAGCGTGAAGAAGGCAGGAGGCAGGAGGCAGAAGGTTGCAATACAGTGTAGGCTTCAGACCTACACTGATTGCGGGACACCAAATCAGAGATTTTGAAGTGGGGCTTAAACCCTTGCTCCCTTTGGTCGCGGCAGAAGGCAGAGGGCAGTATTCCTTCTGCCTTTCTTGCTAATACCAATTCACAATTGGCAATCAGCTATGCCCCGCAATGCTTACGCAATTAAAAAACTTAGATGCAGCAAAGCAGTAATTCTGTGACAATTAGTAGCCGATGCCTGCGATCGCCTTTGACTGATGAATTATAGCCAACTTCTTCAATACAAAGCTTCCAAACCGAATCTTCGCGCCGGATTTCCCACAACATACCACTGCAATAGCCCACACCAGCAGGGCTTTCGCCAGTAAGAGAGAATCGATTGAGGAAACGATGGACTATGCACTGCTTGAGCGATGGCACTTCTAAAGTTAAGAAAATTGCAAATCAAAACTCTTTTACTTGTCGTGGGTCTTCATCCGGTGGATGCCAATCACCTTTGAGCCAAAGACGACGAGCTTTGACAATAGACCCTTCATTATGACGTTCATCATTAAGGTCTAAACGATTACTTGTAGCTCGTCCTACAGAACTAATGCCAATAATTTTTAGACCATCTGCTGACCAAATAAAGTGGTCTGACCACTTCTGCTGGCGTGGATTAAACAAAGGTAGTATTTGTCCTGTATCTGGATCAATTCCAGTGGTAAAATTGTAGCGATATCCGTTACAACGCTGACAAGCTAACGCCAGGTTATAAGGATCATCCGAACCTTTAAGAGACTGTGGAATAATATGGTCAATAGAAAATAGAGCAGCGCTTGCTTCTTCTGAAGAATGACAGTATTCACAAAGAAATTTTGCTCTTTGTCTCACTAATTTTTTGGTTGCATCATTAACTGTCATGATTCAGAAATGATTTTGGCATTAAGCAAGGTAAAAATTCTATCTAGTTCCAATATGCCTGCCAATTCAGCATCTTCTTCTGTGGTTAGCAATCCAGCTTTCTTTTTCTCAGACAATTCTTCGAGTCGAGACTGTAATTCTTCAGTAAATTTAAACAAATGTATGTCCCTAACTTTACTGAGTTTGATTCCAGAATCTACCCAGAATGAGGGTTGAACCATCATTTGAGTAATCATAAGCTGTATGTCTCGTTTAATTTAGCGGATTGGTGGTATTTTAACAGCGAATCTTCCTTACCTGCTTTGGTTTGAATGTCAATTGATAAAAGGTAATGCGGTAGACTTGTCTTTTTCCCCAAAGAAGAAGCTTCAAATCACGGTTATTGTCTATGATACGTTGATATGTTGGCTGATGCCGACCTCTAAACTTTGTAATGCCAACTTCAAGATTATTCGTTTTTTGCGTAAAGCACTAAACTTGAGGTGAATAGTATTATCAATACCTTAGCCAATTTAAGCAGGGTTAGCGCGTCTCAAACCCTATTGACAGGTGGAGTCTAGCTCGCGTGTTG
>NZ_JAVRCA010000124.1:0-9158 GCF_034530995.1 Nostoc sp. DedQUE04 | reverse complement strand
TCTTTTCAACTCAGCTTTGCTGGGTCGTTTTTTGTTGCTTAGTCTAAACTCCAGTCCAGAAGGAACGATGGTTTGCGATTCTCGAAAAGCTGCTAAAAAAGGCATTGACGCTATGGCTGCTATTGTAGAAACAATGGAATCTCAAATTAACGTCGTTTCTGAGATTCGGGATTTTGTTAAAGACTTTAAAGAAAAGAAAATCACTATTCAAGAATTTCTTGATGGCCCAGTTTCTTTGCGCTCCACGGACGAGTCAATTATGGAAGATATTCTTGAGCAAATGTTGTCAGAGTTAATGAGATAGTAATTTAATTATTATTGAATAATATTTGAAAATCCTAACGTAACAGGATTATTCAAAAACTCCTGCTCTTTCAATAATAAACCATTCATGATATAAAACTGCTAAAAAAAATTCCTCTCCCTTCAAGCGATCGCATACCGCCATAAACCCAGAGAAAAAAGGATCATCTTCATAGGTAGTATTAGACAGAAAAACAGTTACAGAGTTGTTATCCATACTCCAGATACACCGGATTATGGTGATATTAGGATGATGTGATTTATCTACAGGTAATAATATCGGGCATCCTTGAACTGACAAAAATTCTGGCTGTTCATATCTGAGAACTGATTCCCAATCCTCTGGCCCTTCATGTTTTTCAATAATCCTATCCCATCTAACTGCCTTAATTTTTTCTAGGCTTTCTGCTGATAAGTCTGATAATTTCATAGCTTGTATCTCATGAAGTCTGTTTTAATAGCTAATATACATAAATCAGATTATCATCTCTTTATTCTAGTGGATTGCAGAGATATTTAGTATATGCAATACTGAGCTTTAGTAAAAATCTTAACCCGAAAATAGAATGATTGTTATGAAAGTTAAATATTATGATTGACCACGACCGCCTTTTCAAAGAATTATTATCTACGTTTTTTATTGATTTCCTTGATTTGTTTCTACCTCAAGTAGCCAGCCAAATAGATCGTAATTCCATCCAGCTTTTACCGCAGGAAGTATTTAATGATGTCACTTCTGGCGAAAAGAAGGAAATTGATTTACTGGCGCAGGTGCGTTATCAACAGCAAGATACTCGTTTTCTAATTCATGTTGAAAACCAGTCTTACACTGAAACAGCCTTTGCAAAGCGGATGTTTAAATATTTTGCGCGCCTACATGAAAAGTATGATTTACCGATTTACCCAGTTGTAATTTTTTCTTTTGATGAACCCAAACGCGCCGAACCCCAAAATTATCGCGTCACCTTTGGAGATTTAAAAGTGCTGGAATTTCAGTTTGTAGCAATCCAGTTGAATCGTTTAAGTTGGCGCGATTTTCTCACGCAGCCAAATCCGGTGGCGGCAGCATTAATGTCAAAGATGAATATTCGCCGTGAGGAACGTCCCCAGGTGAAGGCGGAATGTTTGCGGCTGCTGGCGACCTTAAAATTAGATCCAGCAAAGATGCAACTAATTTCTGGGTTCGTTGATACGTATTTGAGGCTCGACGATACTGAGAAACAGGTCTTTCAAGCGGCAATCAGTACAATGGGATTAGATGAACAGGAGGAAATTATGGAGATTGTTACAAGTTGGCAACAGGAAGGCGCTCAAAAAACAAGACAAGAGATTGCGCTGAACTTACTGCGCGAAGGTCTAGCTATTGAAGTAATTACACGGGTAACAGGTTTAACAGTGGAGCAAGTGCAGCAGTTACAAGCAACGCTGTCAAGAGAAAATTAATCTCAGTAGACATTCGTGTATCCTCATTGAGGTGTCACCCGAACCCGAATCAGATTTTTCACATCGGTGAGAGGTTAGAGTGATTGCACTTTTGTCAAGAAGGTGCGGGAAAAGGCGATAAATCCAGCTTTGAGACTGGCTTTCGTATGGCTTTGACAACTCCTAAATCTTGATTCTCTTTTGCAGCAAAGTACTTAATGGGGTCATTAGCGTTACCTTTTTCGTTTGCTACGCTGAAATGGTACAAACCTCGAAAAATCATCTCCAAAGAAATGCGGTCAAATGGTAAAGCTAATTCATCAGCTACCGCATCTCCCAAGTCAACTAATACTGCATAAAAGAGCCAAGTTGCCCAGACTTGTAACTTCACACCATTAATAGAACCAGTCCATAAATACGATAGTCCCAATAAACGTTTAACTACATAAAAAGCTTCTTCAATTCTCCATCTTTTTCGATATAAATCTGCCACGACATAGGGAGGTAATATCGCCGGATCGAGGACAGAAGTAATATAAGAATAACTAGTTTTACCAATTCTATCTCGTAATCCTAACTGCTTATAATATTTTTGTTGTGCAAAAACTGCTGGGGTTAAATATTGCTTCTAAATGATTAGCGATCGCTTCATTATCTATCGTGGGAGTGTGATGTCGTTGTGCATGGTCAGAGTTGACTTTTGGTCGCTTGGACATAGTAGTAAAGCAAACTTTCCATTACCTCGTTTGATAATTGAATTTACCTAACAATGTTGTCCACTTTTTACGTCGTTACAATACTTTTTCATCTGCTGTTTAAGCTATTAAAGATTTTTAAGATAATGATAATCAAAGATAGGTGGAGGAGGCGAGCGTCGCTCGCCTCCTCCACCTATCCTCCATACGATTATCATTCTGATTAAAGACGTTTTGAGTATTTTAACTGATTGACAAAAAGTGTTTTATCTTAACCTTTCACCGATGAGGGGATTCTGACAATAACAGTAATTGTAGACCGTTAAATCTACGATTTAGCAGGGAGCTTAAACCCAATTTAGCAAGGCAAAAAGGCAAAATTTAAAACTTATTCTTTCCTCCAGCAAGAATTACCCTCTGCCTTCTGCCTTGCCGGAGGCAGATAAATCTATCTTTGTAAGTCTACTTGTTGTATTTGAGATTTAGCTAATATTTTATCAATTTGAGTATTAACATCTTCAAAAGTTTGCAATATCTGTGGAGTTACTTTATTAGTTTGCACCTGACCAGATTGCAAGTTGAAAATTACCTCCCCATTTTTCTGCGAAATAGTTAAATCCCTCTGCTGGGTATTGAAAGCCAAGTCATAAATCTTTCCTTGAACTTGAGTACCATTTTCATTAGACTTACCCCAGATCATGCCAATCCTTTGAGCGATTTGAGTTAACCGACTGATGGCTTCAAGCTCAAATGTATCTTGATTCATTACTGTCAACGCTTCGGCTGATAATTGCTCACCAGCTTTAAACCCATTTGCAACTTCTACAATGCGTTTTTTGTAATTTTCTGACTTCCCTAACTTATCTGCGGCATTGTACCAATTTCTCAAGTCATCAATAGTAACTGTCGAGGGCTTCTCTACACCTAGAGGTTCGGTTTTTGTACTATTAGTAATGTCTATTGTAGAAGGAATAGTGGAGAGTGATGGAGTTATAGATTGGTTAGGTGGGGATTGCGCTGTTTGTTCTGGTGGTTTCAAAAACTGTGGCCGTGTAGCAAGGGAGCTAACAAATTGTTGATACTCTTGGGTTGACTCAATAATTCCTCCAAATTTCTTAGTCATATTATCCAAAGTTTTGGGAGGAATTGAACTACTGACTAAGTTAAAGACCGTTAAACCTTTTTGAGTTTCCCTGATAACATCATCTATTGCTACTTGCTGACATTCAACTTTTTGAGCAGCTAACCATTTAGTCACAGTCTCAGCTTTCTGGTTGTCAACAGCCAAGCCCATGACTCCAAGTTTTTTGTTTGATTGGGTAGAAAATAAGAAAGTTGGACGCTCTTTAATATGATGTAGAATTTTTGCACTACTATCAATCATATACAGTTGTTGAGGGTTAACCGATTGAGTCCCAAAAGCCTGAAATTCCTTCGTCCAAATAGTAGGATATTCAACGGTCTTAGGCTCAATTTGAGCGCAAATCACGGAAAAATTACTTTGAAGGATCGCGGGTGCAGGTGTAAGTTGTCCGGTTTTGAGTAGCCCAAGTTGTCTGAGCGCGTCTTTGTCTTTTTTAAAATGCAATACTCCCAAGGGTTCACCATTCAAAAATACAGTATCTCTAGTTTTAGAAGCTGAGGTTTCGATAGTCAGTTTTCGGTAATCTAAATCATCGAATGTCTTACCATAAAAATCATAAAAGTTAATTTTATTGATTTTGAGGAGATTACCATTTGGGGACTCACCCAGCACAAAAGCTTGATCTCCGGCTTCGGAGATAGAGGTAAGTTTTAATTTGAGGGGATTACCATTTTTTAGGTAATCAACTTGTTTTAACTGCTGGATAGAATCACTGTCTAACTCACCCAGAGTCAAAGCATCAAGTTTGATTTTTACTGTTTTATCAGGAATCGGCACAGTGCCAAATTCTAAGTTTACGGGTTCGGCGTTAAAAACAAGTCCTGCATAAGAGAAGTTCTTGAGTTCACGGATAGTAATTTCAACCGGCTCGTTTCCTGGTAGTCCAATAGTTGCTTTGGCAGTGGCAGGTTCTACCCCAACCATACAAGAGAGCGCTTTCGTACCAATGGGAAGCTGTGCAGTTCTGGTTTCAAGCATGGCGAATTCCTTATATTTGCCGTCACTATCCTGGACAAACATTAGCCTGGAAACATGGCGCTCATGTCCGACTAGGTGGTGAGAAGCTCTGATTTCTATAGGATGTTTTTCGGTTGGATTCCATTCTCGACCCAAAAAATGATTCGCTTCATTATTTAATGTGACTAACTTCGGCTCAGTAAATTGCAATTTATCTAAGCGAGAAATAATCTCATTGGGGAAAGCAGCGAAGGCGAAATTGGAAACTTTTTTAGCGTAGACGCGGAGCGGCTTGTCGCTAGACATCGCTTGGGGATTTGCGTTTTCTTTTCTTGCAACTTCGAGTTCATCCTGGCGGGATGCACAGATGTTCCAAGCGGCGGCGGCGGATGCAAGTTTTTCTGACTCTGGGATCTTCGAGGAGAATGCTTCTGCCGTCTCCTGCGCCAAGGCAAAGAGTAGTTTAGTTTGGCTTCTAGTAAGTTCTGGTTTTAGTTCTAGGAGTTTAGCTCCTGGTATGGTCGTCCCCGCCTTGAGATTGTAATCTGCTTGCGATTGTTGGCTAACTGTGCCCAGGTTGCGGTAAGCGGGTTTCTTATCCTCCCCAATCTCACCATTGATTTGTGCAACTGCTAGTAATTTATGGGGGCGTTCACTGTTTGTGAATTTAATCTCATCTAGGCGAATATTAAGTGTCTGGGCTTTCCATATTAGGGGATGCCCGTAGCGGGTGAGGTTGGTAATTTCGAGTTGCGTTCCTGAATCCGTTTGAATAATTGCGCTAGGGCCAGACTCTGTTTCTCGCCGCCTTGAGGCACGAACCGCAGCGTTGAATTTCAGATCAAACTCGTACTTGGCGGCGATCGCTGCAAATTTTTGCTGTGGTGTAAATTCTACTCCTTTGAATAAGTCTTTAAACTGGACGATGGGACGCGATTCTAACTGTGATTCTTGGAAATATTTATTAGTTTGGCTAATCAATAATTCTACTGGTGAGTAACCCTTTGGTGTTATACCTGTGTTTAAATAAACTGAACGAGATTTTTTATCTTTAATATAGTTAACATCACGATACAAGTAGCGATTGTTTTCCCTGATTTTATCCATCTCAGGTTTTTTAGCACTTTTGAATAAATCAACTGCTATTTGGTTTTGATAACATCCTTCTTCAATCATGCTCCGGTACATTTGACGGTTAATGTCCATTGCTTGCTGGATAATTTCGGGAGTTCTTTGAGAATAAGCAAGTTCAACAAACCCTTGCATATAAGGCTTGTATTCTTCTCGAATTAACTTTGGCTCTTTCTGGCGTTCTTGCTCAAACAGGGTTTCGTAATGGTTAGAAACTTGGTCTAGATAATTTGATTTCTGCTCAAAAGTACCGTAAGTCTTTAGTACCTCAATTTCTGATTCTAATGCCTCCAGTGCTGTCACTTGATTGTTGATTATGCCCACGCTAATGCTATCGCTCATGTGAATAGCGATTTTTTCAAATGGGGGCTGGCTTCCATCTGTGGGATCGTAAAATGATTGCTTTTTGAGCTTAACTGTCGGAGCATAAGCATTCTGGGGTTGGTTTCTGTACTCGGCTTCGGCTGTTAAGTTAGGGTATTTACTAGCTAGTGCCACACCAATGCAGTCACCATCGTAGTCTCGTGCTTGGCGTTCTGATTCGGTTTCTGCTGGGTCAATAAAATCAACATCGATTCCTTGCGCTTCTAACTCCGTAATTCTGGCTTGTATGCGCTTGTGGTCTTCATCACTAACTACAATTACACCTTCTAAAACCTTCCCATCTGGCCCGATTTGGTCTTCAACGTGCTTGTTGGTAGACACACACAATCCGTTAGAATTCAGAAAAGGAGAGCGAAAGTTAAGAACTTTTTCTCCAAGCTTCAGCCAAGGGGCACAGATTTCACCATTTTTGAGTTCCTTGGAGGGAATAATCATCCCTCGGTCAAAAGTGAGCGTTTTCCCAATAGCAATATCTCGCCACTCACTTTGTACAAAACGACTTAGCTCCTGCTTTACCTTCTCAGTTTCTAAAAGCTGTTGATGACCAAGTAAATCAGCTTTAATGAGTTTGTACATGAATAAGTCATCTTTGGCGGGGTCATCATCTAACTCCTGATCTGCATCTAAGTCATCATTTGTCCCTAAGTTTTTAATATCAGTTTCAAGATTTGTGACTTCTCCTGTTTTTGATTTGTTTTGGCTTAAGCATTCTTTACGTTTTTCGTATCTTTCACAATAGTAAGCAGCAACATTTCTTGGGTCATCTTGAATAGAGCCTAATCTTTGAGCTTGTACCTCTAGTGACTCGGCAAAATCTTTAATTCCTTGGGGGAAAGATGCCAGCAGTTGGGAGATAGACATCTGACCTTGTTGAGATTGCCCTTTTTCAGCTAACCAAATATTTTGCTGATATAATCCTGGCTGAATTTGAGGTTTAGTAGGGCCTTTGGGTCTATCCTTGTCTGTTCCCTTAAAACTGCTTATGGGGAGAATTATATCGATTTTTGGTTCATTTTTAGTATCTGCATATTTTATTCTATCTAGTCTGTATGGTCGGAGTGTTCCTTTGCCAAAGCGATATTTAGTCGTATCTTCTCCAACTCCATCTACCCAACCAAATCGATGCTGAATTACACGATAGCTTTTATCTGCTTGGGATTCTCTTAAGGTTACTTTGTCATAAAGTTGTGTTGAAATCTGCCCATAACAATCGCCAACTAATTTATATGCTAAATCATTCGATAATATTCCTCCATTTTCACCAGCCTTTTCAGTAGAATCATCTACTACCAAAATGTTTAGCTTTTCGTGAATCGCATTTTTACAAGCCCCAAGGAAGATGGAACCATAAGCCCCACGGTCTTTACTATCTGGACAAATTTTTTGAATCGTTTCTAAACATTCTTTATCTCCATAAAGTAAACGAGTCTTAGAAGACAGTAATAAAGTTTGTCCATCTGGATGATTCTTTAATTCTTCATCGTTGCTGTATTCATCTGAGTGTCCAAATGAGAATTCTTTACCAGGAAAGTAAAATTCTAGTAAAGTATTACTGACCTTTTCAGTTAAAATTGATTGAGAGTCAGTTTTGCTATCGTCTATATAAATCCAATGATTTAAACGAGGGTCAAAATGCTTCAATTCCAGAGTCATAAAATTTGAATTTTGATGAACATTAATTAAATTTTTGAGAGGTTTTTATGTCAAGGATTAAGCGTTGGATAAATATGAATAAAAAAGAATTCAACCCAGATGGAAGCTTGAAAAGTGAAGCTCGGCAAGAAATGTTATCCAAAGGTGAAGATCCAGGAGCAATTGATAGTTATGCTCGTAGAGCAAAAGAAGAGTATGACGAGTGGAAGCACTTAGACGAGACTGATCCAGAGCCGTGGCCAATCTACACAGCCTACGATTTCTTCACTGAACAAGAAAAAAAGCAATTTAACCCTAATGGTTCTCTCAGTCCTGAATATGTAGAGTACGCTCAGAAAATTGGTATCAGTGAAAGTGCCCTCGAACAGCTTGAGTGGCGTAAGAAAATAGAAGTCGAGAATTATGATGCTGTGTCTGCTGATTACGCAGAACAAGGTATTAACTTTGGTGAGCAGAAAATGAATGCTCTGATTGGCGCTAGCAAAACTTACGTTCAACGTCGGCAGCAGATGGAGCGAGACCTGCGTAACTTTGAGCCGGAAGACAGTTTGCCTTTCGACAAGGACACCTCTTATTAAAGTAGGTGAGTTACCCTGTAAAGAAAGTTTTATCCATCAAATGCAGTGATTTGACCTGAATATGTGAAAAAAAGCGATCGCCTCACCTTGGTATGAAAGTAAATATTCAAAAACTGCCTTTTTACTCCGTTGACTTGAAAGATTTTAGAGATTGTTGATGGAGTATCATAGTCAGTATCACAGTGCAGTAAATAAATATACCGCACTGTCACTGTGTTTATCTATGGTGTTTTCTACTGTGTGGTAGGGTGTTTTTTGATAATTGTTTGCTAAGAGATAATTCCGACGAAGAATTATTAGATATTGATGAAGTAGCTATTTTATACGTCGCAAAATAGCAAGGAATAGCGACTAAAAAGATTAAGGTAGCCTGACCAATTATTTTCCACGAGTGGAAGTCAGTTGAGACTGAACTCGCCGAAAGAAAACAGACTCTAACTTTTGCTGAGTCGTGCGATTTTTCAAGTACTCTAAAACTTGCAGACATTCAGATATGTCCTCGCCTTTGTAGACTTTTTGACACAGTAGAATTTCTAAGCGTTCAATGCGACGTTCTGGAGTTGATAAATTGATATCGTCCCAATCATCCCAAAGCAAGGTTTGTTGTAGTTCAGACATGAGCATTTCTTAATTATTTACGACGCTTGGATTTGTTCTTGTTACGTTCGTACTCAGCAAGGATATTTTTGAATTGTTGGGGAAGAATCACGGTTTTCTTATCTAATCGCAGTAAATAACATCCCTCAGAGTCACTTTTACAAGCGATGGTGGTAGGCCAGTTGAGTCCTGCGATTAGCCCAAAAGTAGTGAATGTGACAATGCCACTCAGGAAAAATCTAGTGTGGTAAAACTTACTAGAGAAGACGACTCTCTAAATTAGCCAAGTAACCC
>NZ_JAVRCA010000123.1:0-10046 GCF_034530995.1 Nostoc sp. DedQUE04 | reverse complement strand
TTTACAAGGGGGGACTAAGGGGGGTAATTCGACTTGTGTGTACACCGTAGCCTTTCTAAGGGGAGGGTTAGGGTGGGGTAAAACTGACATGAAAAACCAAGTGAGTAAACTATTTCAGACTTGTGTGTACACCGTAGCCTCTTAGGAGAGGGGATCGGAAAAACTTTTATTGTTGGAAGCGGAGTAAGATTCAAAGCCTCTCTCCTAAAAGGAGAGAGGTTTGGAGTGAGGTCAGAGTGTGTTGCATCAAAATGAAAACTGCTATATTTTTTCGCTGCCAATTTTCTGGAGGTATTCAATTCGTTGCTGAATATTTTTTTGATCTACGTCATTACCAATCAGCATTTCTGACTGTGCAAGTTCTTTAACTAAAGTTGCCCCAGTTTGCCCCAATTTAGCATTACCAGTTGCTTTTAATGCTTCTTCTAATGCTTCGTACCACAGTTCATTTTCAGTATAATAATTTATACTTTCTGGAATGCTAGTAAATCGATTTTTAGCAAGTGATTGAGGATTGATAACGGTAAATTCTGCACGTCTAATAATCGTGTCGTTTTCGCAGTCAATTGCAATTTGCCATAAATATGTTTTACCGACTGTGAGTTCGGGGTAATCAACGGGAAGTTTTAGTTTGTTAATCCCAACTGTTGTGGGTATTTCTTTAACTTGCCCAATTTTTTTAACTGTCTTGGGTGAATCAAATTCATACAGTTGGAATCGCGCATTTTGAGAACTTGACATATACCAAGCTAAGGTTGGACGTGTGGAAGCAGTTTTACCGATAAATGTCTGAGGTGCAAGCTGCGTCAGTGGTATGCCGCTAGCTGAACATCCACGCGAACCACCTGCACGGGTATTGTCGCTGGCTGGTTTGCGATCGCGTGGTTTAAACTCGGCAAATGCTGGGACTGCGGTCATAAGAAAAACTACTCCTACAACCAAGATTGTAAATCTGCCCTTATTTTCCCAAAATACGAAATGTTGATGACTCATGGTAAATGCTGTTGATTGTGTGGTTATCTAAAACTTTTTAAGAATTAAGAATTCTGGCGACTAATATCATGTCCGTATAATTAGTTATGATTTCCACAGTCATTGCACCCCACCCCCAGCCTCTCCCTGCAAGCCGGAGAGGGGAGACAAAGCATAGCTTTGGCGGGGTGGGGTTCTTCAGGTTTAATAAGTAATCTAGCAGACATGATATAACGCCTTATTCCTTCTTAAAATTCCTTTGTAGGTTTCCAACGAAGTTCACATATAGTCCCACGTGGAGAAAGCGATTCACGGCGAAACTCTCCTCCTAATTGTTTAGCAAGCATTTTAAAATGTTTTGTGCCTTTATTCTCTAGTTTTGATTTAATACCTGAACCGTTATCTCTTACAGATAAATTGTATTTATTTGCACTATAAACACCCGATGCTTGAACTCGCTTGACTCCTTGGGCGTGTTTACCAACATTACATAAAGCTTCTTCTAAAAACAGACATATTCCCCGTTTTTGTTCTATAGTTAAATATTTATCATCAATCGGTTCAAAATTCCGAATTTTAACTTTTAATGTTTTAAAATGTTCAAAATCTTTACGTTCTAATGTACTTGAGTAAACCTCATATAATAAATCATGCAAAGGTCGTTTCAATTCAAGTATTAATCCGCTACCTAAACGTAAGCTCTCTTCTGTGGTTAATGCTTCGAGTTTGAGAAAATCGCCAAGTTCACGAATTTCGCGATCGAGTTTTTCAAATTGCTCAACCAGTTGTTCGTAAGGAATATCTTTAGCACGCAGATGCTTTAATCCATAAGCAAGAATTTGCAAAGGGCCATTATGAATTACGGTAAATGTGTGTTGAATTGTGTTTTGACGTTCCTTAATTTGCGATCGCAAAAATTTATCATGCTGGTAAAAAGCACCTAAACCTAACCCATTCACGGCTAAGCTCAGAAAACTAGGTGCTACAGGAATCCATACACCCCACACCCACAGCATCATATACCCGCAGCTAAACAAACAAAATGCTGCTACAGTTACAGTCAGTAAATTTGCTTGAGCAGATTCGGTAAACCGTCCGATAACGATCGACAAAATCCCCCAAACAAATATCCATGTGTACTCTCCAAACTCTCCCCAACTATGCAACATTGTCCGGCTATCTATTACGCTACTAAGAATTTGACTGATAACATGAGCGTGATAGTCAATGCCATAAATTTGACCGCTTAATTTTAAATTAGATAAAGCTGAAGTATAAAAAATATCACCCGCGCTCATATTGCGATTGCCAACTAAGACAATGCGATCGCGCAGCAATTCTGCATCAACTCGATCGTTGAGAATATCGCGCAGCGAAACAATATTAAAAGGTCGATCGCTGTTGCGAAAGTTCATCAAAATTGACAACCCCCCATCATCAGCCCTGACATATCCGCCAAAATTATGGGTAATTCGGGGTAATTCAATCCCACGGAATCTTATTGTATTCGGGTCATTTTTTCCAGTTTGCGGCTCAATTCCTTTCGCATTTAAATACTTAGTAACTAACCGCAGTGCTAAAGAATATTTATCTTCATTGATATTCTTAGGATTTGGCGTATACAACAAATAGCGTCGATTTTTGCTATCTTCATCATTAGGTAAATCGACAAACCCAACTCGTTCGGATGGCAAGCTCTGGGGTGGTGAAGTTTCTCCAGGCGGTAAAATTTTTTCAATACCAATAATATTAGAATTTGCTCGTAATATCTGCGCTAGTTGTTCGCCACCAGGTTCTACAGGAACATTTTTGAAGATATCCAACCCAATGGCTAGCGGTTTATAAGTTTCCAGCTTGGTGAGTAACTCTGCAATCTTCTGATCTGGGATTGGATATTGTTTAACCCATTCAATATCCTTTTCGTCGATACCCACAATTACTACACGTTCATCAGGGTTTTCTATCGGACGCAGACGTAGCATCGTATCAAGCAGCATCCATTCCCAAGATTGTATTCCTCCAGTTATTCGGATTAACATTACCAACAACAGCACTACGATCCCTGGACGTATAGCCAGCGACCATAACCTGAATTCTTTCCAAATGCGATTCCTGATTCTCCTTTTCATCTAGCTTCCAGCTTAATTTTTTGCGTATTAATCAATTAAGCCTTCTTCACGGGAACGAACTTCGGTTTGGATTCGCATATTCTTACCGCTTTGCTTGCAGTCTTCAGGATATACCCCCAAAACATCCTGAATCTTTGTCCAGTAAGTCCGCACTGCTCGTTCTGATTTATACATTCGATCGGCGATCGCCTTATCTGTTAAACTCTCTTCAAAAGCTAACCGCAACACATCCAACCATTCCGGTTTGAGTTCGATTCCCGTTTTGATGTCTTTGGTGTGAGTTGCACCCTGAAGTGCCAAATTAACCCGCATCAGCATTTCATTTTCGGGTAATCCTTTGTCTGCGATCGCAAACCCACCTTGATGATTATCAATCTCGTGTTTGATCCGGATCAAGGCTTTCACATAACTAGTTTGCACGATAAAATTTTGATGGGGATATTCTTTGAGCAAATTTTGCAACAGCTTAATTCCGGTATCAATTTCTGCTATCTTCCCTTGCCGATCGGGAATTGATAAATCCATCACAATCAAGTCAAACTGATGAAGTTGAAGTTGATAAAGTGTCTCTTCTCTAGTTTGAGCTTTAACAATAGCAGCTTCGGGATACTCTCGATTTAATACATCCAGGGTACCAGTTAAAATTAATTGATGGTCATCGACAACAAGAATACCCAGTTTTTTCTCCACTGGTAAATGTCCATAAGTGCGATCTTTTTTCAAACTTACTTCTACCGGATTTTTACTTATGTTCATTTAAACTAAAAGTTTCCTTAAGCTTTACAAAAAATCTTTTACTCTACAGTGTTTATTTTGCTTACTTTTCACAGTAAGTCCTCAATCCTCGAAAAAGCTTGGCTTTTTTTACAGCCTAATTATCAATAGCTCTAAGTTAATGAAAATAGCTAACGGAAAATCAGGGTTAGGAAACCGCTAAAATGAGCTTTTCCACATGGCCTGAATTGTCAGGTTTATCTTGAGATTCATATTTTGTAATTTTTATCCCTAACTCTACTCGTTAAAGTATGCACCTATTTTAATTGGAGATCAGTTTTCAAGCTATGCACAAAAGTGCAAACCTAGACAGCAAGTCTAAATTCAAACGGCAATGAGAGCAACACGATTTTATAACATTAGTGCGATTACTTCGCTAGAAAGCTCAGTTTCTAGCTAATTTCCGTCACAGTAACCCCG
Organism: Nostoc sp. DedQUE04; assembly: GCF_034530995.1. Lineage (NCBI taxonomy): Bacteria > Bacillati > Cyanobacteriota > Cyanophyceae > Nostocales > Nostocaceae > Nostoc > Nostoc sp. DedQUE04. Next base: position 5,751 of record NZ_JAVRCA010000123.1, on the reverse strand, counting down.
AATGCGGCATTGTTGACCTCAAGCCTCACTGTCACGGCTTTCAATATGTCCGTGAAACCATAAAAATGCTTCCTCAAAAACCTGAGCCTATTTTATTGACTCAGATTTTCCGCAAGCTCACAGGTTTGGGTCGTATTCTCCCTGTTCCGGTCAGTGTTCAAGCCTGATAATGGGGTAAGAGTTCTCGGCGTAGGGAAGGATTGAGAAACTTGTCTTGTCAGTGTTTACTAATAGCATATTATCTGCCATTTTAGTGGCTATTCATAAAATCAAAAATGGAAATGCGATCGCCATACAGCCAATGTTCATACTAGTTAAAATAAATCTTAGAGTAGGCAATAAAAGTTAATAAACATCAAAAATGCTTGAGAAAGAAGTTAACGTCAGAGATAGTTTGCACTCAAAACAGCCTGGGGGCGGCAGCGATCCGAATAGTTTTGATTGTAAAGAAACATGGTATCCCATCCATTACCTAGAGGACTTAGACAAATCAAAACCAACGCCTTTTACAGTACTGGGAAGAGATATTGTAATTTGGTGGGATAGACTTGCCCAATCTTGGAGAAGCTTTGAAGACCAGTGTCCTCATCGTTTAGCACCGTTGTCTGAAGGCAGAATTAGTGACGATGGGCTTTTGGAATGTCCCTATCACGGTTGGGGTTTTTCTGGAGATGGAAATTGTCAAAGGATTCCTCAACAAGTCGAAGGTGGAACAGCAGAGACATCAAAACGAGCTTGTGTGGCATCATTACCAACTATTGAGAAGCAAGGACTACTGTTTGTATACGTTGGTGAATATGAAAATGCTGCCAAAACCGAAGTCCCAATAATTGAACCATTAGAAGAATGTCCAGAAGGATGGGTTGTAATTAATACATTTAGAGATGTACCTTATGATGCATTAACCCTATTAGAAAATATACTAGACCCTAGCCACATATCATTTACACACCATAAAACGGTAGGAAATAGGGCAAATGCAGCACCTCTGGAACTTGAAGTCATTGAATCTGGGAAACATGGATTCAAAGGGATTTGGAAACAAGGTTTGAAACCAGGGCAATCAGGAGAGTTATCTACAACCTTCGTCGCTCCAAGTTTAATGTGGCACGACATCAACTCCCAGCGCGGCAGAATTCTAACCGTTGTTTATGCTACACCCATACGTAAAGGAGAATGTCGTGTATTTGCACGTTTTCCTTTTAAGTTTCCTTCTAAACTTCCAGGTTGGTTTATTAAGCTCAGACCGCGTTGGTATTACCACATTGGACAAAATGGCGTTTTAGAAGACGATCAAATTTTTCTCCACTATCAGGAAAGGTATCTTGAAGCTAAAGGAGGTAGCCCGAACTTTACTAAAGCCTTTTACCTTCCAACCAAAGCAGATAGTTTTGTATTTGAATTGCGTCAGTGGGTAAACCAATATAACGCTGAACCATTTGGCAAAGAGACTTTTTCTCCCCCACTGGCAAAATCCGTGCTGTTGGAGAGGTATCATTCTCATACGGAAAAATGTGCTAGTTGTAGCTCGGCGCTTTCTATTATTGAGCGATTGAGATTTGGGAGTGGAGTTGCAACAGTACTTACTTTGGCTTGGACTCCAATGCTTTTATTTTTTCAGACAACATCAGTTGTAGTAGTTGTGATTGAAACTCTAGCTCCCTTAATCTTTGCACTAGCATGGATCGGACTAAGTAAGTTAGTTATTCAGTTTTATGATGGACGAACCTTACCCCCACGAAACCGACCGGAAAAAAACTGAAATCCAATAATACCAGAATAATATGACTAAGCTCATCTTAATTACAGGCATAAGTAAAGGTCTAGGTTATGCGATGACCGAGGGTTTTATTCAACAGGGACATACTGTTATTGGTTGCGCCCGTTCATCAGATGCTATCGATAAAATACGCCAAAAGTTTAGTGCTACCAACGATTTCACATCTGTAGATGTGGCAAATGAACAACTTGTAAAAAAATGGGCCCAAGACGTACTTCAAAAATATTCACCGCCAGATATAGTGATAAATAATGCAGCAATTACTAATTACCTAGCACCTTTGTGGGAAATACCATCTGAAGAATTTTCTGAGCTTATAGATATCAATATCAAAGGAGTAGCGAATATAATTCGCCATTTCGTACCAGCAATGGTGAAAAACAAACGGGGTATTATTGTTAACTTTAGTTCTGGCTGGGGACGTTCGACTTCAGCCCAAGTAGCACCATACTGTGCTTCTAAGTGGGCAATAGAAGGATTAACTCGTTCTTTGGCACAAGAATTGCCGAGTGGTATGGCTGCTATACCCCTCAATCCAGGTATCATTCATACAGATATGCTTTCTATTAGCTTTGGAGAAGAAGCTGCTAATTATACACCCGTGTCCGATTGGGTATTGAAAGCTGTTCCGTTTATTCTCAATTTAAAACCCAAAGATAACGGGATTCCCTTGACTATACATTAAAGAGTGAATCTCAATTGCGTAGGCGTAGCCCGTCGTAGACATCGTTGCAATTAGGAGCCGACAGTTGAATTATCGAAGAATTACGTGAATACTTAACTGCATCGGTGAAATTCCAAGATAAACAGGACTTACGCAACTGGCACAGCGCGATAGCCAAAGCCGACTACTACCAAACCTTCATACTTATAGCTTTTGCCGCATCATCAGTTGAGCGAATAGCCCTTGCTGATTGACTAGTCGCTCAAAACTGCCCTGCTCTACAACCCGACCATTCTGAAGCACATAGATACGGTCAGCATTGTGGATTGTACTGAGTCTGTGAGCAATGACTATGCGCGTTACCTTTAGGCGATCGAGGCTTTCACTAACAATAGCCTGGGTTTTGTTATCTAAGGCACTGGTCGCTTCATCAAACAGTAAAATTCGTGGTTTCAATACTAATGCCCTAGCAATTAACAGCCTTTGCCGTTGTCCGCCAGAGATATTACCACCTCCTTCACTGACAACAGTGTGCATACCCATTGGCATAGCTTGGATATCATCTGCTAAACCCGCCATCCGCGCGGCTTCCCATGCCTCATCAATTGTGACTAAAGCGCCACTGGCAATGTTTTCAAAGATAGAAGCTGACATTAATCGGCCATTTTGCAATACAACACCTATCTGTCGGCGCACAGCATGAATATCCAGTCCTGTCAATTCCTGTCCATCATAGTAAATACTGCCAGATTCCGGAGTCTCAAATCCGAGTAACAACCGAAACAAAGTTGATTTCCCACTCCCAGAAGTGCCTACCAGAGCAATAAATTCCCCAGGTTCAGCCCGAATATTCACATTATCTAAGATTAACGGTCTTTCATCGTGGTAACGAAAAGCCACATGGTCTACAACAATTCTGCCGGATAACCTGCCGGGATCTGCTTTACTATTATTAACTTCTGGTTCGGCTTGCAAAATTGGTTGGGCACGCTTCCACAAAGGTATGACTTTTAGAACATCGACAACGGTTGTACTCAAGCTGGTTGCACCGCTAACAAACGTACCAAAAGCAGAGTTGAATGCCAGGAAAGTACCAATGGATAGTGCTTGAGTACCCTGTGTTTGCTGGCTTTGCTGTAGTAATGTGGCAGTAAACCAGAAAACTACGCAAGATGTGAGTATGGGCAAAACTTTATTGCAGACGTTGAGAACGTCTTCAATAGCTTGGGTACTCAACACTAATTTTATTTGCTGGCTATACTGTTTACCCCAGTAAGCAAAAGCGCGTTCTTCAGCTCCTGCGACTCGCAATTTGGCAACCCCGTTGATTAACTGCACCATCACGCCAAAGATTTGTCCTTGTTGCTCCAATAAGGGACGAACCTTGCGGAGGGTAAGCATACCAGAGAAGAAAGTCAGGATAATATTTACAACAGCTGCAACAATAGCGATCGCGCTTAACGAACTGTTGTAGTAAATTAGCAATCCCAAGTTTAAGAAGGCAAACACGCCAGAGAAAATACTTTTGAGAACTGTACCGCTGAGTATGGAGCGAATTTCACTGATGCTAGAAACCCTAGATTCTAAGTCGCCAATAGAATACTGATTCAAAAAAGATACACTTAGCTTTAATAGCCTGTCCCACACCGCAGCTTGAGTGGATGAGTCGGCAAAAGTTTCTAGTCTCATGAGGGCAAGCCCTTGAGCTAGTTGAAAAATTGTACCTCCAAAAGCTGTTGCACAAAGACCTAAAGCGATTTGTAACAATAGTCCGCGATCGCTATCTGGAACGGCGTTATCTATGAGAATAGCAGTAGCTTGGGGCGTTACCATTCCTAATAAAGAAACAGCAATTGCGCTTAACAGGATGATAACTAGATCCTTATAATGACCCTGTAGCGCAAATAGAAGTATATCCCAGGTTTTGAGGTTTTTATCGGGCAAAGGTCGATAAAATACATAGGCAGTGGTGCAGAGCGTAGCAGCTGTTTGCTCGTCTACAAAAGTGCGAGTCTGCTTGAGGGGATGGAAAATCTCATAGCTGTTGCCCCTTGTACGGCTCTTAACTGGTAACAGAGCCACCGGACTTTCGTCTTCTAAAGTGTATCCCAGCATTGGCCCACAGTCACTTTTCCACCAGTTGCCGATTAGATGCAAGCGACGCATCCGAATTCGTGAAGCACGGGCGATCGCATCTATTGGGTGTTTTAGGCGTTTGAGGTCTTCTGAGTGAGCTGGAGGGCGAATCGCAATGCCTAAAGCACGTCCCACTGCTCCTGCTGCAACTAACAGAGCTTGGTCTGAGGAATTACTGCCATGTATCATCTGTAAAGAAGTGGCTGTTTCCCTCTGTTGCACCACAGATGACAGTTCCTCTAACGTTTCATTCATCACCTGACGCTTCAGGTGTTCTCTTTGCCGGCACCTCTCGATTTCTTGCTGTATTTCTTGCTCAGAGAGCAAGTTAATTATTTGCAGAAAATTTATTTGCAATTGAGCAAGACTAACCATTAAAGTGTCTGCTTCTTGAATTTCTTCGGCAGGAAAAGTTTCTAATTCTAATATGCCCTTTGCCTGCAACCACATATCAGCACTCAAAGGTAACAGACCAGACGCACAGTCAAAAATTAGTTCGGCAATTCCCATTAAATTGGCATAACCACTTTGGATTTGTACCCAAGATATGCTGCCTTGTTCTGGTCGGAATATCTCGCCATTAGCTAAGGAGAAAAACTGAGTTCCTGGCTTTGAAATTTTGAAGTTACGATTAGGTTCGCGACCAACAGCCGAACCCATTTGATATATCCAACGCTCTAGCAAATCCACTGCATAAGCTTGTTTGTCTGCGAACATAGACTCAAAATCTTTGCGAGAGATTTTGAGCAGTTCTGTTTCTTCAAGCGACACTGCTAAAATTTGCAGCTGCTTGTTTTGAAACTCAGATGGTATTGAAAACATTGCTTCTGCGGATTTGACATTAAATAAGTAACGCCGTTTTCCTTCTGGATTACCATTATTAACCGCAATGGCAAATAGCGACATGGAACCCGATCGCACTATCCAAACTGTCTGCGGGTCATTTAATAGTAAAGGTTCATTACCTTTGAACCGATAGGACTCTCCTGGCAAACCCGGAATGTTGTTTTCAATAAGCATCTTTTTAACCTACTAAAAAGTTATGCAAAGATGTTTGTAAACAAATACAAGACTATCTTGCATTTGTTTTGACTCTTTGATGTTGGTTATATGCTTTATTAGACTTATCCTTAATATAAATAACATGGGATAATAAAAAGCTGGAGTAAAA
>NZ_JAVRCA010000122.1:0-10455 GCF_034530995.1 Nostoc sp. DedQUE04 | reverse complement strand
CAACACGCGAGCTAGACTCCACCTGTCAATAGGGTTTGAGACGCGCTAACCCTGCCTGTAACTGTTTCTCTGAAACGTTAGGCGATAAAACTCCATCAGTGAGAACAGTCTCGCCGTTTTTGGCACGAACAATTACATTATCGCCAAGGCGTTCAAAATCAAAATTTGTACTTTTAAAACTCTTAGAACCATCAGGGTTATCTTTGCCCAAGATGTTCAGCAGGGCTTTAACACTTTGCTCAATTGCTTGACCTTTAACATCATCAACAGCAGCCCGTAGTTCAGTTCGAGTATTGTCAATAGCTGACTTAACACCCATAAGGCTTTGCTCTACAGTGTTTTTAACACCATCTGCTTGTGTACGTAACTCTTGAGTTAAGTTACCAACTTGTTGATTGAGTTCATTCCTTACACTGTCAGTCTGATATTTAACTTCATCCTTGAAGCTAGTAATTTGTTCATTTACTTGAGATTTGAGTGAAGCAATTTCCTTTCTGAGCTTACTAACTTCAGGTGTTAGCACATCTTTAACCCGCTCAAAAACATTTTTAACAGTTTGTTTTACCTGGTTCTCAACCGTACCCACCCAATTTTGAAGAACCGTATTTTGAACTTGTGGTAAAAACCGTTCATTTACCTGTGACAATGCTTTTTGGGTGTTTTCAATCAACTGTTGCTGCTTCTCCAAGGATTTACTCATTTCGGCAACTTGAGCAGCTAGTTGTGATAAAGATTCGGGTGAAAGCTGTTCTGATTTGATACTATCTACAAGTTTTTGTTGTTCGCTTAGTTTTTTCTGCAATACTTGCACTTGTTTTCCTAAAGCTTCTACACTGTAGATTCGCTCATTACTTACAACTTTATTTTTCTGTGATGTTGGAGCTAAACCTAATTTGTCAGTCAGCACTTCTCCATTTTTAATATGGAATACTTTTTCATGACCAATTTTAATAGAAATTGCACCTTGAGAATTTTTCGGGTCAGACAGAGCTTTTTTTAAGTTCTCTACTATCGTTGGTGTTAATAAGTTTTTAGAGGGTGATTCTCCCAATGTTCCTTGATAAACTTTACTAGAGCTAGAGTAAATATGAACATCCTTGCTGGGATCTAATCCTTTTTCTTTAGCTTTCGCATGGATGAGTTTGAGGAGAGATTCTAAAATATCTAGATAATCTCGCTTAATTTCTTTCGCTTCACCATCGTCAATCATTCTTTTCGCCTTTGAGAATTGACTGAATTAACAGTTCAGGATTAATCGCTACTTCTGGCAAAACTATGCCACCAAGTTTATTAAGAACCTGTCTCCCTTCAACTTCAATGTAAGCAAATTCTCCATCAATCATCACTGTTATCGATGATGTATTTTTTTCAGCATCAGCCGGGACATAATCTTTCAGAACACCATTTAATACAAAAATGTTGGCATCATCTGCATCGCCGCTATAGACTTCAAAGCACTCAGGAAAATAGTTAGCATCAAAAGGCAAGTTATCCCAATTATCAGCAGTGTTTAAAATCTCGCTTGGATATTTATCTGCTAGGGCTGCTATATCAGGAGGAAGTTTAGCAATTTGTTTTCTGTCATAATCAGAGAACGGGTAAAACTTACTTGGCGACATGAATTTTATCCTAAGTATTTTTGACTTCCATTTTATTCCAGACAATATTTCTTTAAATCAGACTCGCATATTCTGATAATTGCTCTTGATTTTCTATCAAAGGTAACAATTTTATCGCGGAGGCTCGGCGAATTTTCATTTCTTCATCTGCTGGAGTTAAGAGAGTAGACTTTTTAGATAAAAACTTTTGAAACTCGTACCAAGTTTTCACACTGTCAGCTTCCGATTTGATTTCATGTTGAGGAATTTTAATTGATTGCAAGATTGGCAAACTTATTTGACCACGAGAACCAAAACCTGGACTAATAATTACTGCTTTCCCCGATGGTAAAGTGTTAAATTGATTGACATCAAATAATTTTCGGGTACTGTTTTGGTCAGAATTAGAAATGCTTGCACCACCCTTGCCGGATGATGAGCGAGAACGTTGCTTGTATTTAATTTCCTCTTCACCTAAAAACTTACTAAATCGTTCGGCGGCTACATCATCTTGGGGATTAAAGAATGCTTTGGTCGCACAACCACCAAATATTGCATTAGTTGTGTTTTCACCATAAGATTCAATCAGCATTGAGAGATTTTGTAAACCTAAGATAGAAATTAGTCCATCCTCGCGGTTCTGATTCAGCCAATCAACCAGTGCTGGTAAATATAATGTGGGTAATTCATCAATCCCCAACACCAAAGGACAAGTACGTTTGTTAGCTACATTCCGACTAACTAATAAATGCAGAATCGAGACAAGCAAAGGGGCAATTACATCACGCTTTTCTTTGTTCATCCCGAATACCACCATCTGCCGTCCCTTCAAATCCAGTGGAATATTAGTTTTTCCACAGAATGCTGCTAAGGCCGAGGGAACCATAAAACGACTGAACAATCCGCTAGCTGTACCCACAATACTAGCTGCTGTTTCTGGCGACCCTGCAACAGATACAAACTGTGCGAAAGCTTCTCTAACCATGAAGTTTAGTTCGGCGGCTTGCTCAATGCGCTTAACTAACTTTGGCAATCCTAGTATCGCTTGGCACATCATGATATCTGGATACTCTGTGCCCTTTGCCAGCATAAAGACGGCTTGGACTAACTGATCGCCTGCGTTGGTAAAGAAGCTATTTCCAGAATCTTTATCACCCAATTGAAAGTTGCGATTGAGTGTAATCGCAAGCTGCCGTGCCATTTCTGAGTCTTCATTACTGCGAAGAAAGTCTATAGGGTTGGCAACTGCTGATTCTGCAAAGCCTGGGGCAAGCACAGTAACCTGATAACCGCGTTCTATCGCATACCCTGCAAGTATTGGAGCTTGCCCTTTAGATGGAGAATCAGCTGATTCCTGGGAGGCATATTTGAAATCATATAAAGCCAGAGGTAAGCCCTGATCAATTACAGAGCGAATCAGGGGATTAATCATTGAAAATGACTTTCCACTCCCTGGGCCACCACATACTAGGATGCCTCGCTGTGCCTCTGGAAAATAAAGGGTTGTTGAATCTTCAGGGATGCAAGTTCTACGGACACCATTAATAACCTCGCTCGTTGTATTCTTGGGAGTACCAACATATAAAGATACTCGGTTATGCAAGCGTTGCTGGATTTGTTTACACGCCAACTGACGAGCCGCTGTTTTCTCTCTTGTCCCGCCCCAGCGCGCTGTCGCTAGCTTGGCAATACCTCCCCTACTATCAATGATTTTGGCGATTACGATCACCGCGCCACAGGCGAATACCCCTAAACCTGCGGGGGAAAACAGAGCCGATTCAATACCTGGGGGAATAAATTGATTTGGCTTAACCTCTGTCTTAGGAGTCCCTGTCATTTCCAATTCACTTTTTCCCATTGCGAATTGCGAATTGCGAATTGCGAATTGTTCGGTCATCGTCCCGTCCCCACGATAACCAAATCATTCTCACTCACGGGCAACCAGGGAACTGGCCCAATGAAGTAAGGGGTGCAAGTTTTCTGCTGAAATGGCGGTCGCGCACAGATCCTAAAGAATAAGCCAAAGTCGGCAGTCCCAAGGGATTCATTAACTCCAGTTAGCGCCACTTTGAACCCATTACCATACACTAGCCGCCCTGTTGGTTCCTTCCCACCGTTAACGGCTGCTAGGAACCCATAACCGCCCTTAACTTGCTGAGATGAGCCAGATGCCCAGCGCTTGCCATATAAGCCGCCCTGACTGCCAGCAAAATCCCCCATCTCTAAGTATGAGCATTCAATGCTTGGAGGACAGGCGACTGTTAAAGTGCGGTCGCCTCTGACAACGCTGCCAGACACAAAGTAATCATTCCCAGCCCTTGCATCGCCTTTTTCAGCCGTCCCAAGTACAACCGACACGATACCCACAACGTCTATCCCAGAGCTAATAGGCTGAGGCATTTTATCAAAGGGCACTTGACTTAATTTAGGAATTTGATTGAGATAAGCTTGCTGCCATGATTTAAATTTCCCTAATTGAGTTTTGTCCAACCCAGGAATTGAATTAAGAGAATACTTACTTAGGTCAATCTTATCTAGTGTCAGGTTTGCGACTTGAGGATTTGAGGCTATGGCTTGAGAAATAGTGCTGCTACCCAGTCCAGCAGCACCATTCCTAGAAAATAGATCGGCTAGTGGGGGAACTTCTGATAGGCTCAAATTGCTTAATTCAGGCATTGCTTTAACTAATGTTTTTGGCGTTTGCCATTGCATTAATCCAAAGTCTTTGAGGGTGGGTTTGGTGGTTGTGCCTGTAGTGGGCAAAGCCACCGTGTCAATAGCCTTTAAGCTCAAGTCCGACATCTTAAAAGCATCATCCGCGTCGCCCAACATCACAACAGAGTCTACTTTTTGCCCTGCTGTCCACGAGCGCGAGGGGTCGTAGCCAAAAACTGAAATCAGGTTTTTAGGTATCTTTAAAAATCCTGGCTGTTGAACGGGTGGCAAAGTATCCCATGTGATTTTTGACCAGTCGGGGGCAGCAGTTTTGTAATTCCCTTGGGAATGCTCAATTGTCGGGGTAGTTGTCGGTGTCTCTGCGATTGAGGCGGAAAGTGGAACCAGGGAGGCGAAAGCAGTCAGTAGAAAGAGTTTAAACTTCATGATTTTAACAACAGTAAGAGTTAATAACTAGGCTGTTACGGAAAATATCAACAATTCATTTCCCCACCTACACAAATAGAGAAACTCGTCTAGTTTTTTGCGAACAATTTTTAACAATTCACTCACAATCGCCCCCATTCAAGTAATTGATAAAAAGTGGTTTTATCGACCTGAGAAAGTGAAATTGCCTCATCTTTTGTCTTGCCACGCCGCAATAGTTTGATAGCATCTTGCACCTTGTTCCAGGTGGTAGATCCGGGTCGAACCTGACCTTTACGCCCAGCTTCTGCTAGCCCAAAAGCGAGAGCATTAGCATCGTTCCTCTGAATCGCACCATTTAGCGTAGTCCCAGGATTGGGGCGCATTAAGGCAACAGGCTGAGGCTTTTGAACTGTTATTGTTTGTGGTGGCGGCGCTGATTGCGGTTTTTCAACTGTTAGCGGTTGCGGCGTTCGCGGACGCGTAATTGGCAATGGGCGCTCCGAATCCGATTTAATCACCAAGCTTGTATAGGCTGGGTTGCCAGTAGCAGGGACTATCTTAAATTGATAAAGATTATCATTGGTAAGTACTGTAATTTGAGTGCTTCCATTGCTACTAGAGGTAACAGGGAAGTTGATCGGGTCAATCTGGCGAAGGAAAATTACAGTCGCTTTGCCTCCTGTGCAGTCAGAATCGTTGCCTGATGACTGGCATAAAGCACCATTTGAAGTAAAGGCGAAGCGACTTGGATCGCCGATCCAAACTTGCTTGATAGTTTCTCCTGTAGACATCAAATTAATAGTTAGCCCGTAGCCCTTCCACACCTTTAATTCGATGGCATTGGAGTTTGCGTCGTTCTGGTAAACCGTTCGGGCAGGTATCGCCGTTGCTTTTGCCGCGCTAGTTAAGATTAAAAATGCTGCAATAATAGTGGTTTTCTTTAACATTTTTTCATGTTTACCGTAACGTTATTGTGAATAGAGCGATATTGTCTGATTAACGAATATTTGAACTGGTTTGCCAACGTCGATCACAAACACTTCTTCTCTACCGCTTAACTGTTGGGAACGGGCGACATTTGAGCTTTTGATATTGTCGAGAATGCTATTAAATGCACCCTCTCCAAAAGCGGCGGATAAATCTTTTTGCTCGTTGGTAGTGGAGCTAGTAGAGAAGCCATTAGAGTTACTGCTGACTTGAGTTATGGGGCGATTCTGTACTTCGGCAGCTTTGGCGACTCCCGCAACAATAGCAGAGATGAAATTGTTGCCCAGATTACTGCCTCTGCGAGACTCTGCTTTTAAGAAACCACCATCCTTGGCCATTATCAGAACGGCATTTTCTGGGAGTTTCTTTTCTTGCGTATCGCCATTAGAGTTGACCAACACTGAAACACCACGCAGTTTGGCGAAACCCGAACCATTGGACTCTGCTAATTGAACAACCAGATAAGCGCCCACGGGTAGTACGTCCCTACCATCTGAGGCTTTTAAGGGTTTTGTTAGTTTCACCAAGTAATTCTGGTTGCCAGCGTCACCAGTGCCCCAAGCGATCGGCGTTTCTAGCCTACCCTCTGCGGTGCTGCCAACAATTACGCGAAGAGCGTTGTAATTAATGGTAGTGTTCTGGGCGACTTGTGTAGCTCCTCCCGTACCTCCTTCAATTCCATTAATCTTGATGGGTTTTTCGCTTTCTGATTCATCGACTGAACTCCTGAAACTGCCAGCGTTTGCAGCGAGAAGCCATTGCTGAGTGGGGTCTTGGGTGGGGGCGTTGCTTGCAGCCGTTGGGAACGCCAAAGGAGATTGTCTGCTCGGCTGGGCAATTTTGGGCTGGGGTCGAGGCTGGGGTTGCGAAACTCTAGCCTGGGGGAAAGTTCTCGGCAAAGCTGGCTGACTGGCGACTGGGTAAGAACGTTGTCGGCGCTGCACTGGTTGCATCGGAGGGGTAACGGGTGCGATTGGGGCTGGGGCTAAGGTTGCGCTAGGGGTAGGCGTTGGGCTAGGCAAGCGATCGCGAATCTGCTTTAACTCGTAATTTTGGCTAGTCAGAGCAAGCGCTGTTTTATCCTTCCCCGTCTCATTTTCCGGCTCTGCTAGGGGCGTTTGCTCTTCTGTAGGCGGTTGCACAATGCCCTTGGAAAACTTCAGCACATTCATTGAGTTGCCTAGCATTGCCCCAATGAGCGCCACGAAGAGAAGGCAAATTAGGGCAACAACGCCCATTTTTAAGAGTGGAGATTGCGAGACTGTTCGAGCAGTAACAATTTCTTCTGGGGCGGGATTCTGTTCTGGTTGAATTGAATCATTAGCGTGAGAAGTTTTAGCGCCGTTCATGGCGGCAAAATCTTGCGAGACTGTTCGAGAAGTAACAATTCCTTCTGGAGCGGGGTTCTCGGAGGGTTGAATTGAATCATTGATTTGAGAAGTTTTAGTGCCGTTCATGGCGGCAAAATCTTGCGACTCTATCTCAATAGTTGCCTCTGGCAAAGGCTCTTGCTGTTTCTTTTTCATAAGTCTAAATCTTGGATTTTGTAAATTTCCAACCCCGCTTTACGAACCCTTGATGCGGTTTCTTGAACATCGGACGCAAATCTAGGCAGGGCAGCCGTATCAATCGCCCTGACAAATACAGTTTTGTTAAAAGCGATGGGCTTACCAACTAAATTGCTGCCTTGGAAAACAACAAGCTCTGCAACCATATCTACTTTCCATTGCCCATCCTTAATAGGAGTCGGCTGACTGATGAGGCTGACTTTTAGAATTGATTGCGTAGACCCATTAAAGACATCGGGCGGCGTGAGATTACCTATCTCCTCAAGAAATGAGGCGCGAAAATCTTCTGACAACGCAAAGCCCCAAGCCCATGTGCTAGTAGTAATCTTGGCTTTTGATGTCGATATCCCAGCATCTAATTTTAATTGTTTGCTGGGGTCTATCTTGTAATCATCGGTTGGCTTTGGTAGAGCATTCCAACTTAAAAGTCCGGTCATTGTCTGCCCGACAAAATGCGTAATAGCTTGGGGCGTTCGCTCAAGGCTCCCTATAGGAATAACTCTGATAGATTCGCCGTCAGACAATTCTACCAAGGTCGAAGCTTTCGTCTTAGAAATTGTTGCTATCCGAGCAAAACTGAGAACTTCTATTAATAACAACATTGTCAATAAAGCAGCATTTCCTATCAAAAATATTGGGGTAAGATTTAACTCTTTTCTCTCTAGTAATTTCATCTCCGTAACCCCACCGAGAATTTAACCCCATTAGTGAAAGCTGAGAATATAGACATTCCACCACCAGTACCGATGGCGACCGCGAGTAATGGCGAAAAAATGGCTTGCAAAAGTTGCATTAACAAAGGATTGGACGAGGGCTTGGCAACTATCGCGCTGGCAATAATACCTACTGTTATTGAGTACGAAATGAGAACCAATGTCAGCCCTAACCATCCAGCCAGCCAAGCATAAATAGGCTTGCTTTGGAAAGGCAGTAAAGATAAAACTAGGAAGATTGGCGCAACGTAAGCAACCATCAAAAACGATAGCTGAACTACATATTGAAATGCTGCCGATAACCCACTCAGAATCACATAAACAAAGCCTTGAATCGCGCTGTTGATAAGTTCGCCACTAAGGTCTAATGGGTTCCAGCTTCCTGTGCCAGAGCCTGCGCCAGTCTTTTCTCTAGCCTTCTGCGCGTCTCTCCGGGTATTGTCTATGGCATCCTGAATACAAGCTTGTTTAGGGCTTGATTCCGAGCCTTCCTGTTTCTCGCTTCCTAATGTTTCGCACTTAGCTAATGCTGATTGTGCGGCTATAATAAAGCTTTGATCGGCGTTGACATTTCGTATAGCATCCTTCAAATTTACGCCGTTTCTCGTAATACTTAGAATGCTCCTATTTAGTCCAGTAGATACGTTTTTTAATGCAAGAATGGTGTTTGCCAAAAGGAAGCCATTATTACTAAGCATTACGATTACTAATAATGGTAAGACCATTTCGGAAACGAAGTCGAAGCCAAAGCCTGATTCTGCATATTTTCGATACCATCCAACAGAAGCAAAAGCGATCATTACTACTGCTGCAAGGGTGGAGATAGCGACAACAGCTGTATAAATTGGATTAGTGCCGGACGCTAACTCTAGCCAATCATTCTCAAACGATTTATAGATTAAATCCGCGCCCTCAATAGCGCCTTGAACTATTTCACCTGAGTTTGTAGTGCCCGTATTTTCTCCAGGCTGTTGCCCCAATTTTTGAGTGAGAAGAATAGGTAGCGTAATCATTGATTCTTCCAGAATGAATCAGTAGAGGCGGCAGATTGGATGATTTGGCGAGATGCGGCGTTGGACTCCTGATTTTTCGCCGCCGCTTGCTCATCCATCCGGCTAGAAATATCGGCAAGATTCATATTTGTAACAGCCAAAGAACGGGATTGTTTTTGCGTTTCTGCATGGATAGATTTGGCAATTACAACGCCTTGCAAGTTTTGAATGGCGACCTTTTTGAGAATGTCTTGGGTGATTACATCATCCTGCGCGGCGATCGCATTTTCACTTGATTGGGCAGTGGCCTCATTAGTTATTGCTGCCTCCTGCGATTGGACTCTTTGACCTTCAGCACCTAGAACCGATTGGGATTGACCGCGTGTATATTGCTGGTTCCAGTCTTTGATAGCATCTCTGGCTTGAATGCGAGGATCTAGTATTAGTAAGTTGCCCTCTTGCTTCTGAATTACTTTCTCAATATTCTTGCCAGCTTTCAGGGGATCGGGAATACCCAAATCCCCAACACTGGATTCAATTGCCTGGGTTAATTCAGCTGACAGCTTGCCCAAACTTTTAGAAAACTCCCTCTGATAATTATTGATGTAAGTCTGCAAGCTACTGTAAATCTGTTGGAACTGAGTCAGGAATGATTGGTTTTGCTGGGGCTGGGCTTTGGCATCGGCTGGAAGGCTAGAAAAGGAGATCAGAGTTACTGCGCTTGATATCACGATCAATCGGTTGGTATTCAGCATATAAATCATCAAAATTAACTACAAAAGGTCTTCTAGTACAAAATGATTCCACAGTGGCTTGTCTACTTTTTAAATCAAAGGAAACTGCCCGAATCATTAATGTTTTAGGTGGGTATTTTTCCTTGTTTAACAAACTAGTAAAGAACGAATCATCAAAGGGCACAGCATTAGGTGGAAGAGTGGAAGCTGGGGTGCGAAAAAGCATTACATAAGCCCCAGGCTTTGTTAAATCAGGGCTACTACCGACTTGCTCCAATCCGCGTAGTAGCTTGTTGTCGTACTTGAGCGCTCTAAGGCTAGGACTGCGCTTAACTGCGTCCTCTCCTAGCCCTAAGTAGACACCACAGTTAGTCTTCGCCTGCTTGAGAGTCTTCTCTTGTTGGGCTTGGTTATGTTGCCAAACCTGAAAAGCTCCTATTGACGCAACGCCTGCGAGTATTGCCGCTAAAAATTTATTTTGGATGAGCGATGATACAAATTTCATAAGGGCTTACCTTGCTTAATGCACTCGACATAATATTTAGAAAATTCTGCCACCCAGGTGAACTTGTCGCTGTGAATTTTCTTGAATTTATCTCGCGTGGCTTGTTCTTCTCTGCTATTGGCAACCAACGCCAGCAGGGGATAGGAGGGATAATAGCGGCAGCGCACATACTTGTTGTTGTAGTCCAACAGCCACAACGTATATAGCTGCTGAATATTAGGGACAAAGCTTTCGTTTTTATCGATAATTTCTCTAGGGATGCCCAGCAACTCAG
>NZ_JAVRCA010000121.1:0-10953 GCF_034530995.1 Nostoc sp. DedQUE04 | reverse complement strand
ACCTTGCTACTATCCATATCTGGGTTCAAAGGATTTTATTAGTGGGATAGGTTCTAAAAGTTGGGTGGGTGTAGCGAGCGATCAGCGATCGCTCCTTGATGGAGAACGCAGGCGATACCTACGCCACGTCAAGGACGAATGCACTCCATAACTGTTTACCCTGCTGGGTTTTGGGTAACGCGATATTTAATGCCAAGATTCTAAGATGAACGTTATTGTGATTAAACACAACAAGATAATTCCCAGCTTATAAAACCAATTGTCTCTTATATACATGTAAATGTAAAACAAGAATTTATTAGTAAATTGTATTTATTTATACAATATAAAAAGTATATATAAAAAAAAGGTATAGTTTAAATGACATGTCGGAAAAAAATGTATATTTGTTATTTTATGTATGAAATAATACAAACAATAAATATATTTTTAGTTTACTGTAAATTATGTTGACAGATACTAGTTATGAAATCAAGAGTATGAGTAAAGAAAGTATTGAAAACCAAGAAGAACTCAGGAAGATGCTTCACTTCTTCCTAGAAAAAATGGGAGCAACCCAGGTAGAACTCTCAAAAGGGATGGATGTTAGCCGACCAGTTGTGATTGAATTTCTCAATCAGGAAAAAAAAAGGTTGCCAGTTAACCGTCAAGGTTTAATAAAACTTTGCAAAACTCTGCAAAACCATAAACCATCGAAAAGAAAATCAAAAGCAGAGGGTGAAAAAAACTCCCAAGACATCGAGTCTCATCCCCATGCTGAGGAACTACGAGAATTATTGGGAGAGATTGGTACTGACGAACTATTGGAGTCTGCCGGTTTCTTACCCAATAACGCTAGTATTATTAAGGTCAGCCAAGAAAGGTTTTTTCAAATTGCTCAAGTAGTTGCATTGCTTGAGTTTTTAGAGGTTGAAGATTTAGTACCTACGACTCAAGAGTTTTTAGCGATCGCAAATAACAAAATAGCAATTGCTAACAAAGGACATTTTAAATATCAAGAGAACGACTATTTAACATCCCTGATTGATAATCTCTGGGAATCGCACCCAACACTTGGTTTAAAACTGAGACTGGAAGTAATTGACAAGCTAGAGCGGACTAGGGACAGGCTCAAAGCTGGCGGTAAGACAAAATTTACCCAGCAAGAAGCTATCAAATTATTCATCAGCATTGCGATCAAAGAGCAAATGCTAAAAAATCTCCCTAACCTTCACATTAGAGTGCAAAAGACAGAATTTCAAACCTTATCTCGATATGTTAATGCAGAAAAGGAATATAGTGATTTATACGCCCAATTCGTACAAATAGGTCATCAAGCAGAGTGTGCTCTCAAAACTCCAGGTTCATGCTTGACAATGCAACCACAAGCCAAGTCTCTGGATTCCCTCACTCCCGTAATTATGGCTTTAGTAACCTGTAGCTTTAGTTATGATGGCAAATCTCACGAGATGATTGAATGGATGTACACTTCTGGCAATACAATCGTTGAGAATGCTATAGGTGCTTTGAGCCTACACATGGGCTTGGCAGAGTATGTAGCTAACGTCGGCATCTCAACCAAAACTTTAGACAGCAGTATTGACTCTTTAGTTGAAACAACAGTAATTATCGGTAATAGACCACATTATCAAGGAATTTGGGTTGATCGCGACTCAATGATTACTATGCTACAAGCGATCATCTATGCTGCCAAGCAATGGATAGCCGATCAAAGTACATCCGGTAAACTAGATATCCAAATCTATACTTCAGCCTGTAAGGCTCTCTCTGATCTGAGAAAGCGATTAACTAAAGCCAGAAGAGCTTTTCAAAAATTTCAATTTCTTGATGAAGAATGCCAAACAGTTGAGATTAAGAAAATTGCTTACACAGCCAGAGAGGAACTGAGTAAAATTCCTCAAGAGGATATTTACTTTTCATATCGACTCAACTTCTATCGCTGCTATTTTCTGACAAAACGCTTAGAGCTAAGACTATCCAATTTTCAAGGAAACATCCGTAACGCACAACTGCTCATTCAAGAAATGAACCAAGTCCTTGAGGAAGAT
The DNA here is from genome assembly GCF_034530995.1 of Nostoc sp. DedQUE04. Taxonomy (NCBI): domain Bacteria; kingdom Bacillati; phylum Cyanobacteriota; class Cyanophyceae; order Nostocales; family Nostocaceae; genus Nostoc; species Nostoc sp. DedQUE04. The sequence goes on along the minus strand of NZ_JAVRCA010000121.1, from coordinate 8,905 downwards.
CAGAAAGTCAAGCAAGAGCTTGTTCCTATTCAAGCTCTCATTCAATCAGAAGTCTACCTGTACGAGCTTTCTTGTGGGCATGAGCAGAACTTATTTGATCAAAGCAAAAGAAGTCAGTGGCTGGGATTAGAAATCTGGGACAGTAAAATTCGAGATGCAACTAAACGAGGATCTTGTTACAAAGATCCTGGCTGGGATGTGTATCTAGCATTATCTGAAATGTATGGAAATGTTGCACGGATAGAGTTTTATCTTTCTGATGATAAAAGTTCTCTTTCAGAAGCCGCAGAAAATTTTCTCAGAGCAGCTCACTATGCATTACGCATTGGTTTAGCTCAACGAGCTTCTCGATGGCTAGCTTTTGCAGGAAGAGCTTGGATCAGGCTTGGAGAAGATAATTTGCCAAAACAGGCATCCAAGTTTGCCGATAAACTTGCTAAAACTGATTTAACTGCTGGTCACAGTAATAATTTTTGGCAAGCCGTGCTTTCAGAAATTTATTTGCTTGATGGAGAATATTTATTATTAATTCAAGATGATATTACCAATGCGTTGGAGGTTTTTTTAAAAGCACTCAAGGGCGCTGTATATTTAAGTTTGAATAGACGTATTTGTGATGCACTTTTTAATATTTCCAGGTGTTCGGATAAGTTGAGCAATTTCAGTGTCAAAGAAGGACTTAGTAGGGTCTTTAGAGAAGAAGATAGCTTAACTAAATCAAACGAAAACAAATTAAACCCCATGAAAAATATCACATCTGAGAAAGTTTTAGATTTGCTATGTAAACTATGGAGTAGAGAAGATAATCCTAGTTGGTATCAAGTAGGGGGTGAGTTTTCTCAACTCGCCGCAGGTATTTGGCAAGAATGGCATCGCGATACTGAGCTTGGAACCACAACTAAACATCCAATCGCCGAACTGATTGAAAAAAAAGTTTGGCTTGGTCGAGTTTAAGCTAATTGCAACTCTAGCAATCATCCTTACTTTAACGTGAGTTCGACGGGTTCAAAAAGGTGCAAAAAAAAGCTGAGACTGTAATTACATGAAAAAAAGGATGTCTCAGCGATGGAATCCATTGTATATCGGCTGAATGTAACGCAGATTTTTTGCGATTTCGATGACTTTTGCTGCTCATGGGAACGATTGTGGCAATTTGTTCGAGTTTCTGTAGCATCTGATGGCGCTCGCTTAAATCCCAAGCAAATGATGTTTCTGCACCAATGGACTTGCGAACTCGATTCGCCTCAACTGGACGGTCATCTTCTGCTCTGGCAATCTTGTAGTAATAATGACCAGCTTTCCCAAAATGGTGTGTTAACTCCAAGAGCGATCGCCCCTTTAAATCTGCGCCAGTATGAATGCCGAGCGAATGCATCTTCGCCGCCGTCACCTCTCCAATGCCGTGAAACTTTTCAATCGGCAGTTGTTCTACAAAGGCGATCGCATCCTCCGGTAAAATCACCGTCAGTCCATTCGGCTTATTCTGCCCTGATGCCATTTTTGCTAGGAACTTGTTAATCGATACGCCTGCGGTTGCCGTCAATTTCGTTTCCTGGAAAATCGCAGTTTTGATGTGTCTTGCGATCGTAGAAGCGTAAGTGATGTTTTGCTTGTTCTCAGTAACGTCCAAATATGCTTCATCTAGCGCAACTCCTTCCACTAAATCAGTGTAGCGTTTAAAGATAGCGTGGATTGCTGCGGAAATCTCTCGGTAAACGTCGAATCTCGGTCTGACAAATATCAGTCCGGGGCATTTTGCGATCGCTGTTATTGACGGCATCGCGGAATGAATACCAAACTTACGAGCTTCATAACTGGCTGCTGCAACCACGCCTCGCTGATTCGGACTGCCACCGACTACTAACGGTTTGCCTCGGTAGCTAGGGTTATCTCGCTGTTCCACCGATGCGTAAAAGGCATCCATGTCTACGTGAACTATTTTCCTGGTTCTACTAGCGACAGATTGTTGTCCGAAGGGTAGCTTTGTCACAAGCAGTCTCGTTTTTCACAGCATTTTCAAGGAAGTAAATACAACATCAGTTTTATAGTATAACAGTACTAGATAAGAGATAAAATTACCTACTATCGTTTTGAGCAACTGTCTCCTGAAGGGGTGTTTGAGGGGATACATAGTTTTTATGTCATCAAGCAAGCGAAGAAAGTTTTTTAAGTAGAAAAGAGCGTACCTGGAATTGCAACTATATTAAATATTAAATAGCTCTAACTTTATTAGTTCAAAAACATAAAAGAACACACATGACCACTAAAATAGATTTTCAAGGGGATATGGATAACGCAAGCGTTCCATTGAATCAAAACAAAGAAGAAGTATTTCAATGGACAAAGCAGTGGTATCCTGTAGCAGTTGTGGATTTTCTAGATCCATCTCGCCCACATGCAATACAGTTATTAGGAAAAGATTTAGTCTTGTGGCAAGACAATTTGAGTAAATGGTCTTGCTTTGAAGATTGTTGCCCCCATCGACTAGCTCCTCTTTCAGAAGGGCGTGTTGAGTCTGATGGCACACTTTTATGTGCTTATCACGCTTGGCGTTTTGATTCGCAGGGAAACTGTGTGAGCATTCCCCAGTCGAAAGATCAGCAAACATCTTCTAAACACTGCTCAAATTCAAAGTCATCTGCAATTAGTTATCCAACACAAGAACGGCAGGGTTTATTGTGGGTTTGGGCTGAGTCTGGTTCTGATGCACAGCTTGAAAGTCAATTGAGGACACCACGAATTATTCCAGAACTTGAAGAAAACTCCGACAAAGTAGTTCATCTATTTTGGAATATACGTGACCTACCCTATGGATGGGATTTTTTCATGGAAAATGTAGCTGATCCAGCCCATGTCCCTGTTTCCCACCACGGTCTAGTTGGCAATCGCTATAAAGATGCTAATTACTACGATATGCTTTGCATCAAGCAAATGTCTACTCAAGAAGGATTTTCTTTTGAAATAACACCGACTGCCCCCACGATTTCACAAGCGATTCACGACTTCCAACCACCTTGTCAGATGAGGATTGTTTCTACTTCCAAAGGTGGTGGTAAGCTGATCCTGGCATTGTATGCTACCCCTACACGCCCAGGGTGGTGTCGTCATATTGGCTGTCAGGTCTTAGTTAAGAACGAGACGGGTAAGACACCTAAAGGATTAGGAGTCTTTGGACTACCAATGCCAACTTGGCTAGGACATGTTTTGTCATCCTTGTTCTTACACCAAGACTTAGTATTTCTTCATTATCAACAGAAGATTCTAGCTAAACGCCAAAAAGGCCAATGGGTAAACGCAGTTTATACACCCAATCCTCAAGATAAAATGGTAATTACATTTCGTCAATGGTTGGAGAAAAAAGCTGGAGGTAGTATTCCTTGGGCTTCGGGGTGTAATACCGATCTTCCCTCCCTGGAATTGGACAAACAAAAGCTTTTTGATGTCTGGGCAACTCATACCCAACATTGCAAAGTTTGCAAAGATGCTTTGAAAAATATTAAACGTTTACGGGTGTTAGCTTACGGATTATCTATATTGTGCTTATGTGTTGCTGTAATTCTGGATGCTAGAGCCGTAGCGGTAAAAGCTACATTAGCATCTGCAAACCAAATCCCCGCGTCACTTTTAACGGTTTTTCCTCATACAGGGTTTTGGTGGGCGCTTGGGGGTGCAACATTATTTGTGCTTCTAGGATACTTACTTGATAAATTTAGTCATTTATTTTACGTTTACGAGTTTGAACACGCACACAATGATTAATCTATTCAAGGTAAGTCCTAAGAAAATTTATTCAGAAGGCTCAATTGGCAGGACGCTCCTGCTAACTCAGCCTTCTAAATTCCAAACTTCCAAACCAAGTTGTACCTCGTTCGAGAGATGCCAATAGTTTCGCCTATTGCTATCACTAGCAGATCAGTCCAGAAATATTTTACTCTATCAAACCTAGATGGCGATGAAATGCCTCAACTGCATTCGCCACACCATCCTCAGCCCTGATTTTCTCACCTAACTCCTGGGCTTTTTTCTGCATCACCTCATCACCCAGTACTATTTCAATCGCTGCCGCTAGAGTTTCTTCTGATACTTTCTTGTACGGTATCGGCGCAGGGCTGACTCCCAACCGAGTTAGCTTTTCACCCCAAACTGGCTGATCTGCAAAAAAGGGTACGGTAATTGATGGTATCCCCGCACGTAACACTGCCGCAGTTGTACTAGCTCCTCCGTGATGTACTACTGCTGGCACTTGAGGAAATAACCAATCATGCGGAACTTCCTCGATCGCAAACACTCGTAGCGAATCTTTTATATTTACCGTTCTTCCAACATCACCCCATCCTGATAATATAATCCCGCCTTGATGGGTTTTCTTTAGAGCTTCCACGATGTAATGTGTGAGATATTCTGGATTGGGCATCGTCATGCTGCCGAATCCAAAACACAAAGGTAATTGCTTTCGCCCAAGAAAATCCTCTAGTTCGATAGGTGGCTCGTATTCGGAGGCTTGGTCAATAAACCAAAACCCAGTTACATACGCCCAATGCGGCCAATCACGAGGTTTTGGGATGACGTGCGAACTAAATCCATACAATACAGGGATTCGTGATACATTCGCCGGAGTCTTCTGTCTGAAGCGTCTGCCCAAATATGGTAAGGGCGGCAATTTTAACGTTTCCGTTCTGAAGTGATTGAGTAATTGACGATATCTTTGCCAGTGCAAAAACTCTACTAGTAAGTAGCTACCATAGTTGATCGCTTTCTTTAGCGGGTTTTTAGTTGTTTGAGCAAATTTCAAAAACCCAAACATCCCTGTAGGACTCAACGGCAGAACTGATGCAAAAAAGCAAGGTACGCCTAATTTCTCTGCGATGTGATATCCAAAAATAGCTAGCGGCGTGTAGATAATTACCTCACTTCCCTGACACGCACTCCAAGCTGATTCTAACTGTTGAAGTAAAAGCTTATCTCCTTCTTCTTTTTTCAACTTTTCTCCCGCAATCAATCGCTGCCCTTGTTTCGATTGTAAAAACTCTTCCATATTGCCAGCGATCGGTGCAAACTTTAAATCGAACTTTCTAACAAAAGATGCAAAGTTTTCGTGTGTTGCGATTGTTACCTGATGCCCCGCGCGTTTCAAGCCAATAGCCAAAGCGCAGTATGGTTGCAAATCTCCTCTTGAACCTACTGTTAGGATCGTAATCTTCAGTTTCCGGCTTGGTGCTATAGGTAGACTTTGACTCAAATGCTTTTTCAAAAATGAAAACTCCAGTATTCAAAAATTGTACTAATTTCCTGTGCCTCTGGGCGATAAACCAATACAGTTGAAATCAGCCTGCTTTTTCGTAACTGTTCCCTTGCCTTATGCACCTACCGAACACGCTTACCATCCCTGAACTGCTTGATCCGATCGCGCGTTCCATTATTTCTTGTTGCTTTGTCTAAGAGCCAGAAGGAATCGATGAATCATATCAACTATAGTACTTATTTCTTGGAGTTCAGGATGTACAGTCTTGTAGAGCCGTATTAGATGCGTCTTGCCATTTGGTTTCCTACGAATGAGTTTTAAAACTTGAACGGGTAATATGCCTGATGAGCCTACGTAAATTGTCTCTGAACCTATCCCACTAATGCCAGATTGTGGTAATGTATTTCTGAATTGAGTTGGGTGTATCCGTTGATGGCTGGACGTTTTGAGGGCTTGAGCGACCTGGAATGGAAGTTATTTGAGGATATATTTCCTAAGCAGGCATCCAAGCGTGGTAAAGGAATGCCTCATGCACCATATCGCCATGTATTAAATAGCCTGTTGTACATTTTGATTACTGGGTGTCGATGGTGTGATCTGCCGCGTGGGGAGACATGGGCATCTAAAAGCTCGTCCCACCGATGGTTAAAAAGATGGCGTGAGGATGGAACATTTGAACATTTACAGGCGCGTATATTAGCGATCGCTAACGATCAGGGACTGATAAACTGGAACTTTGGCGCGGTTGACGGGTCTTTTTCCCCCTGGGAAAGGAGGAGGTGAAGACGTAGCGTATGGTGGCAAAGGTAAAGGTATTCTCATTCACACCCTGACTGAAGGTGGTGGAATGCCCTTGGCTAACTGCACTACCCCAGCCAACGGTAATGAAAGAGAACAAGTAATACTTCTACTTGATAAAGTCAAACTCAAAACATTAAAACGCGGCAGACCACGTAAACGAATCAAGGTGCTGGCTGCTGATAAAGGGTACGACTCAAAACAAAAACGTGCTGACCTACGTAAACGAGGTATTCGTCCTCAAATCCCAAAACGAGTCTGGAAAACCAAGAAAAACAGAGGAAGACCCATCAAAATCTCTGTTCCTAGATTTCAGCAGGAGCGTTGTTTTGCTTGGTATCAACGCAAATACCGCCGTCTCGTTGTCAGATGGGAACGTCAAAAGGTTTACTTTGACGCATTGATTGACCTTGCTACTATCCACATCTGGATTAACAAAATATTATTAGTGGGATAGGTTCCTGGAAACCACTGAATTAATTCAATTTCATTGAGATAATAGTCTTTCTTATAATGCCAGAACAGATAGGTATACTTGATTGTTAAAAGATGACTATCACAGTCAAAAATAATAGTTCTAACTGGGAGATGAAAGTCTACAATCGTCCTAGCGAATATCAAGCAACCACAGATAATTAGTGCTATGGAACTAAAATAATAAAGTGAAGGAGAAGCTACGCTCTGATATATTGATTCCACAGCTTTCTGATTCAGACCAAATATTGTCCATTTTTTGAATGTAGAGATTAATAAAAAGTAAATAGCAACATAAATAAAAAGGACTATTATCAAGGCATCAAAATTTCTTCTTTCTGACTTGATGACAAGTCGATTGGGTGTTGTTTCTAGAATTTTTAACATTTTGACTGATAATTTCTTCTTCAATCGTGTTCTGAATCAATAATTCGTGGGAAAAAATAACCATTACCTCTTGCTGTAATAATGAATTCTGGGTCGTTGGGATCGGATTCTACCTTTGTCCGCAATCGTGAAATATGCACATCCACCACACGGGTGTCTGTATTCATCTCTGGTACAAAGCCCCACAATTGCTGTAATATTTCAGCCCTTGAAAAAATCTTTCCCGAATGATTAACTAACAACTCTAATAAGCTAAACTCCACACCTGTCAACCGAATGCGTTGCTCATTTTTATGGACTTGCCGCTTACTTGTATCGATTTTCAGGTCGCCTGCATGAATTACAAGAGAGTTAGGAATAGTATTGATACTGGTTTTGTGGAAGCGCCGTTTTAGTACGCAGGCAATCCGAGCTTCTAATTCCTTGGGTGAGAAAGGTTTTGTCATATAGTCATCAGCACCGAGTTCCAGCCCAGTGATTCGGTCTGCTACATCTGCCAATGCTGTTAGCATAATAATTGGTACGTCTGATTGTTTCCGTAATTCAAGACATACACCATAACCATCCAGCTTTGGCATCATCACATCCAGAACTATCAAATCAGGGGTCAACAGGCGAAAAGCTGACAAAGCTTCTTCACCATCACTAGCTGTAACTACACTGTAGCCAATCATTTCTAACCGCGTCTGTAAAATCCGGCGGATGCTGGCTTCGTCATCTACTACTAAGATTGTGCCTTTTTCACCTGATAAGTTTCTCAACGACTGTTCCTAATGAGCAAGAACTCTCAACCATCCATTATCTGCTTATTAGGAGTCAAAAACGCAATCACATTTTTGACCCACAGTCATGATGAAGAAGCGATCGCTTTAAGGCATCTGCCCGAAAAAGAGATTTATATCCAATTAATAAATTCTTCAGTAAGAGACTGGTATTTTCCATACTTTTGCAGTAGAGTGTTTATTCTGTGCAATTATTGATACTCATTTTCTCCCAATTTTACCCAGACAAATTTTAAGCCAATGAATACTTCTAATGAAATACAGACAAAGAAAATCATCAAAAAATCTGACAAGCTTACCCTGAAACAGATGAAGCTAATCGAAGAAGCAGAAGACCAACTTCTTGAAGCTAATACTGTCAATACTTCAGCCCCTGTGGTTGAGGTTGAGGAGAAACCAGTAGCGATTTCAGAGCCTAGAGTTCCCGACTATATTCCATTCCTTGACAATCCTCCTGTACAATCGGTGGGTAATTCCGGCTGGCAGGTTTCTGATGTCTGGCGGGATATTCGGGTGGATGATTTCTGTAGTTAATTTAAAACAGGCAATTTGTATTCCCAGACGGTTGGCCATCAAGGCGGTTGTAATTATCCATGATCCGAATCTTAGAGGAGGGACAGGCATCAAGCAAGGGAGAAAAGTTTTCCCGAATGCATTCTTGTGCAGCAATACCTCTGTCTCTTAGCTAAACCAGTATTATGGCAACCGCCTGAGCCATTTTTGTAAACTATCTTTGCACTCAGTAAAACCTATAGTTGAATTGTGCCTATAATAAGTTACGGCTAACTATAACTATAAGTTAGCACCCTGTAACTGTGTATCGCTGAATTACGCATCAAAAGCGATACCAAAGACAAACAAAATTTATCGGCAGCGCAATAGTTTCTATTCCGTTGCCAACATGCACCCTCCGCGATCGCATGTTGGTGAAAGTGTTGTGTCTGGGGGAAAGTAGTTTTAATCGTAGTTTATATTGGATAAAAGATAAGACTACCTTATTTTGTGTTCTACCGCGATCGTGTTGTCACTGTAAGCATAAGTTGAGCAAGTTGCTCACTTTATGGTTTCAAAGTGGGTTGCTCGACTTATGCTTACAAAAGGAAGGAGTAGCACCGTCCAGTAGCTCTGGTGTGGGTTCAACTTAGTACGCTCGGTATAATTGAGAGACTTTCCAAACCCTCAACAGGGTTAATTCCAAGCTTGTAACACCACCTTAAAAACT
>NZ_JAVRCA010000120.1:0-11274 GCF_034530995.1 Nostoc sp. DedQUE04 | reverse complement strand
ATTTGTCATTTGTCATTTGTCATTTGTCATTTGTCATTTGTCATTTGTCATTTGTATACAAAGGACGAGGGACAAATGACCACTGACAATCAACTGATTATCGACTAATCGCCCTTCTTTTAAGCTCAGGGTATTTGCGGGTTAGAAATTGCTAAAAAAGCTACTTTAGCTGCGGCTTGTTCGGCGGTTTTGATCGATCGCCCCTTACCTTCTCCTAGTTTGTTTCCGTGCAGCCACACTTCAGCCAGGAAACGTTCTTGATTGCGATGCGGTTGAGTGATTTCCACAACCCGATACTCTGGTAAAACTTTAAATTGCGCCTGAGTCCATTCTTGGAGAGCAGCTTTGTAATTAAGTCTGGCGGGATCGAGGCGAATTTCTGTTGCTAATTGGTGAAAGTGGGGATCTAGCCAAGAGCGAATCAATTCTAGATTTTGAGTACTTAAGTAAAGCGCACCCAAAACTGCTTCAAAAGCATCTGCCAGTCGTGACTCTAGACCAACTTTATCGGCGGTAGCACTGCCAGCGACTAGTAAGTATAACTCCAAACCATAAACTCTGGCCAATTGGGCGAGAATGCGATCGCTTACCAATACCGAACGAATTGCCGCAAAATCCCCTACTGGACAATCGGGATAATTTTCCCATAACACAACAGCCGACACCAGCCGCACCACTGCATCGCCAACAAACTCTAGCTGTTCATAATTTGCCGAATCAGAGACAGTGGGATGAGTTAGCGCTAAATCCAGCAGTTCCCACTTTATAGGTGCTTCTAGCGACAAACCAAATTTTTGGACTAAACTTTCAAGTTGCCGTTGACGGCGTGGATAGGCAAGGGGCATTGCATGATAAGGGGACAGGGGACAGGGGACAGGGGGCAGGGGAGGCAGGGGGAGCAGGGGAGGCAGGGGAGGCAGGGGAGGCGGGGGGCAGGGGAAGGTAACTAGCTATCTATATTTAATTTATATTCCTAAAGTTCTTGGACTATTACTCTAACAACTTTTCGCTACTTCTCTCTATCTAGCTTCTCTTGGATAGCTTGACGACAAAATTCAGGAGGATCGTCCTTAGCTTTTACCTCTTCCTTCATTTCTTTGGTGACACGCAAATGTAGATATTCAGTTAGTGGTCGCTCTCTGTCTGTGGTGAACGGCTTTAAGTTATCTGGATTACCTTTATTTTTAGACATTGTAGAGAAATACAAATAAATTTATTCTCCACGTGTATATCAGTAGAAAATGTTAACTAAATATACATGGATTTTATCGTGCTGACCTACTTACTTCCTTTTATTTCTATCTAGCTTCTCTTGGATAGCTTCTCTACAGAATTCAGGAGGGTTATCTTGTTGCTGCACTTCCTCTTTCATGGATTTTGTCATACGTAAGTTCATCTTCTCAGTCAGAGGTTCTTCCCTGTCAGTTTTGAAACCATAATTTTTAATATCTGGATTACCGCGATTATCTTTAGACACTTTACGTTACTTAATAAAGCTGTACTAATGTGGAAGCGTATTGAATAATGATTAATTGGTGGATGAAACTTTCTGAGGGTATGCATCCACCGATTCCCACTTTTACAAGAGGTAACTCTATTTTATGTTTACGCGCACAGAATTAGAAGTTAAAAGCTTGAGAGCGTTACGCGATTTATGTCTGATACAGTACGGCATCCAAGCAATAGGAAACCCTGCCGATAAGGCATCCTACATTAATGCACTCCTAACTTTCCCTGTTATAGCCTGCAAGCAAGTGTCAGAAAATAAAGGATTGAAGCCTCCTATGCTTTCTCAAGTAGAAGCGCTAGAAGCGACACTAGAAGCTATGGGAACACCGACACCAGAGCAGTCAGCATTGCTCAAGGTGACGATGGAGGGAAGGAAGTTAGAGTACCCTGCACGTTACAGTCAAGAGAAACTGTTTGGACTCTATCGGGTTAAATGGCATTTGGATACAGCATTAGAGATATTGGGAATGCTTTAAATGCTTTAGATGATGAATTAGCGATGTCTACGACGAGCTTCTCTACGAGACGCTACGCGTAGCAAGATCCCAAAGGGTACGCTTACGCACAAAACCCGTACAAAAAATAATAGAGTACAAACCGTGAAAGGTTCATACTCCATTAAAGGGGAGAGAGCAGGACATAAGCCGGGTTCTGTTCTCTTGCGAGGGCAGTTATCTATCTGGGACGTTTGTTACCAAACGCCTCAAGCGGCTCTCATTGAGCGGAACTGGTAAAAGACCAACCATAGTTCCTATCGCCTTGCTCCCAACCGGGGTTTACCGAGCCAGCACCTCTCGATGCTGCTGGTGCGCTCTTACCGCACCTTTGCACCCTTACCAAACAATTTTGAATTTTGGATTTTGGATTTTAGATTCAATCCAAAATTTAAAATCTAAAATCTAAAATTGATTGGCGGTATCTTTCTGTGGCACTATCCTCACGATCGCTCGCACTGGACGTTATCCAGCAAGTTTGGTCTTTCGGGAGTCCGGACTTTCCTCAAACCAGTAACTATGACCGATCTGCAACCGCCTGCGCCTACTCTCTCCTTAAATCCAGTGTACCCGGTTAACACAAGGGGTTGACAGGTTATTACTTTTTTTTATTCCAAGGTAGAGCGTAAGTCCAAGGTAGTTTCCTGACTGTGAAAGGACAATTGATAATGCTAATAGGAGGAAAATCACGACCTGGAGCTAGACCTAGACGCACTTCAGATATCCTCAACACTAATTGCAGGGAAAAATCCAACTCTTTTTTTCTGTTAATAAAATCGTTGTACAACTTTTTTTGCCCTTTTTGTAGCCCATTGATATCAATTAGTGGTTTTTTTGCTAAATAGGTTCCAGCTACTTGATCGCGCTGGAAAACATCTTCTGCTGTCACTGTTTCAGAAAGTGTTTTCTTGGGAGCAATCAGGCTAGGACTTTGGGGTACTGCTAAGTCGCGGGTTAAGTCTGGTGATTTCCGAATTACGCGGCGCGATTGCTTACTATGTTCAACAACTAAAGAACTATTGTCCCAGTCAACGTATACGGCAACATTATCTGATTTATTTTCAATGCTAATTCCTAAATCTTTCAAATCGTCAATTGGGTATGAAGATTTGAGTTTAAAGGAAATTCCAATTTTATCGTCGAGATTTTGTTCTTTGAGTTGTTCGTCAACAGTTCCTTTTTTAAACTCAAATTTTACTTGATCATCGATGGATTCAATCATGCGGTTGAAAACATAAGAGACACCGATAATATAAATCGTCAAAACTACTAAATTTTGGTCGCTACTCCTCATAACTCAAAAATCTTAACTCCCGGTGCTAATGAATATATATTTGACTCATCGCTAATCTACAATTTTTAATTGCGCTTGATTACTACAGAATTTTGCAGCCACCCTCTTCGCCAAAAAAATAATAGCAAACTAAATGCGATCGCTAACATCAATGCCCAGCAAAGTGGATAGCCCCAATACCAATTCAACTCAGGCATATTATATGGTGATTTCTCTGTATTGAAATTCATACCATATATTCCGGCCACAAAAGTCAGGGGAATAAAGATCGTTGAAACTATCGTTAGTACCTTCATGATTTCATTCATTTTATTACTTACTGCCGAAAGGTACACATCCATTAATCCAGATGATAGTTCTCGATAAGTTTCTACCATATCCATCACTTGTACAGTATGGTCATAACAATCTCGCAGGTAGATTCGTACTTCTTCAGAAATCAAATCGGGAGCATCTCGAATTAAGGAATTAATTGCATCCCGCTGGGGCCAGATAGCACGACGTAGTTGCAGTAATTCTCGTCTAATTTGATAAATATTTTGCAGTGTTTGGGGAGTAGGTTTAACTATTACTTCCTCCTCTAACTCTTCGATTCGCTCGCCATAAAGCTCCAGGACTGGGAAAAAGCCATCAATAATTGCATCTAATAGAGCATAAGCTAAATAATCTGCTCCCTGTTTACGGATGATACCTTTGTTTTTTTCAATTCGCGATCGCACCGCTTCAAAGCAATCATGTTCTGGTTCCTCTTGTACTGTCAGTAGATAATTTTTTCCTAATATCAAACTCACTTGTTCGCTATAAAAACCACATGTTCTTTCCTTTGGTACTACCATCCGGGCAATGAAAAGTAATTGATCTTCATAATCCTCTGTTTTAGGACGCTCCGGTACATTAACTACATCTTCTAAAACTAGAGGATGTAACTTAAAAATGTTACCCAATCGTTGTAATATATCTTGACTACCTAAACCTTGTACATCTACCCAAGAAACCGATTCCGATTCCAGATAAGAGACACACTCCTCTGGAGTTTCTATTTGTTCGCGAATGAAATTGGTTTGGTTATAGTCAATCAAAAAAATTATTGGTGGTGGAGCATCTGCATCAATAAAAATGGTTCCAGGTATAGTCCCTGGTTGGTGATGGAACTCGTCTTCATATAGCTTGGTGAGTATTTTAGGAAGGCGACGTAATTTTCGTGCCATGCAATATTACCTAATAGTCATTTGTCATTGGTCATTGGTCATTTGTCATTTTTCATTAGTAAATAACAAAGGACATAAAAATAACTTACATAACTCAGACGTTATTTTGCAAAAATTAATATAAAGAGGTCATCACCCAGATTTTATCTGACGAATTACGAATTGGTATAACATATTGCCTTTGAATCAGCAATGCTACAAAAAACAGTTTGCCTTGGCAAGACAAACTGTTTAAAAAATATTTATCTGGATCAGCAGAAATTAGAACATACCCATGCCGCCCATGCCACCCATGCCGCCCATACCGCCCATACCGCCCATACCGCCCATATCAGGGGCAGGAGCAGCGGATTTCTTCTCTGGCTTTTCAACAACGATCGCTTCGGTGGTTAAGACCAAACCAGCAATGGAACCAGCGTTTTGCAAAGCTGAACGCACAACTTTGGCAGGGTCGATAATACCAGCAGCAATCAAGTCTTCAAATTCGCCAGTAGCGGCGTTGTAACCAATGTTGAAGTCGCTATCCCGGACTTTCGAGACAATTACAGAACCTTCAGCACCAGCGTTGTCTGCTATTTGGCGCAAGGGGGCTTCTAGCGCTCGTTCGACAATATCAGCCCCAATTCTTTCTTCGTCATTTTCTAGGGTGTTTTTAATCGCTTGTACTGCCTTAGCTAAGTGAATTAAGGTTGTTCCACCACCAGGAACAATACCTTCTTCTACAGCAGCTTTAGTAGCGTTGAGCGCATCCTCAATCCGCAGCTTACGGTCTTTGAGTTCGGTTTCGGTTGCCGCACCCACTTTAATCACTGCCACGCCGCCAGCGAGCTTGGCGATGCGTTCTTGCAGTTTTTCTCGATCGTACTCAGAATCAGTTTCTTCTAACTGTCTGCGAATTTGACCAATCCGCTTTTGTACCTCTGGCTTGGTGACACTACCAGCAACAATTGTGGTGTTTTCTTTGTCAATGGTGATTTTGCGGGCAGTTCCCAACGCTTCTAAAGCAGCCGTATCCAAGCTTAAACCGATTTCTTCAGAAATCAACTGTCCATCGGTGAGAATCGCAATATCTTCTAACAAAGCTTTGCGGCGATCGCCAAACCCAGGCGCTTTAATTCCAGCTACGGCTAGTACACCGCGCGCTTTGTTCACCACCAAAGTTGCCAAAGCATCACCTTCGACATCTTCAGCGATAATTAGCAAAGGCTGACCAGAACGGGCAACTTTTTCTAAAATTGGCACTAAATCTTGGATGCTGCTGATTTTTTTATCTGTCACCAAGATTCGGGCGTTTTCAAATTCGACGATTTGCCGTTCGTTGTTGGTGACGAAGTAGGGAGAAATATAACCCCTGTCAATCTGCATCCCCTCAACTACTTCTAGTTCAGTTGTCAGGGATTTAGATTCTTCAACGGTAATTACACCATCTTTGGTGACTTTTTCCATTGCTTGAGCTAACATTTGACCAACTTCTTCATCGTTACCAGCAGAAACAGTGGCAACTTGAGCGATCGCACTTCCTTCTACTGGCTTGGCTATTTTGGCAATTTCTTCTACCAATGCCTCAATAGTTTTGTCGATCCCGCGTCTCAAGCTCACAGGGTTACTACCTGCCGCAACGTTCTTCAAACCTTCTCTAATTAAGGCTTGTGCTAAAACTGTGGCGGTGGTTGTCCCATCTCCAGCGACATCTTTAGTTTTTGAGGCCACTTCCTGGATGAGTCTTGCACCAGTATTTTCCAAAGGATCTTCTAATTCAATTTCCTTGGCAACAGTGATACCATCGTTGACAATTTGAGGTGCGCCAAATTTTTTCTCTAAAAGGACATTGCGACCTTTGGGCCCCAAGGTGATTTTTACGGCATCGGCAAGGGCGTTAACACCCCTTTCTAGAGATCGCCGCGATTCCTCGTCAAATGCAATAATTTTCGCCATGTTTGATTTCTCCAGCGCTTCCATTAGACAATTTAGCACTCACAGCGCCAGAGTGCTAATCTCTCAAGCGGCTCAAGTTACAAATGGAAATAAAAAAATTGATTAATATACAGGTGATGCTCATATTAGATACTGGCAGTAATGCTTGAATTGGGAGATGAATCTAGACAACTCCCTTAAGTCCCTTGGTATTGCCGACCCTAGCGGCACCGGCTGGTTGGCAGTAGTATTTACGTTCCTCTTGGCTTGGCTTGTAACTTGGCGTTTAATTCCGACAGTACGCAAATTCGCCTTGCGGGTAGGTTGGGCTGACCAACCCAACGCACGGCGACTCAACCGAGAACCTTTACCCAATGCCGGGGGGCTGGCTATCTACGCGGGCGTGATTGCCGCGCTGGTATTAGCTAGCCTTTTACGACCGATCGAACTCCAAAACGTATTGGCTCAGGTGCTCACTATTCTGTTGGGGGGTTCGATATTAGTCCTGGTGGGCTTTATTGACGATCAGTTTGGCTTACCGCCCTCTGTGCGATTGTGGGCGCAAATTGTCACAGCACTGTTACTGGTAGCTAATGGTATCAGTGTCAAAGTCCTGTTTGGCACTCCCATCGACTCGCTTCTGTCCATGTTGCTAACAGTACTATGGGTAGTAGGGATTACCAACGCCATCAATTTGATGGATGGTATGGATGGCTTGGCAGGAGGAATTAGCTTTATCACCGCCATGAGTTTGTTGGGCGTTGCAGCTCAATTTAACAATCGTGCGGCGGCAATCTTAGTTCTCGCAGCTTTGGGAGGTGCTGCACTAGGATTTTTGCGCCATAATTTCCATCCATCACGAATTATTATGGGTGATGCCGGAGCATACTTTTTTGGTTATGTGTTGGCAGCAACTAGTATTTTAGGGAAACTGCAACAAAACACAATTTATGCCCTAATTCCCACGGTTTTATTTCTATTATTACCGGTGCTAGATACCACTCAAGTATTTGTGCGGCGGCTACTAGCAGGAAATAACCCTCTGAGTACTCCTGGCAAAGACCACCTGCACCACCGCTTACTTGCTTGGGGACTCTCCCAGCGCCATGCTGCATTTACCCTTTGGTCAATTACCTTAGTTTTCAACTTGCTAGCGATGAGAATACAAGGTATGAGTTTGGCTGTGATGCTGACAACCGCCAGTAGTATTATCCTACTTTTGGGCTTTACAGTCTGGCAAAGGATACGCCAACAGCCTTAGTTGCTTGTAGGGTCGGCATTGCAGTGCTAGCCCTACTATGTTTATTCAATTCACCAAAAATTCAAGCTTGAGTTAAATTGTCTTGCAGCCAAACAACTAAATCTCCTTCTGTGGAAAAATCCAACAGTGCCTCGGCTAGATTTTCAAGCTGTTCGATAGATAACTGGCTGATGCGCTCTGACAATTGCGGATTCAAATTACCAATGCGTCGTCGTAACTGGCGCATGACTAGCTCTAGAGTTGTTTCCTGCTTGAGTTCCTCATAAAGTCTAGTCGTTTTGATATCAAAATCACCGAGTCCAAACATTTTTACCAACTCCTGACGACTGATACGCGGTAGTTTGTAAACTACAATTGTTTCTATTAAATCTATCACTTTTTTTTGAAGTGCTTTATCGCTCAGTTCCGAACGTGTCTTTGTAATCAAACTTTTGACTAATATGGGAGTTTGTTTTTTATTTACAATTACTAATTTGATAATACCAACTCCTAAGGAATATTCAGTTACTTCTCCAAGCTCGTTTAGATATAGCCTCGTTACAAGTTGGCTTTCGAGTAAGACTCGATACGGTTGGACTTGGGTTGGTTCAAGGCTGCGGCGAGGGAATATAACTACTGCTCGCCAATCTGAAGTAGGTGCGTAAAGTCGTAAATACAGAAATATTTCTGAAAATAAACGAGCATAAAATTCATTATCTTTTTGAAATTGAACCTCTACAAAATAAATCGGCTGATGATTAGTGTCAGCAACAGGAAGAAAGACCCCATCAATGCGAAATGCTGTTTGCTTTAATTCTACTGAAGCGAAATTATATGCATTTGCTTCTGATGGTTGCAGATTAATTAATTCAAAAAAAGCACTGGGGAAAGTTTGAAATAAACGATAAAAAATAGAGTCTGTTTTCATAACTAATCTGTCAAATTTTATTTAATAAGTTCGTAGTTGGCTCTTTAGCGCCAACTACGAAAAATCGCTACCCTTCAACTATTTAGGCCATTACCATACCGCCATCGACGTTAAAGACTTGTCCAGTGATGTAGGCGGCGGCGGGATCGGCGGCGAGGAAGCGCACCATTCCTGCGACTTCTTCGGGTTGACCGAAGCGGCCGAGTGGAATGTATTTCAGAATATCTTCGGGGTTGTTGAGATCGCTGGTCATGTCGGTGGTGATGAATCCAGGAGCGACGGCGTTAACGGTAATGCCACGAGTAGCGAGTTCTTTGGCAACGCTTTTGGTGAAGCCGATTACACCTGCTTTGGCGGCGCTGTAGTTTGACTGGCCTGGGTTGCCCATTTGCCCAGCAACAGAGGTAATGTTGATAATCCGCCCCGATCGCTGCTTCAGCATAATTTTACTGGCGGCGCGTGTACATAAGAAAACACCAGTGAGATTCAGGTCTATCACTGCTTGCCAATCTTCTGGCTTCAAACGCAAAAGCAGTGTGTCGCGCGTAATTCCTGCATTGTTGACCAAAATATCCACACGCTTAAACTTTTCCATCACGGCGTTAACTAGTGTGTCTACTTGCTCAATTTTAGAAACGTCTGCTTGGATCGCGATCGCCTGACCTCCGGCTGCTGTAATTTCTGTAACAACTGCCTCAGCAGCTGCACTGGAACTAGCATAATTGACAACTGCGATCGCTCCTTGTGAAGCTAATTCAATTGCGATCGCTCGGCCAATTCCTCTTGATGCACCTGTGACAATTGCGACTTTATCTTGTAATAGCGTCATTTAATGTTCCTCAATCTTAGAAATACCGCGCTAATCATCTTATGGCGATTTCGGGAACATCTGAATATTGTCTGGATAATATCTAACTCTTGCGGGGTGATAATCTTGCTGTCATGCTGCAAGTTAGATAGCTAATAGATAAAGTTATATAGGACTCATATTTGATTTCTGAAAAAACTCAGTACACCTTTATTTCTATCTTCCCAGTCCCCATTACCCCTTATCCCCTTCAGGGGCCCCACCATCCCCAGTCCCTAGTCCCCGATCTTTACGAGTAATCAGGAATCAAATAGGATTGCTATACGTCGTATTTAGCTAGATATAGCTATGCTGAATCAGACGCGCTAAAACAAGATCCTCACCTTCATAAAAGTTATCGAGAAGCTGCGATTTGCAATTCTCACAAATCAAATAAGATTCCTATATAACTCGAATAACAATAATTAACGTTTTACTCTGATTAAATATCTATAGTTACTTCTCTGTAAATAGATGAATAACTATAACTAATATATTTGCCTGACTAGATAGACTAGAAAGTGTTGCATCTACAGCCTTCGTAGACATCACTCTTGTGAAAGGCTCTATAATGATTTGGTCGATCGTGATAGGTTGAAACACATATTTAATACAGATGCACAACCTAACATAATATACGGATTTTATTATAATTATTTAATATTTTTGGCTGGCTAATCATCCTCATATTAACTAATCTAATCTTTTACTAACAAAAACCCATGAACCTATACCGATTTTATTTTATAAGAACTACTATTGAAACAAACAATTGAAAATCGGTGTGTGTCACATGGCAACGAAAAAGCAATTTAACAGTTTTGAAGATATGCTGTCTGCTTCTGATGTACCTGTATTAGTAGATTTTTATGCTGACTGGTGCGGCCCTTGTCAGATGATGGTGCCAATTTTAGAGCAAGTCAATGCCCAACTTAAGGATCGCTTAAGGATTGTCAAAATCGACACGGAAAAATACACAGATTTGGCTACTGAGTATAAAATTGCTTCTCTTCCAACCTTAGTACTGTTTAAGCAGGGTCAGCCTGTGGAGCGGATAGAGGGAGTGATGCAAGCACCGCAGTTAGTGCAATATCTCCAAACAAAGATTTAATAACCACTTAGAATTTTGATTTTAGTTCTTAGAGGCGCGAAATATCGCGTCTCTTTCAATAGATAGAGAATAATCTGCGCCCATATTAATCAAATCACTGTTTGGTTGAACTTCTAAAAGCTATAAGACTCCTATTTGATTGCATGAAAAAACTCTGTATAACTAAGGCTGATTCCCTACTCCCTGCCTCTGGCGCTTACGCTGTACTTTGAGGATCGCGTAAATAGGTTTAAAAATAAAATCGGATTGCGATAAAACCTTAAGTAAATGTTAAGCATATTTACTTATATGTCAAGAGAAAGTAGTTTAGAAATTGAGAAGACTATATTGTATAGATATAACAAAGTATATTGACAAGTAAGACCATATATGAATAGAAAGCAACAAAGACCTGACAAAGCCTATATTTGGGCGAATATTGATTTTGATAAGGTTAGAAATAGAATAGATGCGGTGACTTGCCAGATTGAGCGGGTTATACAAAAGCACCACCTTTCAAATCAAACTGCTAAATCAGGTAAAAGAAATAATTAGGTTATCTGTGGGGCGATACCTACGATGATCTACATCTACACAGTTTATTTTTATATAGCCTGCACTTCGGTCATTCGGTAAGCTCAGTCACCACCATAGACTATCACACTATAGCAATCTGATTTGATTTCTGAATTAATCGTAGGGACTAGGGACTGGGGACTGGGGACTGGGGACTGGGAAGAAGGAATAAAG
>NZ_JAVRCA010000119.1:0-12384 GCF_034530995.1 Nostoc sp. DedQUE04 | reverse complement strand
TATCAATTCAGCGCGGCTGGGTCGTTTTGTGTTGCTTAGTCTAAATTCCAGTTATTAGTTTGAAGCGGAAATTTATGAGACTTTGGAATGTAAGATTTTTGATTAACTTTTCAATTTGATAGAAAGTGATCGAAAATCTTACAGACCTGTTTAATTGAGCAAATCTCCATCACTGCAATAGCGCAATTTTGGTATTTCAGCATTAACCATTTCTAGCCGTTATCAACAGGATTCAATACTTCGACTTTCGGTGACATATCAATTTGCTTAGGTTCCCGTTGTCTTAACATATCTCTCAACATATCCATCCATGCAAACTGCATAGTACCAGCTTGGAGAGCATCTGCTCCTGGGGAACTACCACTACTCCCCCCAATAAATATTTCTGGCATATCTATTTTGAGTTGAGCTAATGCATGGCTCCATGCCTTCTCTGATTCAATCTTCGCGTATAGTTCAGGACTCAGAGCTAGAATTATCTGTTGCAGCTCGTTAATGTCAATATTTCTCAGCCGTTCCTGGTAATCTGCATCCATATCAAGTTGTTGTCGCTTTGTGTTTAAGTCAACATCATCCATGCGACGTTTAGCTTCTGCATCTGCTTCCACTTGTTTGATTTTCGCTTTAGCCTTTAAATCTGCAATTTCAAGGTCTCTTTCAGCTTTAACTATTTCAGCCTGAGCTTTTGTTCTTTCCCGTTCCTCAATAAGACCTTGGCGTTTTTGTTCAGTCAATTTCTCTGCCTCAATAGTCTTGCGCTCCTCTTCAAAAACTCTGCTCTGCTTCACAAGTTCTTCTAATTCATCAGGGGGATCAATTTCATTAATCAGTGTACTGATTGCTTTGACACCATAAGCATTCAGGGCTGCCTTAATATGCTCTTCTGCTCCTCTCTGAATTTCAACCCGATTGTCTTGAAAATCTAGAGCTTCATAACCTTGGGCTGAATTTCGGAAGAAACTGTCAATCATAGGGCCAAGAACTCTGGACACAAGATTCTTAATGGCAGTGTTTTTGTGTGTTTGATTAGAATTATTAGCTACTTTAGCTCCAACACGTAAGATCATTCTGGGTGCATCTTCTTCAGCAATACTAATAACTTGAGTAACCCTAATATCAAAAGTAAATCCATCCTTAGAACGAAGTTTCAACGCTTTAAGATTTGCATCGTAGTTTTCCGCTGGTTTTGGTTCATCTGACCAGTTTAGGATAATTTCGTTAGTTGGGACGATATCTACACTTTTGACTCTCGTATTAATGGCATATTTGGTAGGGCGAAGTGGTATTTTCTGTACTCCCTTATATCCTTCATCTACTAATCGAGACTCTTTTGTAGAGGCATTATCAACATTCTTACCAATATAGGAAGTAATTACTCCGACTTTATCGGCGGAAATTTCTGTCAGTGGTACTTGTTCAACCTTAACGAACCAAGGATTCAGGCTCCAAGAACCTTCTTGCAGAAATTCCTCCTGCAAACCTCGGAAACCACCTGCATCAATAAATTTTTGTCCATTCTGAAATTTGTCATGTCCCTCAATGAATGAACCAGCAACTTCACCTTCTGGGATAGGCAATCCATCTAAAGTCGTAACGATTCCAATCTTATCTTCCCCTATTGTGCAAAGCTTTAGATATTCAGGTTTCATGCCATATTCGGTAGCATTCTCCGTGGTTACGATAGTAAACAAATCAGTATTAATTTGATATTCACCAGCCCTGAGAATAGCTAACTGCTTGCCCCTCTGTCCTCCGTTAGTGATAAATGCTTGTGCATCTTCAAAATTATTGCATTCAACAGCCCTTCCAAGGATTCTTTCTGGTGATAACGGCGTACCCCCTTGAGCAACCACTAAAGCAATTTCTCCTGGCAGGACTTTGACAATCGGTGCTGTGCGAACCTTGAACAATGCAGTGTTAATTTGGTAAGTCCCTGCTTTGAGAATGGCTAGTTGTTTCCCTTTCTGCCCTCCTTGATCAAAAAATGCCTGCGCGTCTTGGAAGTCATTGCACTTAACAAGTTTGCCAAAATTTTGACCAGGTGGTAGAAGAGCGCCATCCCTCGCTTCAACTATGCCAACTTCACCTGTCTGAATGCGGATGACTGAATCTCGCTGAATTTTAAAGAGTTCTGTATTAATTTGGTAAATTGCAGCTTTGAGAATGGCTAGTTGTTTTCCTCTCTGTCCCCCCTTTTCAAAAAATGCCTGCGCGTCCTGGAAGTCATTGCACTCGACTACGTTGCCAAAGTTTTGACCTGATGATAGGGGAGCGCCATCTTTTGCTTCAACTATGCCAACTTGGTCTGGATGAATACGAATAACATCTCTGATTTCAACGGCAAACAGCTTGGTATTAATTCGATATGTACCAATATTTAAAATCGCTCGCTGCTTCCCTCTCTGTCCCTGATTTTTAAAAAACGCCTGTGCATCCTGGAATTTATTGCACTCAACTACCTTGCCAAAGTTTTGACCGGATGATAAAGGGGCACCATCTTTTGCCTCCACTATGCCAATTTTATCTGGAGCAATACAGACAGCTTCTTCTTTATGGATCTCATACAGCCAAGGCAAGCGCCAGTACAATCCAGGACTCAGTATCTTAGCTTGCCAACCTGCCTCTTTTTCATCGAAGGCAATTAAGTGGCTAGTTGGGCGACCAAACTTTTTGCGTTCAATTCCAATTTCATTCTGCCCAATTTGGACAATACCTGGTACCAGGATCACTCCAGTTACGATTCCACACACTACAAGGATGACTGCTATGCTGCCAACGGGTGAAATTTGTGCTAGTAAAATAGATGAGTTGCCTAGAGGCGCGATCGCTAACTGCCTATATTGAGTAGCTAAACTTTTGTTAAGCGGTACTTGTACAGTTGACTTTGCAGTAAATGCCTGAGTGGGTTGGTTGACTGAAAAGCTGACAACACCTAGTATTACCACGCCCGCTAACGTAACTATATACGAAGGTAGTTTTTGAAGCTGCATAATAATTTTGGATAGATGGGCACTACTTCCGACCAATTTTGAAGCTTAATTACTAGATTTCAGTTCTCTGGATAATGACATATAGTAAAATCACCACTGTTCCCACTTTTTACGTAAAATTTCGCAAAAATAGCGGCGAAGTCAGGGTTTACTAACAATTGAGTTCAGTTATTTTACGCACCCCATGCGATCAGAAGCAACTTTTTGAATCAGATTTGTGCGGCACCTTACAATCAAAAGGCGCGAGACAAACAACCTTCCACAAGAGTCAAGAAGTTTTTGAAATTATCTTGCCATGCCTCCAACCAATTCATTCCGTCTTCAGCATGAGGGAATCTCAAAGATGGCAAATGTCCTTTTGGAGCAGCTTGGGAAAAATTGAAGCTCGTATAATTTCTTAACCAATCATCATTGACTCGCCAACCTACACTGTCCCCAAAATTACGAAAGGTTGCAGCATCAAACTTGCCTGGCTGTCCATCAATGCTAAACCAGATGTTTCTTTGCACACTGAAGCCGAATTGACCTTGACTAGCTTCTATCCAAAGTTGATCAATCATGCAGATATCTGAGCAGGAAAAATTTTTAAGATCCTTAGCTCTTAACCAGCCTTCTTTTGATCTCCTAGCAACATGCAGAATAATCCGAACTGTCTCTAGATCTGCTTCTTGCCAAGCTTTTTTTTTCAACAAATCGCGGAGTTGGTTATAGTCTGCTCTTAATATTGTAGAAATGGGAGGAAGGGAAGTCCGCTCACTCGGCTCCAGTCCTTTAATTTTTGAATCAAACCTTGGTTCTTGTAGCGAATTATCAACAGAAGAAAAACTATTTTTCTTTTTAAGAACTGGAATCTGTTCTTCTAAAATATTTTCTAGTTGAATAGCGACTAGACCTTCGTCAAAAGCTCTTTGAAAGATATCTCGATTATCTAGAGCCTCATACCCCAAAGCATCATAAAAACCCTGAGAAAATGCAACTGCGGCTTTATCGTTAATTTCCCGATTCATCCCAATTGCATAATTAATGTATTGACTGATTGCCTCAGCTGGTTTCGCTGAATGACAAGCATTGAGCAGCACGCAATTTACGTAATCAGCGTGCAACTTAAATAATGCTACCAATCCCTCTGATGAGACTGGTTTGTTGTTTCCCTCATTATCCTCCAAAACCAAGCTGCCATCTGGTAGGCCATGCCCACAAAAATGGACAATTTGAGGGTGTTCTTCCGCGATCGCCCTGCGAATATCTTGAGGACGTACAGCAGTTCTAATCCGAATTTCCAACAAATCTCGTCTTGCGGCTCTTCGTATAGCTTCTTCAATATCTCGAATCTCCCGATCCAAGCGCAAACCGTAGGGGATTGCTGCCAAAATCAAGATTTTTTGCGGCACAGATTAACTCCAATTATGTTTAAGTTAACAAGTTTTTCTCATGCAAATGAGTATTACACGTTCTAGCCCTTATCTCGTTCACAACGTTCACAATACATACCAGATGAGAATTTTACGTTGTTTATGTTTTTCACAACGATACCTCGAATTTCTTGCTTTTGACTTAACCTGTATCTGTTCAAAGGGCAGCATAACATCACCTAACACTGTACAAATTAGTTTGTCGCTATCTGGCACAGTACGCAAAAATTTTGCGAAAGTTTTTTTGAATCAAAAACTAAATTTGAAATAACAACCTTCAACCAATACTACTAAAAACTACATTTGTGCTACCAAAAACCTATTGGGCATGGAGCCGATATGCCATCTTAACCCCGCCTCTTACTGCGTTGAAAGCTTGACATCAACGTAGCGCCATTCTGGAAATACCCAATTAACTGGGTTCGTCTCCTTTTGTACTTGAGAGTATACCTTCTCCAATTTTGCCGCAGCTACAGTATCCCCCTGCTTTTGGTACAAATATGTGGCTATTTTTAAATGGTTCAACCCTGTCTGCTTGAGTTTAGCTCCTACTAGCTGGTTTCGAGCATGATAATACCAATTAAATAGTTGAAATTTAGCCAATAGAAAATGCGCTTTGGCAGAATTGGGATTAACTTTCAGCATCTGCTGATAAATGGCGATCGCTTCATTATTTTCACTTACCACTGCCTCAGATAGCAATTCATTTTCGCCTGTTCAACATGATATTACCGACTAAACCCTCGTCCCCGTTGCTTTTGCTCCAGTTCCTCTTGCTGCTGTCGCTGCTGTTCAATAAGAATCTCATTCCAAGTCAGCCCCGACGGTGGAATTCTTTTAGCCTGGGGCAGCATTTCCTGAACAACCTGGGCGGCTTGATTTCCTTGATCATCATTATTAAATGCCAGCCCAATCCTGTTAATATTTCTGAGGAGTTCAAAAGGGAAGTTATTCGGGTCATCCACTGCCATGTACATTGTTCTAACTGGTGGTTGCCCCTTGTGTCCTTTTCTGTCAATCTCTGCCATTGACAGCGCATCAATGGGGGAGTCACACAAGAATACTCTCTCGATTTTATCGTCTGCCTCTCCACCCAATTTCAGGTGAAACCAGCCCTCGGAGCGATCACTGTCGGAATACTTGAAAGCACGATTATCTTGGCGATGGGTATCCCAAACCAGTGCGCCTGATTTTTCACCGTTCAGATCGCGCTTGATAAACACAACATTTTCCTGCTGATCTATATAAGCCAACCCCTGCTGCTGTAATGGGTGTACAAGGAAGTTTGTTATACCGCGTTTTTGAGTCAAGAAATGCTGTAATACTGGGCGTAGGCTTTCATCCTCTGGAGGTGGTGTGAACTGAGGTGAACTCTGTTTTTGTTCTCTATTGGATGGCAGTTGATTGTTAGCGATTAGAACTAATGCTTTAGCTTCATCAGTAGTCCATCCGGCTGGACTGGCAAAGATAATTTCTTCAACTTCCTCAGATGGCTTATCATCTAATAGCGCCCTAATAGCAATTTCTTTATCTCGGTCAGTCACTAATAAGTTTTGCAAGTCGGCGCTGTAATACTTATATAACTCGGCTGTTTGATTCGGGGTTAGTTTTGATTTATCTGCGGCTAGAGTTTGAGCTTTGTTAAGAGCAATTGCATCCACTGGTTTTTGTGATCTATGGAGTTGCTCCAAATAAACAATCGCTGCTTCCAGGTCGTCGAATATGGTTCTTCCGGCTTCTAGCTGCTGCTGATTTTGAGAAAGCTGTTGTGTTAATTCTAATACTGTTTCAGTTAATGCTGAAGAGACAGTCGATTGCTCAATATAATCAGAAATTGATGAAATGGCTCTCTTCTCTAGATATGATTGTAACTCAGTCGCAAGCACTGCATCCAGGTCATTAAATGTAGTTTTAGCTGTAACAAGCTGCTCTTTATATTGAGAAAGTTGTTGTGTTAATTCTAATACTGTTTGGGTTAAGGCTGATTCAATAGTCGATTGCTCAATATAATCAGAAATTGATGAAATAGCTCTTTTCTCTAGATATGATTGTAACTCAGTCGCAAGAACTGCATCCAGGTCATTAAATGTAGCTTTAGCTGTAACAAGTCCCTCTTTGTATTGAGAAAGTTTTTGCGTTAATTCTAATACTGTTTCAGTTAAGGCTGACTCGACAGTTGATTGCTCAATATAATCAGAGATTGATAAGATAGCTCTCTTCTCTGCATGAGATTGTAACTCAGCCGTAAATGCTTCATCAAAGTCATTGAATGTAGTTTTATCTTTAACTAGTTGCTCTTTGTATTGAGAAATTTGCTTTGTTAATCCTAATACTGTTTGGGTTAAAGCAGACTCGATAGTTGATTGCTCAATATAATCAAAGATTGATAAAATGGCTTTCTGATCTGCATGGGATTGCAACTCAGTCGTCAACGCTGTTTCAAAGTCATTGAATGCAGTTTTAGCTCCAAGGAGTTGCTGCCGATAAATAGATAGTTGTTCTGTTAATTGTGGCAACGTTTCAGCCAAGGCATCATCAACTACTGACTGTTCAATAAAGTTAGAAATTGCATCCACTGTTATTTGTGATCTCTGGATTTCCTTCAAACGATCAATTGCCGTTCCAAGGTCATCGAATGCGATTTTCTTATTAGCTAGCTGCTGCTGATATGCGGACAATTGTTCTGTTAGTTGTGGCAACGTTTCAGCCAAGGCATCATCAACTACTGACTGTTCAATAAAGTCAGAGATTGCATCCACTGCTTGCTCTTTAGGATTCTTCAACAGATTCTCAATAAGCTCATCATCCCGTTGGGGCTGGTAATCAATCCCCTTATGTTTTTGTAAACCTGGGAATGTATAGGCAGGCCCCAAAGATGTGCCGCTAAATTTCTGATCATTCCACGAGTACGAAATGCCCTTACTTTTACCATTGCGCGTTAATCCGTGACGAACTTCTACACCTTGTAATTGCAACCGCTCAACCAGTTGGGGCATAGTCGGTTTATCTTGGGTGGCGCGGTCGATTAATTCCTGGAGTTGTTGCTTAATAGGGCGCTCTTGTGGTGTCGGGCGCTCACCGTTGATATATTCTTCGTATTCTCTTTCTAGCCGCTTTTGTTGCCCAATACTGGGATTACGTGATAATTTCTCATGGCTGCTTTGGGTTTGTTGTAAGCCGTAATCTCGTTCTAGCTGCCGGATAATGGTTTCGCTACGCTTGTAATCCCAGCTATCATGTACAATCTTCCCGTTATCTAAACGGATGCGACTAGCACAGATATGTATGTGGTCGTGTTCCGTGTTGCTGTGTCTGTAGACTACGTACTGGTTACTGTCAAAGCCCATCTCTTCGAGATAGCGGTTAGCAAGTTCGTTCCAGGTTGATTCGTCTAGTCGCTCGTTGTCTGGTAGTGATAATGATGCGTGGTACACTACTCGGTCAGCTTCTGGGTTTAGTTGTCGGGAAATTTTGAATTCTCTAGCCAGGGCACGGGCGTTATTGCCACCCATGTTACCACCAATGAGTTTGGCATCTTTCTGAGACTCCAAATAATTCAGCAATCCGCGAAACCCTCGCCCTTTAGTCTGGTTGCCAATCATCTGTTTCCTCGTCCGATTCTTCGATGAAGGTATTGGCTATTTCCCGTTGGCAGTGTTGTAGTAGTTCTAGTAACTCTTGTAGAAGTTCTGGTGATGCTGGCGGTGGCAACTGCATTTTAATGGCGGTATTGGTGGCTTTGGCCAGTTGGTTGATGTTGTTGCCGATGCGCGACAGTTCCAGGTATGTATCAAGAGTAACTCTGCCCAATCGCGGCGGTGGTGCTGGGATTGGTCGCAGTAATATACAACGTCTTGTTAATTCTGCCAAACTCATGCTTGTATCTTCCGCTTTGGAGCGAATCATCTCGTATTCAATTGGGCTGAATCGCACTTGCAACATTTTGGTGCGGACAAGTGATTGAGAAGAAGCTTTAGACATAAGTCAAATAAGAATTGATGCAGTTTTAGAGGGGGTTTCCAAAGTGGGGATACTTCCCCCTTTGGCAAGCCTGCTGAGTCGAGCGTAGCGACGACAGCACGCAGTGCTAGGCATGGGTTGCTTTTAACCAGGACGTGGGGAGGCAGAAGGACTAGGGGAACAACCAACATGGGGGCAAAGTGCGTAATCTGCGGCTACCACCACGATGATATTACTAATGAGTTGACGTAAATTATAGTGTGGCTAATTTTTAGTGATAACTATGTGATTTGTTTTTGATTAACTGTTCGTGAGTTATCTTACACGCTTTGAGTAATCACTGTTCAATCAGTTACGTTAATATCTGTTGCTGTCTCTTAACTATTTGTTGCATTGATAATTACCTGTCTTTAGATAGATGCTCTACATTAAAGTAAAGTTTTAAACATAAACATTAGTTTGATTTTTACTCTTGTGGCTAAAGATAATATTCCTAAGTCGAAGATTCCAGAAGCTCTTGATGCTCTACGCGCTTTGGGTGCTAAGGAATTAGATGATATTCCGGCACGAGCGGCTATTAAAAAGATGCGCCGTCAAATTGAACGGGTGCTTCGTCTCGGCTATAGCTACGAGGAAGTGTCTAAAACTTTAGCCCCTTTGGATATCAATATCAGTCCTGAACGTATCCGTTATTTACTTAACGATATTCGTCGGTCTACACGCAAAAAGTCAGTCACTCCTCCAAGTCTTGAGAATACCAGTACACAAGTTATTGATGAGCCGGCTTTAGACGAGAATCCTGAGATTACAGAAAGCAATACTAAACCTGCCAACAAGCCTCAGTCTCAATCAAAACCAGAATTAAAACCAGCTTCATCAAAATCAACAACTACTAAAACTCCTAAAACGGCTAAAAAGACCTCTGATGTTAAAGCTCCAGAGAATCAAAATTCCTCTCACCTTGCTTTTGTGCCTGAAATAATAAACGATGAGGATTTGTAGATGGTAGTCAAACCTAAACAATCGGCTGACCAAGTTCAGGAACAAAAAGCAACTGAACAGCCAAAAACTCTTGGGCGTTTAGTGTTGGTAACTGGGGATAAGGGCGGTACTGGTAAAAGTGTAGTGGCGCGGATTCTCCTCGACATTTACCGCCACAGAAATATTAACTGCATCGCTTACGAGTGTGACCAGTCTAATCCTCAGCTTTATCGCCACTACAACAAGGTTCAACCAGGGGTGCAAACGCTCAAATTAAATCAGCGTGGTGGTGCTGATGCTTTGCAGGATGATTTGAAACGTTTATCTCCTCAAGTTTCCCTTGTGGATCTGCCTGCTGGGGCTGTTGAGTATTTTGAGTCAGTAGCTAAGGATATTTTTTTATTTCAAAATGCCCAGCGTTTGGGTTATCGCATCACTATGGTGTCGGTGCTGGGTCGAGTCAAAGATAGTTTATTGCAGTTAAAACGGCTGGTGGATTTCTGCGGCGACAAAGTTGATTATGTAGTTGTGAAAAATCTCTACTGGGGTGATGAACACAAGTTCACTCGTTACAACAATTCTAAGATCAAGCAGGTTGTGGAAGCGTTGGGAGCAATTGAACTGTTATTGCCTGAGTTATATGACGATATTTTTGACCTCGTTGACTCCAAGGATCTAACATTCAGGGAAGCTCTAGAGCATGAGGATTTTAGTTTGAGTAATCAATCGAGAGTTTTTGGCTGGATTGATGCGGTTGAGACTGAGTTTTCTAAGGCGGCTGTGCAATTGGGGTTAGAGTAAAAAGAAGGGTATAGGGGGTAGGGGGTAGGGTGTAGGGTATGGAGTATTTATGAAAGATTCATCGATACGGTCTTACCGAGATTTAAAAGTTTGGCAAGAAGGTATGAATTTGGTTGAGACTTGTTACCGAGTAACGAAAACCTTTCCTAAAAAGGAAACCTATGGAATGACATCTCAAATTCGTCGCGCTGCTGTTTCAATTCCCGCCAATATTGCAGAAGGATATGGTAGAAAAACTCGTGGAGAATATATTCAATTTTTGTACATAGCTCAAGGTTCTCTTAAAGAATTAGAAACACATTTATTACTGGCAATTAGAGTAGAACTAGCTTCTGAGCAGATAATTAATACTGTTCTAAATCAGTGTGAATTAGTTGGCAAGATTCTACTGTCTCTAATTCGTGCCCTTGAAAATAAATGAAAAACATTTCCCTACACCCTACACCCTACACCCCACACCCTAATGCATACAGGTAATGGTGGAGTATCTCATTTAGATAGGTTGCTGTCAGAAAAACCGCCTGAGTTTCAAGCTAAAGTGCTGCGGTTTGCGCTTGATTCTGGGATGAAACAAGATGACCCAGCGTTTAGGTTAGTGCAGTACATCGGTTATTTGGCGCAGTTGACAGAAACCGCACCCCAAGATTGGAAAATATTATTTGAAAATTTACAGGTAGAGCTAAACGAATGGAGTCAACTGACGGCGGAGCAATTGAAGATTCAAGCCGACCACACGGAGAACATCAAAAATCTAGCGACGAGTTGCAATCAGCTAGGGACAGCCTTGAGCGCATTAAATCTAACGTCGCAGCAACAACTCAAGCAATTGACGAGCTTAACCAAACTCTCCGAGAATTTGAACAATATCTCCCCCAGGCAACCAGAGACATTGAGCCAACCGTTACAAGAACAATTGAACGAGATTCAGACGGGAATATCGAGATTGAACCAAAAAGACGCGGAATCGGTCGTTAAAGGTTGGGGTAGAGCTATTATGATCTGGCTTTTCTCTCCGATCTCATTTTTTATTCTGTTTTGGCTTTATTCACACCTGACTCCAATCAGCGTTCCTTATGAAACTACCAAGTCTTTGGAGAAGATTTTGGAGCAGACTGGTTGGACTAATACCAAGCTCCAACGTGTTGAGAAATATCTTGGTACTGACCGCAAACGAAAGTAAACTAACTGCTTCCTACCATCCTATCTGGCTTTTGGCGCAGATGCCGCTGTTGGCTGATTAAAACCATTTCTGATTCTGCCAAATTCATTAAGTGCTTGAACAAATACAACGTTAGTAGCTTGTGAGGGTCTGTCTGAGTTACTTGTTAATTTTCCAAGGTTTTGAGCAAGTGATACAAACTTCCTAAGCGTGATCATATCATCAGAGATCGATTCAGATTGCAAATCAGCGTTTATAGTACCAAGTAAAGAAACATGATTCTGAATGTGAGTTTCTGCTGTTACTAAATCTTGTTGATATAAATCATCAAGTGCATAGAAGGCTACTTCACTTGTCCATAATCCTAATGCTTGTCGCACAACTAAGTCAGGTGGCAAGTTACCTCGTGGTGTTAATCTAAGCTTATACTGCTCATTGTTCCGGGCAAATGTGTTGACATATTGTACAGTTGCTTGTCCGACTGAAGCTGAAGTTTTTCCTTTGGGAATACCCAATTCAAAAACTATCCAGTATGTTTCACCAACAGCTAAGTCTGGCACAAAAATTCGGATTCCTTTATCTTGAGTTATGATGTCAGGTGCTGATTTAACACCGAATTTATCTTTGGCTTTCTTTCTAGCACCCTCAACATTCTTTAAAACTGCTGCCCTACTCACAGAATCAGTAATTTGATCGTGACCGTACAAGTACATAATCAAAACTTCTGGATCAATTTCTATGCTTACTTGAACATTAATAGCAGCTAAATATTCTCTCCTATATAATTCATCTCTAAGATTAAATTTAATAGTGCTAGGATCTGTCACAAAAGTATATCTTCCACTTGCTGAACCAGCTAAAGTGTTGAGTTCCCTAGCATTTGCATCAGAGCCAAAGGCAAAAGTGGATAAACGAATGCTACCTCGTGTTTTAGTAGTTAAGTTTTGTCGGATTTTAATCCAATCGGTTTCGCCTGAGCTAGGATTACCATCTGAAAATAAATAGACATGGTTGATGGAATTTTCATTACTGGAATTTAGACTAAGCAACACAAAACGACCCAGCCGCGCTGAATTGATAA
>NZ_JAVRCA010000118.1:0-12547 GCF_034530995.1 Nostoc sp. DedQUE04 | reverse complement strand
CTGTTGCTCAACTTATGCTTTCAAAGTTGCTCATTTTATCCTTACAGTGACATATACTGAATTTTTAAATTCAGAGCCACCCAGTGCGATCGCATAATTATTGTGAATAACCCTGAACTAAATAATTTACCTCCGATTAAACTCATCCCCCTAAACGCTGAAACTGCATCGCTCCTTGGGCGCACCACTAGTACAAGTAGTACAAGACCACCAACCGATATTCGGTGGGTAAAAGTTCTGGAATTTTTACGCAGCAACAATCTCGCACCCAACAGCCGCAAACTCTACGAACGCGAACTAAAGCGGTTTTTGGGTTGGAGTGAGCTACATTATCATGAACTGCGTCCACGTCACCTTGCGCTATATAAAGAATATCTCCGAGATGAAGTAAAAACTGATGCAGGTAAACCGCTTTCCAAAAGCAGCATCAATGCGGGAGTGGCTGCACTCAAAAGCTTTTTTAAATGGATGTGCTATACGTATCCTGACATAATTTCTACTAATCCCACGCTGGGTATTAAACTGGAAAAAGTGCCATTGCCACCAGCCCAAAGTTTGACCCCTGAAGAAATGGAACGGGTATGGTCAGCTTTGGAATTGCTCCAAGAGACAAAGCAACGCGATACAGCACTTGTTCACATTCTCAGTCACGGGCTGCGTGCTGGAGAAATTGTGGAACTAAATGTTGGGTCGTTTGATGGCAAGCTACTGTTTTTACCCGATACCAAAACCAACGAACCACGTTTAGTCCCACTAAAAAAAGAGAGTCGCTTTGTTTTGGCAGAGTATTTGCTTACGCGCGAACAACAAGGAGACGTGTTGACTAGCCTTAGCCCATTGATGATTTCACACCATGCTTTATATAAAGGTGAACGCTTGAGTTATCACGGCATTTACTTCGCCGTGGAAAAAATTGGCGAACTTGCTCATATTGAAGACTTACATCCTCACTCCTTTCGGCATACTTACGCTACTGACTTATTGCTATTGGGCGTTGATCCCAGTCATGCACGAAAGTTGACGGGGCATCAAAGCGAGAAAGCGTTTAGACGGTATACCCTCCGCAGCGAACAAGAAGCCGCGATCGCTGCTTACTATCGTGCGATTGGAGAGGATGAAGTGGAGTAGATATGCCAAAGCCACTCGATCCTAAGTGTCAGTTATGTGCCAAGTTGCCAACGGCTAAAGCTAAAGTTTTACACGGGACAAATGGGGATGGATGCTGGAATCCTAAAGTTTGCCATAATCGCCGTTCTTTCTACCGCCGTCGAACCGATGATAATTCCGCGCAATTGGATGCGATCGCAGTCGAACCCCCAGCAACATATTTTGCAGTGCTGTATTTGTATAAAGAATCAGGGGATAAGCCATTGCACGCCTTGGGCGCAGAACTCTGGCTGGGGCAACAACCTATTTGTCGCTTAGAACCAATTCACTGCTTTGGACTAACGGCTGGCAAGATCCGCGCCTATACAGATCAGGTGTTGCAGGCGTTTGCAAAACAATACAGTGTTTCACTATATCAATATAAGGATATGTTTGAAATTACCTCAAGTTACTGCCCAGTGCGGCCTTGCCCCTTGCATCCACAATCTTAGAGATGACTACGTATCGTCAATTAACAATTTGGGATGTGCTTGATGAGTTGTCTGAATCTCCACCAACTTCTTCCCTTGATGCTATGTGGGATTGTTTGGATGCCGAGCTAGAAAAATTACCCTTGGAGGCACAGTTATCAACCGCAGCGCTTGCCTTCAGTCAAATTGCAGATATTCTTAAATCTCGTGCCGAAGTGCTGTTGCAAGATACCCGCGACCGCAATAGTCTTTTGGGGCCTGTTGTTAGGACCGATCTCTTTGCTGGTCTAGTACGGACAACAATGCACTTAGATTTAGATGATTTGATTGAACCGCAAACACCACAAACCTTTAAACCACACGGCCCACACCAATTTTCACATTCTACTGAATCGGGTGATTCTCTAGCAGCACCTGTTGAAAAAGCGAATGTTTTGGCAATGCTCGATGAGGTGACAACTTTAGAAGATGTCCGCAATTTGGCATCAGATGAGGATGTCCAAAAATGGCAGAGTGCGATCGCTAACCATCTGATAAATGTCAAAGATGAGATTTCTTTAGTTAAACTGCAACGTGTGTTGCAAATGCCGATGGTGGAAGTGTGGTTAGGATTGTTGCTTGGTGGTTTTAGCTTGGAGCAACGTGGAGATTTTTACAACAGTCGGAATATTTGGGTGAAAAGCTCAGAAACTTCGGCCATCTTCAACGAACAAACTTGAGACTTTCAACACTAGAGCTAAACATATCTGTAAAGATACTCATCACCGTCCGTTCTCGCAGTTTAATATTACCACTGACTGACATCCCAGATTGCAGAAGTACTTTACGCCCATTAATTGAAATCGATTGTTGCTCCAGGCGTACTTTAGCAGGAAATCGATAGAAAGGATAAATCTGATCTGGTGGTAGGACATCATTTCCAATCCATACCAATTTCCCTTTGACATCACCAAATTCACTAAAAGGAAATGAGTCAACCCTCACATCCACTGTCATCCCCTCTTTAACAAAACCAATATCTTTATTGGTGATGTAGACTTTAGCCACCAGAGCATCATCAGGAACAACTTTCAGAATTGGTTCGCTAGATGTCACCACAAATCCTGGTGTATGTGCCTTAAGTTCAAATACTGTACCTGATACTGGGGAATTAATTGACTGATATTGAAGATTCATTTGAGTTTGGCTCAACTGAGAGTCATTTTCGGCAATTTTCTTATTATTTTCGACAATCGCTTTAGTCAATTGAGAATCAATTTCAGCAACTTTTTTGTTATTATCTGCAATTTGGGTGAGCCAATCTTTACGAGAAATAGCTACGGTTGATTGCAACTTAGCTTGTGCCTGATTAATAGCAGATTGCAAACGTAATCCCTCTTGGATAAGCTGGTCAATTTCAGATTGAGCATTTCTAACTTCTTCTTGTTGCTTGAAATATTGAATTTTGGAAATTGCCCCATCATTCATTAACGGGGTAATATTATCGAGAATTCCCTGATTCATTTTGAGAGTATCTTTTGTGCTAACCAATTTTATTTGGGTTTGGTTGAGTTGACGACCTAATTGGTCAACTTCCAGTTTTGCAGCAGTGAACCGCGCATCCAATTCTGAAGAAGTGGAGAGGAGGCGTTCTTTTTGTTCGATGTTTAGTCCGCTACTGTCACCTGTACCATCTAGTTGGGCACGATATAATCGGTTTTCTGCAACTAGAGTAGCGCGACTTTTGGTCAGGTCAAGCATTTGATTTGAAACTTTAACATCGGTGGCAGTAACTGTAGCCCCACCTGTCATTTGAGATTGATAAAATTGATTTTCTTGAACTAGAGATGAGCGAATTTTCTTTAAAGAGTCAAGTTGGGCATTAGCAGTAGTGGGGTCAAGGCTGAGAAGATGTTCCCCAAGTTTAACCTGCTGTCCATCTTCAACGTAAATTTCTTTAACTACGCCACCAACAGGAGCCTGTATTTCTTTAACAGTACCTGTTGGCTCTAACTTACCAGTAGCGGAAACTGCTTCTTCAATTTTGGCGAAGTTTGCCCAAATAATTGTACCAGTTGTAACAGCTATCAAACCCCAAAGGATAGCTCTTGACCATTTGCGAGATTGCCGGAGAATTACAGGTTGGTCAAATTTAGTCAGATAACGTGGGGCAGTATTAGCTGGTTTTGGCTGAATATCAGATGTCTCAGTTGGTAACTGTTCCAATTGGTCAACAGAAGTTATTGCTGGATTTTGAGAACTGCCATTGCCATTGTTTGAGTGTTTGCCATTTCCATTCCCATTATTACTATTGCCATTATTAATACTCATAATTATTTAGCTGTTAGCGATTAGCTTTTTATAAATAGTAGTTCGTGAGAAGTTTTAGCTATTGTTAATTCGCAAAATATTTTCTTCTCCTCATTCGCTCAAACTTGAGCCTCCTGTTGTTGGTACAAACAGTAATAAAGCCCTGTTAAATCCATAAGTTCTGCATGAGTTCCCTGTTCTGCAATTCGTCCTTGGCTCATCATTAAAATCACATCGGCATTTTGAATTGTCCCTAGCCTGTGGGTAATGAAAAATACTGTCCTTCCCTTAAATACTTGGGCTAAATTCAAGCACACCTGACGTTCAGTAGCATAATCGAGTGCGCTGGTAGCTTCATCTAGAATCAATAGTGGTGGATTTTGTAGTACAGTACGAGCGATCGCAATTCTTTGTCTTTGTCCACCAGATAAAGCTGAACCCCTCTCTCCAACACGAGTTTCATAACCCGATGGCAAATTCATGATAAAGTCATGAGCGCAAGCAATCTTAGCAGCCTCTACAATTTCTGATGGTGTGGCATCAGGCATAGTTAGGGCAATGTTTTCTTGTACCGTGGTATCAAATAACAAAGTGTCTTGCAACACCATGCCGATTTGTTGACGTAGGGAGTAGAGTTCTACCTTATTAATGTCATAGCCATCAATTTTGATCCGACCGGAGTCTAATTCATAAAGTCGAGGTAAGAGTTTGGTTAATGTGCTTTTACCAGCACCACTTTGACCCACAACTCCAACAAACATACCAGCTTCGATGTCAAGGTGAACATTATTAAGTTGGGGGTTAGGACTTTTAGCGAAGCTGAAAGTAACACTTTCATATTGAACTGCACCAATAATAGCTGGCATGGGGATGTTATTACGCCCAGCAATTTCTGTTTCCTGGGGAGTATCGAGAATATCAGCGAGGCGTTCTAGCGATAAAGCAGTTTCTTGGAAGTTCTGCCACAGTTGAATTAACCTTAACAAAGGACTTGTGACATAACCTGCAATAATACGGAAAGCAATTAACTGTCCCAGAGTTAATTTTTGCTGTAATACTAAATATGCACCTACCCAAAGTAGAAGTAAGCTGGAGAGTTTATTCAAAAAGTTAGATAAAGAACTAGCAGTGTTAGAAGTTAGAACATTTTCAAAACTAGCACTAATATATTTCCCATAACGAGATTGCCATTGCCAGCGAGAATTCAGTTCAATATTTTGGGCTTTGACTGTTTGAATGCCTGATACTACTTCTACTAAATACGATTGAGTTTCAGCATTGCGTTCAGCTTTGGTTCTAGTTTGGCTGCGAATAATCGGAGCAAATATAAAAGTAATCAGTGCAAAGAGCGGTACTGTTGCCAGTGCTACTATAGTTAGCAACCAGCTGTAAAAAATCATTACTACAATATAAATAACAGAGAAAATAGCATCTAAAACAACAGTTAGGGCTGTACCAGTGAGGAAAGAGCGAATATTTTCTAATTCGTTGATCCGGCTGGATATTTCTCCAACAGGGCGCTTTTCAAAATAACGCAGTGGCAAGCGTAATAGGTGGTCGATAACTTCCGAACCCAGGCTTAAATCAATCCGATTGGTGGTATCGACAAACAAGTTAGTACGTAGCCAAGTAATAATACCCTCTACTACAGCCATTGCTATAAGCAGAAAGCCCAGAACATTGAGAGTATTAATCCCGTTTTGAATAATAACTTTATCAATAATTACTTGAGTGATTAAGGGATTTGCTAATCCCAAAAGTTGAACGAATAAAGAAGCAATAAATACTTCAATTAAAACAGTACGATGTTTTTTGATAGCAGGTAAAAACCAACTTAAGCCAAATCGTTTTTGAGGAGTTTCTTTGGTGGGTTGCAACAGAAGTACTTGCCCCTCCTCCCCCCAAGTTTCCACAAAATCGGCTGGCTTTTTACGGACAATTCCTTGTTCTGGGATGGCAATAACTAATTCCTTCTCCGTGGCTTTGTAAAGAATTGCATAGCTATCTTGCCAGGGAATTAAAACTGGTGTCTGTAGTTTAGAGATTGTGACAGCAGGAATATTCACCAGTTGAGATGTCAACCCCATTAATTCTCCCAAAGCACCACATAATTGAATAGAAGTACTGCCTGTACGCTGAAAATTACTAACTAACGCACGGCGCAAGACATCGCGGCGAAAGGGCATTCTTAAGTGTTGCGCTAGCATTTGAAAACAGGCAAGAGTTCCATCCACAGGGCCGCGACCCGATATGTAGGGATATTTAATTCCTTGCCCTGACTCCAGTTCTTCTGCTTGTTCTGGGCGCTCTGGAGCGAATGGGGCGTTTGCCCAAATTCCAGTTTCAGATAATGAGTCGAGGGAGAGTGAGGGAGTGAGGGAGTGGGGGAGTGAGAGAGTAGGGTCAGTAAAACCAATTAAGCGAACTGACCCAGTGATATAGGCTTGCGCTTGCGTTAGATTTAGGCGATCGCCTACTACATAGTTAGACCCTTTACTGCTAACTAACCACAGCAAGTTAGGATCTAATGAAGAGAGTGGTGTTTTACCATTCGGCAAGTGAAGAATAGTAGCTTGTTTTGTTGCAGCAGTCGCAAGTTCTTTAAGATTATCTGGAATCTTGCCCCGACGTTCTAATTCTGCACCCAATAGGTCAAAAACTTCAATTAGGCTGCAATGGTTGCAAAAAGCATTCGCTATAGCAGGTTCGAGTTCTATTAGACTTAAGAAATCGGAGGCTTTTAGTGTTAGGCAAAGAGTTTCAACTGAAGCGATCGCAGTTTCACACGGTACACCACGCAGCAAGCTTGTCCAACCGATGATTGATCCTGGTTTTAGTAGTTGCAGAGTATCTGGGGCAGAAGCACCAGGGGCATATCCCAATAAACGGGCTTGCCCCTGATAAAGAATGGCTACTCTAGCTGGGAGGGTTTCTCTGACCAAAATTGCTTGCCCCATGCGGTAGCGCAAAGGTTCAAGTTTTTCTGCAATTTTCTCAACACTGGTTATAGAAAGCTGATTAAATGGGTAGATGCTGGCGAGAAATTCTTGAATCGTGGTAGTGCTTTCTATCATCTTGTTACCAAGGGGGAGGAGTGAGGGAGTGAGGGAGTGTAGGAGGGTGGGAGTGAGGAAATGTATAATTTTTGGCATTGCTGAATCATGGGATAATTTCGCTCAATTTGTCAGAAGTTTTCAATGGTTTCAACCGCCAATTCATCCCGCATTTATGCAACGCCCAATTTTTGCCTCCCGGATTCCCTCTCTCGCTCCCACACTCCCTCACTCCCTCCCTCCTCTTCAAGTATGGTCAATTGCGCTTTGCTGATTTCTTCAGCTAACCAAGTTTCAAACAGATGATTCAAAAGTGTAGAGCGCATTGCATCATCTAGTTGAGCCGGAATTAGCTTTTCGAGTCGCACAATCACAAACCACTCATCCAATTTCATCGGCGGCCATAACTGTCCTGGTTGGGAAATGGTCAGTTTCTGTGCTATTGCTGGATGCGGTTGATTTATGGGAACAGGGCCTAACATTCCTCCTGTTTGAGCTTCTTGCCCTTGTGAATACAGCGAGGCACAGTCAGCAAACGTCTGTTCTCCTGCTTTGATGCGGAAATAGAGTTCTTGGGCCACCTCTGCATCAGATGTGCGGATTAGGGAATAAATTACTTTGTCTAGCTGAGATTTACATTGCAAAAAATAAGATTCTAGCTTTGTCCCCCAAGTGGCTTGCTTGAACTTCTCAATCCTCAGTTCTCGCGTGGCAACAGCTTCTAGTTGCTCAAGGCTCATACTGTAATGCTTTAAAGCTTTTGCTATAGCTTCCGGTGTTGTCAACTGATTGTTTTGGTAGAACTGCTCTATGACAAGAGATTTCTCTTCTATAGTTAATTCTGTTAGGGCGATCGCTTTTTCAACAATCAACAAACGACACAATTGCGGTAGCATTTGGAAACCAGCCAGCAGTTGTGGAATTTCTGCTTGGGTAATTGTCTGGTTGCCAAATTGGATAACTTGAGCCATAGAAAGCTAAAAAGCACAGATAGTGCTTGGGTAGATAGATGAACACACTCAGGAATATCTATTGCTAGTATTACCCTACTGAATCATGGCTTGCATGTTGCATCTATCACAATGTAGAGTCTACAGAAAATGGCAAAAATTTGAACTTCTGAATGCGTAAAAATACTGAAACGAAAGAAGTCGGAAGTCGGAGGTCGGAAGTCGGAAGTCGGAGGTCGGAGGTCGCAAGTTGTAAGTCGCAGTTATGAACTCTTCACTTACAGCACTTCCGGCTATTATCCAATACAGTTTTTATCCTTGCCCCTTCCTATCAGAGCTTTCAGCTTTGAGGATGTACCTTATAGCTGCCGTAAGTGCTGTAATATGGGAGAAGTTTTTACCTTATAAGAAAAAATAATCAATAACAAGTCGCTCTTTCGCTGTCAGAAAAAAACGGACATCGTGAGTCTGTTGCCCACTTTAAAGAATTATGTCTGGCACGGAGTGTCTAGACAAAAAACGCCCTTGTGACAAGCCCCCGACTTCAGTCGGGGTAAACTGGTGACGAAAGCACTAAATCCCCATTATAAAACTGTACTTCCGACTTCCGACTTCCGACTTCCGACTTATTTAACTATCCTTCACCAAGAGCAGTAACAGTAGCTTGACCGTTCAAGATGATATTACCTTTGACATCAATCGAGCCAAACAAAGTTGAACTGCCATTGTAAGTAAAGTTTTTACCGACAAGGAATGTTCCCCGTGTATTAGCAGAGCCATTGTATGTCAGATCCCCTTGAGAAATCACTTGCAAATTGCTAGTGGGATCTGTTGTTGATGTTGCCCCATTAAATGTAATATTTCCTTGACTACTGCCCGACGCAAGTATTGTGTTTCCTGCAAATCTGGCGCCACCATTCATATTAATCGAACCAGAAACCAACACCGATAAATCAAATCCCGTGCCTGGATAGTAGACAGATTAACATTGCCGTAACTTAATCTCAGTTGCACTCGATTTAATAAATCCTCAACATTTAAGAAACTGGTTTGCTAGTTGCTGCTACTGTACCTCATAACAGCCGCAAATGCTGTAATGTAAAGTTCTTTATTTTCCTTGATAACCAGATTAGTTAAGTCATTTTCTAACGCAGTCCATCGATCAAAAGTCTTATCCAATGGCTGAGGTGTTGGGTTTCGTTCCTCAACCCAATCTACATTTGCTGTGGTAGCGCGGAATGCGGTGTTGGTGAGGGTTTGGGTGAATTCGCTGTTGTCTGCTGGTGTGGGGTCGATGAACCAGCCGATTCCGTTGGCATCGTCGTCTATGAGGATTGTACCACCGTTGGGGCGACCTTGGGGGTCGTATTTGGTGATTTGGGCTTC
Source organism: Nostoc sp. DedQUE04 (assembly GCF_034530995.1). Classification (NCBI taxonomy): domain Bacteria; kingdom Bacillati; phylum Cyanobacteriota; class Cyanophyceae; order Nostocales; family Nostocaceae; genus Nostoc; species Nostoc sp. DedQUE04. Next base: position 3,292 of record NZ_JAVRCA010000118.1, on the reverse strand, counting down.
GGCTAGTTGTCCGGTGGGGAGGTCGGTGATTTGGAAGGTTAGGTTGAAGGTGGGGTCGAAGAGGGATTGCCAGAGGTTGAGTGGGTTATCTTTATATGTGTTGGTTGATGTATTAGGGGTTGAGTTATGGATGCTGAAGAGTTGCTCCAGCGATATGCTGCTGGGGAAAGGGATTTCAGTGGGGTTGACTTGGAAGGAGCTAACTTGGTTAGAGCTAATTTGAGTGAGGCCAACTTGAGGGGAGCTAATTTGGCTAGAACCAGTTTGAGAGAGGCTAATTTGGCATATATTTTTCTGGAGGATGCCAACTTGGAAGGGGCCATCAGTGAGAGGTTAAGATAATTGCACTTTTGTCAAGAGGGTGCAGGAAAAGGAGACAAATCCAGGTTGGGGACTGCCTTTCGCAGCGCTTTGACAACTCCTAAATCTTGATTTTCTTTGGCAGCAAAGTACTTAATGGGGTCATCGGCGTTACCTTTGTCGTAGGCAACGCTAAAATGGTACAATCCTCGAAAAATCATCTCCAGAGAAATGCGGTCAAAGGGTAGAGATAATTCATCAGCTACTGCATCTCCCAGGTCTACTAAAATTCAACGTTGGAATTATGCCTTGCCCTCAACGCAACTCAAATAACATTGTTAAAAATGGACACACTCACTATGGGAAACAACGGTTCAAATGCCAAAATTGTGGACGACAATTTGTAGAAAGTCCAACTCGACAACGGATTAACCGCTCAACACGCGAGTTGATCGATAAACTCTTACTCGAACGTCTATCCTGATTCTGCGATCGCTCGCGTAACTGGAGTGTCACTACGTTGGTTGCAATACTATGTCAACCAGAAATATTACCAAACTCCAAAGTAGGTTGAAGTCAACCAAAAAAACCTGGCAGCCTAATTCGTGACTGTTGATGAGATGTGGTCATTTGTTGGCTCAAAAGCGAATAAACAGTGGATTTGGCTTGCAATTGATGCTGTGAGCCGATAAATTGTTGGAGTTTATATTGGAGACCGTTCCGCTCAAGCGGCAAAACAATTATGGCGATCGCTCCCACCAGTTTACCGTCAGTGTGCAGTTTGTTACACAGATTTTTGGGAGGCATACGAACAAGTGTTACCAAGTAAACGCCCGAAGTGCAGTCGGTAAAGATAGCGGTAAGACTTGTTATATCGAACGATTCAATAATACCGTTAGGCAACGAGTTGCACGCTTAGTCCGTAAAACATTGTCATTCTCAAAATCAATAGACAACCACATTGGGGCAGTCTGGTATTTCGTTCATCACTATAATGCCTCTCTACGACAATAAATCATTACTATGCATCACTACCAAAATATGGATAAACTTTCACTTTGTATTCGGCAATTTGGAGAAGCGGCGAGATTGCATCTTGATGAAGCTATTTTGTTAGGAGAAATGTGCTTGCTCCCAAACTTTTGCCATGAGCCAAATACATATGAAGTTATTAGTGCGTTTGTAAATAGTGTGAATAGCCGAACTTTATACTGGGGTCGTAGCAGCATGGGCGAGATAACAGTGTTTGCTAAACCCATAAATCACAGCTACGATAAAGACCGAATTAGCACTCTTTATATTGCAAACTTATTGAAATTTAGCAGACGTTTATATCCAGAGATGGAACACTATTCATTCGGCAAATTTTGGGATGAACTGGATGTTTATCGCCACTCTGAATTTTTAAATCAAGATGCATTTGAGATGTGGATGAGTAACTTTGGGCATGAGCCAAATTTGGAAATATTTCTTAAGAGAATAATACCTAAAATGTTCGGTCAGCCTAATCAAAATATTTCTTTCTACTGTCTTGTAAATGATGAAAATGAAAACACAGACTTTGCACCATACATTTTTATTGGCAATAGCTGCATTTTAACCATTGCCAGACGATGGATACTATAGTTGTAGCAGCTTGTAAACAGTCAATAACCGTGACTGTGGCGGTATATTCTTCACTTTCAGTAAAGATGTGGGTAACATTCGTTAATAATTAAGGGGAGATAAGGAGTTGTTTATTTGCCTTGATTTTTGGGTACGCGCACTTGTGTGGTAGAGATAGTAACGTTACCAGCGCTATCAGTTGCACTGTAGGTCAAGGTGTAGATACGACCGTTGCCATTACCTGAACGTTCCGCACGTAGGAAGATGCGTCCATCAGAGCGAATCTCAATATCGCCTGCGGTATCGCCATCACCCAAACCGTTATCCGGTTCGTTGCTGGTAATTGATAGGAGTCGGACGGTGGGGTTAGCATCAAAGTCATCACTAACGTTGACGTTGACCTTTACTTCAACCATCTTGTGGTTGGGTGGCCACAATTCACCAGGTATGGCAGCTACATTCAATGTTGGCGATTCATCATCGTCAATGATAGTGCCAATACCTTGAGCATCCACAATATTGGCGTTGATGGCTTCACTGAGGTTAACAAAGAAATTCTCGTTCTGCTCGTCTAAGCGATCGCCAATTATCTGTACTGCGATGGTTTTGGTAGAATTGCTCAATAACACCGAGTTTTTCTTCTAGGGTGAGTTCAAAAGGAGAGATCGCCCTAGTGATAATCAAATTGCGGCATAACTGTGGCAGCATTTGATATCCTGCTAACAGAGAAACAATTTCGGTGGCGCTGATACTGTGGTTGCCAAATTGGAGATTTTGAGCCATAGAGAATTGTCAAGCCGAATTTGAGCTTGGGTAGATTGCTTTGTACAGTTATGGTTTCCCTACTGTATGATGGCTTGTATGCAGCAGATATCACAATGACAACTATAGCGGTTCTCGCTTGAGTGAAATACAAAAGGTGGGAAGATGATGAATGCTGTAGCAAAGTGTATCTGGGATGAAAGCATACTCCACTGACCTTCGCCAAAAAGTGATTGATGCTTATAAAAATCAAGAAGGTTCTCAAAGACACCTGGCAAAAAGATTTAGTGTGAGTTTAACGTTTATCCAGAAGCTAGTAAAGCGATATCGAATTAGCAAGACAGTTGAGCCGAAGGCACATGGTGGCGGTAATACGGCTAAACTCAACAGCGAACAGATAGCATTGATAGTGACTTTGGTAGAAGAAGATAATGATGCAATTTTGGTGGAGTTATGCTCGCGATTGGAGGAGCGAACAGGTGTCAAAGTTAGCCGAGCGACAATGGGGAGAATGACTCAAAAATTGAATCTGACGCGCAAAAAAAACATTGCACGCAAGTGAAAGATACACAGAACCTGACTTTTCCCGTTAAGTCTGTTTTGCAAGCTGCCAACCTTCACAGAG
>NZ_JAVRCA010000117.1:0-12633 GCF_034530995.1 Nostoc sp. DedQUE04 | reverse complement strand
AACGACACGTACACTCTTTTGTTAACGATCGCCTGCTTTTAGTCTAAACTCCAGTCTGGAGTATTTTTTGTCAAACGCAGTTCCTGTTTCAGTTTTTCATATTGAGCCAGGAGGATTTGATTGTGCTGTTCTAGAGTTCGGCATCTACGGGTTAAATCATCCTCGTTATTATTGTCAATAATTTCTAAGGGTTGTTGACTTCGTTCAATTTCAATAAGTCTTGCTAAATCCCCCTCTTGGTAAGCTTTATTGATTTCTTTCATGATTTCTGTGTGAGACTTTTGTGTTTCACTGTCTCTAGCTTTATCAGGGTGAAAGATTTCAGCTAATTTCAGAAATGTTTGACGAATTTTTCTTTGATCATCTGTTCTGGCTACAGAGGCAGAGTCTACAGACTGTTGTCCTTGCCAATATTGATGCTGTTCTTCACTAGTTTCCTTTGAAAAATCTGATTGGGAATCTTCATTGTCAAACGATTCGTCTAATGTATCTAACTGTTGGCTGTTGGGTTTTAGACTGATGGCTCCAGTTACCTGTAGGTTACGGTAAACTGCTTGTATATTTTTGAGGGTTTGTTTACCGAACTTTCTAGTAGTAAAAATCTCCTCAAACAGAGCATGGATTTCCTGGTCTAACTCAGCCATTTTTCGGAAACCGGGACTAGCTTTATTGAGAAATTCTGTGCCAAAAGAACGCATCTGTTCAACAAAGTTCTTCAGTTCTGTGCGCTTTCTCTTGATCTGTTTGAGTAGTGATTGATGTTCTTTTTCTAAAAACTCTAAGCGGATATGTAATTGAGACAGAGCCAGCGGAGTTACTTTAATTGATTGCGATGGGACTGTAGTTTTTCGAGGCATGAAACACGTATGTAAGTTTAAAGTTTAAAATATAACTGTTGCATTACTTAGAGAATGCGAAAAAAGACACATCTTGGATTATACACCACGGACTCAAATGAAGTTTTTAATAGTTTTCTGGATCAAAGCATCTAAGTGTGGATTAAACAGCGGTTTTTTTATTCGATAATCTTTTAATCAATGTCAAGTATAGACGCTTCCTCCATCTTTAAGAGGATGTTTGAAAAGTTATTGGAGTGCAAGAATCAATTGATTAACTAAGATTTTATTTGCTCTATTTATAAGCGATTGCGCCCCATAAAATGGGAACCATACTATGTAATTGCACCCTCAGAAATCCCAATTCTAGACCAATCCCCCAAATCCTCCCCGTGTAGAGATACCCTACGGGTTACAGTACATACATTGGGCTGGATTCGCAAATTCTATACCATTAGGAAATAGTTTTTCTTGATTAAACCCACATTTTTTACATTGATAAATTGCGGTTAGTGGTAAGGTGGTTGGGAACTGACAAAATTCACAGGGTAATCCCTGAATTATTTCAGTTATTTCAAAACAAGGGATATTGCATTTGGGGCAACAACTGCTAATTTTATTGAGTAAATTATGGGTAGCTTTTGCAATATTTTTCATCCGAGTGGGATTATACATTGCCCGCATATCTGTCTCAATATTTACCTGACTATCTGGGGAATTATGCAATGCAAAATCAACTGATGTTATCAAATCAAATAGCCTAAGCAAGAAGCTCAAGTTCATCAAACGCAAAGCCCCCTAATTAGATATATACGATCTGCCGTAGACAATCGCCTGCCTCTATCTTGCATAGGCAAACGTGCTATTCGCGGCATTCAAACGAACGCGAGTAGTGTCTCGTAGAGAGGATGTTCCCGCGATCGCCCAGTTAAGTAAATTCATATCTAGCAACCTTTTTGGGCTTTTCTATCCGTCGAGATCACGTTAAGCTGACTAGGGGAAAGGAAAGTTAGAGTCATGAATTCATATACTGAAACAGAATTCTTTGTTGGTGATATTCCGTACCAAATGTACGTTCAATATTACCAACCCAGACCAGACCAAAATTCAGTTCCTATTGTGCTTTTACATGGTGCCTTTCATACAGGTACTTGCTTTGTTAAAACACCTGATAATCGCCAAGGTTGGGCAGTATATCTGGCAAAACTTGGCTATTCAACCTATATTGTTGACTTGCCAGGGCATGGTCGATCGGGCTTTGTGCCAGACTTACCCCTGATGTCATATCAGAGGATAATCAATGCTACTGTCGCGCTCCTCCAACAGATTGGCCCGGCTGTTATTCTTACCCACAGTATGTCTGGTGTTGTTGGTTGGCAGACGGCAAAAACTCATCCCCAACTTGTTAAAGCTATTGTAGGCATTGCACCAAGTCCACCAGCCGATCTGTTACCAGCAACCACAAAAAACTCTCACGAGGTTTTTCCCGAAGACCGTCCACGTATTCAGTCGCGTGAAGATACTAAGAAATACTTCACCAACTCAGATACTTTTCCGCAAGAGAATTTTGAGAATTACTTTTGCAGTTTGGTTGCTGAGAGTGCGCGGATTAGCAACGAACTTAGAAATGTTGAAGGACGAGGGCTTTATATTTGCCACCCTGAGATACTATATGATATTCCCATCTGTGTGATTACAGGCGACCAAGACCCGCGCCATCCTTATAAAGTAGACGCAGAAACGGCAAAATACTTCGGTGGTGATTTTATTTGGCTTCCTGAAGTTGGCCTCCCTGGTCACGGTCATCTGCAAATGCTTGAACACGGGAACTTAGCGATTGCTGACCTGTTTATCAATTGGCTGCATAGCAAAGGTGTAATGCGATCGCCCAACCTTGACTGAAACCCACGACCTCGGCATGACCGATACAGAGTATGCAAAGCTGATAGCTCAAGGCTACGACCCCAACAAGCGAACACCAGTTGATAGAGCTTGGCGAGGGCGTAGACCAAGCCAGGAAGCTAGCGCCAATAGTGGGGCTGACACAAGACAAAGCACCCCAGACAGACGAAGAGTGGGAAGAATTTATGGCAGTTTGGGGGGATACTTGCGATGGTTCTGTTGGAAAATGAGCGACACCGGACAGCCCGTTGTAGACATCGCCCCTCATTCAAGCGAGGAAACCAGAGAAGCGATCGCCTCCACACCATTCAAGCGAGGAAAACCAACAGCGTAGGCGCAGCCCCAAAAAGTAGACATCGCATACAAAAAAGCCCAGTCATCTCATAACTGGGCTTTCATTATCTCAATCAATTATTGTCGGTAGAGTAGTTTCAGACTATGCAGCAGGAAGTTCAAGATTAACCTTGACAGCTTTGTTCTTTTCTTGCTCAGTTTTTGGCAGTGTCAAATTCAAGATACCGTCTTTATAATCTGCGGTGACGTTGGTATTTTGAACCCTAGCAGAAAGAGGAATTACACGTTGGAATTTACCATAGTAGAATTCACTTCTTGTAGTGCCATTGTTTTCGGTTTGAGTTTGGGACTTGCGCTCACCACTAATGTGAACAGCGTCTTGGGTGACTTGAATATCTAGGTCTTTAGCGTCTAGTCCTGGCAGTTATAGTTTGAGATGAATAGCATCATCAGTTTCTTGCAACTCAGCCGCCGGAACTCTGATAAAGCCTTTTTCAACTCGTGCAGATGGGACTCTTGTATCTGCAAATAAGCCGTTGATATGACGTTCTAAAGTGTTCAATTCTTGCCAGGGGTTGTAACGACGAACTAGCATATTAATTTATCCCTTGTACCAGTAGTAGTTTTTTGCTCAATTAACTGAGGATTTAATTCTTTGCTTTGATTACCATATTATTGAGAACTAACAAGCTTGTAAATTCGGTTATTATCACCAAATAATTGATGATTACCGCACTAATTTAGCTAGTAAAAACGATTACGGGTTACTTGAATTTTGCGGTTCGGTAAACCCGAATAATAACTATCAATATCAATAATAATCAACTAATAAATGTGCTTTTGAAGGGGATTTGCTTTGACAGTAAACTTTACTTTTTCTAACCAAACGGTTGTCCCCACCGCTCCCAGTTCTCTTTATTGAAGGGCGATCGCCACTTCAAAATCAGACTCAACTCCAACTCCTGCCGTGCGCGTCGGTCAACCGGAGTGTTCCACCAAAAAGCGATGTTGACTGCTGTTTGCAACCCATAGCGATAATGTAAATCTTGGTAGCTGGCGATGTAATCCTTGCAGGCGTGAATCCCTTTCCACCGCTTGAAACTTGCAGCAAGTTTCCCCCACATATAAAATCAGGCCAGCCGCAGAGTCAACGATGAAGTACAGACACGCATCGCCGGGGCTGTCTGCTGGCATCCTCCAAAACGAGAGCGATGCCTACGGCGGGCTACGCCTACGCACCTGTAACTGCAACGGATCAATCTTGTCTGGGTCGCAGTGGTTGGATGCAAGGTCAAACAGCGTCACCTGTCTTGCTGGCTGACTTTCCCTCACCTTTTGTTGATACTCAAGTATTTGGGACTTCCACTTTAGCAGAGCATCAGCACTCATCACCAGCGCCTCTGCTCTACGTACTGTTGTGGGTTTCACTTCTGGAAATAGGTTTAGCTGATTTGGTTCCAAGGATATTACGGGGAGCGTGCCGACTAGCTGATTATCCGCCAGAACTGACAATTAAGAGCATTTGCTTTTGGTGTCGCCAGAATAACGAAAGTGGTAGAGTTAAGAGCAATCGCTACGCTAAAAATGTTTTTAAAATATGGCTGACCAAAAAGATAAAGCTCAAGAAAAAACCGCCTTGAACAGCTTCAAGATGAACAAGGCAACACTGATTCTAAACACTCAGGTGGTGCTGGTGCTTCTGGCGGCAATTCCGGTGCAGGTAAATCTGGTACATCAAAAATTTCTGCCACTGGTACACCTGATGATATCGAAAAAATTGATCGGGATCAGGAGTAAAGCTGACTCAGACGAGTCAAGGTTTAACTGGATTGTCGCTGATTAGTAACTTAACTCAACAATGGTGGATTGAATACCTTATTATTCAGTCCACATAAACTATACTCTTTCATCCAGGAAGACCAGGAAATTACGCAAAACAAGTGTGCCATTCGACTTACCACCCTTAAGGCTAATTCCCCTTCTTTACCGTTGCCAACTTCCTTTGACCATTTTTTGAATTCAAAATTCAAAATGCAAAATTAAGAAGAAACAAAAATTTTGAATTGATTAATTATGGGTACAAGCTCCCACTGATTGTTTGAATCAGTGGTCTACAAGACGCTCCTACGTCGCTAACGCTACGCTATCAGTGGCGGGTTTCAAGCCCCCACTGATTGTAATAATGAAATTGATAATTTTGAATTTTGAATTGATTTGACGGTTACAAATCAAAATCAAGGCTGAATGTTTCTCCTGAAGAATCCTCTTCTTTCTCCTCTGGAAATGGAGTTTGAGTCCAAGACGTGAGTTGGTTTGATTGAGTATTAATCGGTGAGTCAGGTAAAAGTTGTGCAGGTAATCCAGCCTTGATGAAAACAAAATAGCAATCAACTATAAAGTAAAGCGTGTCCAGGTAGCTTTTATCTAGTTTTTGCGATTCTGCAAATATGCGCTCTCGGTAATTATCTTTAAGGCGAATTTTTTCCGGTGCTAAGTCTTTTTTATCTGCCATTGTTATAACTTTACTTAAGAGATGTAGTAGTTGGATTCTTGGCAGAAATGGTCTTTGCCATCTCTAAAAGCCCAGAGACATTGGCTTCTACCGGATTGTCCAGGATTTTGAAGCCGTTTTTCTCCAACAGCTTCTTAAATCCTGGTAAGAGGCAACCTCCACCAATCGCCCAGATTTCATCCCCCTGGTGCTTGGCATCAAGTGTCAGATTCACCACTTTCTTCAAGTATTTTTCATACCAATCTTTTAAAGAAGCGCTGTATATATCTTTAATATCGATGTCACGGCTGTATCGGGTATGCCCCATTTCCAAACAAAATCGGATTTTAGATGGATCTCCAATTTTTCCGCCATTTAAATGTTTCATTTTTTGGGAGATATCATCGATGAGAACTTCTACACCGATGGGGTAAGCAGTGTGAACTTCTCGTTTCCCTTGGTTGTAACGAGAATACAGGGTTGTTCCATTGCCAAAGTCTAAAATGGTTAATTTTTTTGGTAGTGGATGCCCAAATAATGCACCCATACCCTCTAGTACAACTTTCAGCACTTCTACTTTTACGTCTGATTGTTTGCCAGCAAGTATTGGCTGATATTCTCCATTTAGTACTTTTTGTAGTTCATTAGCCAGAGCAACATCATGTAAACTGACGACTAATTTTAAGTGCCAAGCCTTACGGTGTGGTAGATGTGCCAATGCACCCAATAAAGTCAATAATGCGTTGTTGACTTTATTTTCATTATTGTCTGTGTTGCGGTCAAAATAATTTCCTGTGCGGTAAGCAGACTCTCCGACTGTGTAAGCAGTGCCGTTAAAAACTACACGCCCTGGAACATCTTCCATCTCGGCAGTGGTTATATAGCTGGGGACACGAACTACTTCAAACCCTTCGACTAAAAGTTTGAGACTTCCGTAACCGTTATCGAAACCCGCAGGAAAAATTTTTTGTAACGTGTGAATGTTTGACATAAATACAAAAGTAATACACTTTGATTTTTGAAAATTATCTGTTCAGGTAATTTGGGGGAGTAGAGGAGAGAAGAATAAAATAACTACCCCTTTCTTCTCCGGACTCAAGAGTTTATCATAACCCCTTGGGGGCTAAGTGGGGTACAAAATATCAACCAGTCAAATATACCCCATTTAGCACCTATATGCACCCTATATAGGGGTCAAAATCTCATCAAAGTCCTAAATTATCTTTGGGGTATATATAGCCCCCATATAGCCCCCAATAGGATTTTTTGAAATCTTTTTTATCAACGTAGCAGAAATTAAATTAGATGGTTGGCTGTTTGATTTATACTTCAATGCCTCTGTAAGATGTTCAGGGTGATAAGCGTGGTCTAGCAGGATCGTGATTTTGGGAGTAGCGACGGGTTTCGACTGGAAATAAGCGATGTTGAGAGTTAATATCTCAATTAAACCTACATCATCCGAGACATTCGCAGGGGTGCAGTGCGTAAAGAAGGGAAGGTTGGAGTAGCTAAAAAATATTGCTGGAATAACCTATAACTGCTGGATTTGACTCAAGAAGGGGCAACTAATCTACAAATGGGACTGGAAAAGTTTAATCTTTGTAATTGGCTAGTCCAATGCTATGTTCCTTTTTTTCTAATATCTTCCCAAAGTTACACCTCAAAGATGTTATTGGTGGGCTACTGGTAGGTGCTAAAACAGGAGTAATTAGCGAATCTTACACCAGAAGAAATTAACCTTAGTCATATACAAGGTTATGAAACTAATGTTAGTTTCATAACCGACCCGTATATTATGTCTCAAGTTGCCATTATCAAAGATTTGAGTTTTAAAAGACATTGTAATGAAAAAGAAAACAGTTAAAAAGCAGATCCGGCTAACGATTGCTAGTAATGCAGGCGGGTCAGGTAAAACCACGGTAGCAACCCATTTAGCATATGCTGTAGGTGCCAAAGGTTACAAAGTTACCCTAATAGAACTCGATCAAAACGGCTCACTATGTATTTTTGCAAGGCTTACACCAGCATCAATGGAGCAGTCTCTAGCTGCTGTCTTCAAAAAAACATTTACAGGTGACTACCCACTTGTTCCACTCTGGACAGAACATCTTCCCACGGTGACGGCTATTCAAGGAGGAAAATTTCTCGAAGAAAGCATTGCAGAAATATATAACTATAATCGCCGTCACTACACACTGAAAGATAGATTAGAAGATTTTCCCTTAAATAGCGATTTGATTATTTTTGATACTCCTGCCTCCTTAGAGCCTATGGGTTTGATTGCACTAGCAGCTTCTACACATGTGCTTGTTCCTATCAAACCAGAATATAAAGATACAGGAGCTTTCGCAGGTTTTTTAGATTGGTTCTATAGTAAAGTAGACGATTTGAGATTGAAACCTCAACCTGAAATATTAGGGTTTGTACCTACACGAGTAGATTTATATGGCGTTGGGGCACATCGAGATATTTTAGGTTTAGACAAAAAAGGCAACCTCAGAACTGATATTGAGCCTGAGAGAACTCTTCCCTTTCTAATTAAACAGATGGGAATCCGATGTTTTCCCTACATCCGAGAATCTAATTACTACCTTAAAGCTAGCGGTTCTGGATTACCCTTAAATTTATATCGACCTGGTTATGATGCTAGTGAAGACTTTAAACCTATTGTGACTAGCTTAATTAAATTGATGACAGAGGAACTGTAATGCCAAGTAAAAAACCTGTAGAAATTAGTCAACTGTTTGGCCAAGCAGGTCAGTCTCAGCAAATTCACCAACTTAAAAGTCAAATAGAGAAACTCGAAGTAGAAATTATACAGCTGCGAACAAATGTATTTAGTTCAGAAGAAAAAACTACATTAGAGCAACAAATTGAGCAACTTACCAATCAACTGGCTACTCAAGGAGGGATACATGAAATTGCAGTAAATCTTATAGATCCCGATCCGGCTCAACCGAGACAAACGTTTCCTCAATTAGTAATCCAAGAACGAGCAGAAAGTCTGCGTCGGCAAGGTCAGCAAAACCCAATAGTGCTTATTCCACAACTTGATGGACGCTACAAAATATTTGATGGAGAACTCAGATGGAGGTCAGCTCCATTTGCTGGAATGACAAAACTGAAAGCTGTTTTTCTACCTAAAGAAGAAACTTCAGATGAAGTCGTAGTTTTTGAAGGTCAACTGGTAAGTAGTATTCACTCCCAAAAACTTCATGACCTTGACTTAGCAACTGCTCTTATTCGATTAATTATTTATAAGTATCCCGATCTGAGCGGGCGAGAAGACGAGATTCCAAAGTTTTTGAATGCTTTCATTAACCGACTAGTCCGCAGCAAGAAGCTTCAATATCTCGCACTGATTAAAGATTCTGATTTGATGACACAGCAAGAATGGCTAGAAACATCTGATTTCAAAGAACATGAGGAACATGAGATTGTCTCAGTTTTGTTAGGACTACAACTCAATCCAGTATCGATTAATAACAATATCTTTCCTCTTCTTAAAGTGCCGGAAGACCTCAAAACTGTCATTCGCTCTGAAGGGTTAGAAACCAGCAAAGTAAGAGAACTCAATAAATTATCCTCTGAACAGATGAAGATTGATGAATCTAAAGCTTTGATGATTCGTACTCAGGTAACTAATCGAGTCATCGAAGAAAAACTATCATTGAGCCAAACTAAAACACTAGTTAAGCAAACCCTAGAGCAGTATAGTACTTCTAATTCTAAAGCCAAGCAGAACAAACAGATGGACAAAACTATTAAGGATATCCAATCAATAAATTTAAAAATATTGGAACAGACACGACTTATTAAATTACGCCAAGTCCTTCAAGAAAAGCTCGATGAGATTAAAACCCTGATGTAGTAAGCAGTTTTTGTAATATAGTTATCCCCGACAAAGTGAGTTACCAATTCAAGGTGTCATCTACTTTGTTCTAAACGTTTTTGCTCACCTCGTTGATAAATAGATATAAGCAGGATCGCTTTAGTGCGAAAGCTACTGCCCTCTTCAAGCACCCAAATATTCAGTAGTCTCACTTAAGAAAAGGAAACCTAGAGCTATGATATATAGGAGTGATGAAGGGAAATTAGGGTGAGTTGTCAATGACACTAATGTTGGGGATGCTATATAGTATTTATGTACTACGATGGCTCCACTCCCAGTATTATAATGATGTGCGGCATCTGATCATAAGCAATGTCCACTCCCCCTAATCTTTCCCCTCAACAAGTAAGCGCCTTTCCTCAACACGAAACAATCACCGGAGTCGTAGAACGCCTAACTTTTTACTCTGCTGAATCGGGTTACACTGTGGCAAGGCTGACCCGTCCCCGTAGCAACGAACTGACAACAATTGTTGGCAGCTTTGCTAATATCCAGCCAGGGCAGACTTTACAGCTAATTGGTTTCTGGCGTGACCATCCCCAATTTGGGCCGCAGTTCCAAGTCATCAATTATCAAGAAACCAAACCAGCCACTATCACAGGAATTGAGAAATATTTAGGCAGTGGACTCATAAAAGGTGTTGGGCCAGTAACAGCCAAACGCATCGTAGCTCACTTTGGGCTTGAAACCCTTGATATTATCGAAAACCAGATCGAGCGATTAATTGAAGTTCAGGGCATCGCTAAAAAGCGGATTACTTTAATCAAAAACGCTTGGTCAACTCAGAAAGTGATCAAAGAAGTGATGGTGTTTCTCCAGGGGCATGGCGTTTCTACCACCTATGCCGTGAAGATTTACAAGCAATATAAGGATGAAGCGATCGCTACTGTTACCAAAAACCCCTACCAGCTAGCAGCCGACATCTACGGGATTGGTTTTTTAACTGCTGACAAGATTGCGAGAAATATAGGAATTGCCCCAGACTCAGAATTTCGTTATCGTGCGGGAATTATCCACTGTTTAAGTGAAGCTGCCGAAGATGGTCACTGTTATCTACCTCAACCAGAACTGATTGAGTCGGTAATCAAACTGCTGACTACTGAATCCCATCAACCAACGGAAGAAGCGATCACACAAATCATCAAAGACATGGCTCTAACAGATGAACTGATTAGAGAGTGGGATGAGGATAAAACCCTACTTTGCTACAAACCGACTTACTTTCATACTGAACAGAATTTAGCTCAACTGATCCGCCAACGCTTAGAAAAGCCTGTTGATACTGACATTGAGCGCGTGCGTGATTGGATAGACCGCTTCACCGCTAGCCGGAAAATCCAGCTTTCAGAACAGCAACGCCAAGCTGTAGAAACAGCAGCCTACTCCAAAATCATGATTTTGACTGGTGGCCCTGGCGTTGGAAAAACCTTCACAACTCACACCATTGTCAGCCTGTGGAAAGCAATGGGTAAATCTATTGCCCTCGCTGCACCCACTGGACGGGCTGCTCAACGCTTAGGTGAAATGACTGGGCTGGAGGCAAAGACAATTCATCGCTTGTTGGAATTTGACCCGCGCTCAAGGGGTTTCAAGCGCGATAGCGAAAATCCTTTACCCCACACGGCAATTATCGCTGACGAAGCTTCGATGCTTGATTTGTTTCTGGCTTACTCCTTAGTTAAAGCAGTATTAGCTGGCGCTCTACTATTGTTGGTGGGTGACATTGACCAGCTACCATCTGTGGGGCCAGGTCAAATACTTGCTGATTTGATTAATTCTGGTCGTGTGCCAGTAGTGCGGTTGACCCAAGTATTCCGTCAAGCTCAAACAAGTGCAATTATCACTGCTGCTCACGAAATCAACCGGGGACAGTATCCCACGATTGAACCGATTTCTGACACGCCTCAATCTGACTGTATTTGGCACGGCGGCGGATATCAGCCCGAACATGGTGTACAGGCAATCTGCGAATTGATTACCGATTTGATTCCACGCTTAGGTTTTAATCCTGCTACTGATGTGCAAGTACTTTGCCCGATGACACGGGGAGTAATCGGAACTCGTAACCTGAACACAGTATTGCAGCAGTTGATCAACCCACCCAGCCCCAGCAAGGTGGAGATTAACAGAGGTGGGAATTTGTTACGCGAGGGCGATCGCATCATCCAGCTAACCAATGACTACAACCGTGAAGTTTTCAACGGCGACTTGGGAATTATCCTCACCATTGATACTGTCGAGCAGGAAGTTACAGTGCAATATGGTGAGCGGACTGTGGTTTACGATTACGCTGACCTCAATGAAATTGCGCTAGCGTGGAGTGTAACTATTCATAAAAGCCAGGGGTCAGAATATCCGGTGGTGATTCTGCCAATCTATATGCAGCACTATATGATGTTGACCCGAAACCTGTTTTACACTGGTATAACTCGTGCCAAGAAGTTAGCGATCGTGGTTGGCGCAAAAAAAGCGATATCTCTGGCGGTGCGCTCTACTGATGACCAACGGCGGTACACAAGGTTACAGCAGAGGTTACTTCAGGCAGGACTGAATGCGGAAAGCATTAGTGTATAAGCTTTTTAGCTATTGTTTTTAGATAAATCATCCAAGTCAAACCTGTAACAAAAGAATAAGGGCTTTAGTTTTGTCATTGGCATACTACAAACCTCGATTTTAGGTAAATTTGTACTATTTTGCCCCTGGTGTCAGCTACGCTATATCTGCCCCGTGTTGGAGGAGTTGCTAGAATGATTGACCATGACAGGCTTTTCAAAGAATTAATATCTACATTTTTTGTTGAGTTTCTCGATTTATTCCTGCCTCAAGTAGCCAGCCAAATAGACCGCGATTCTATCCAGTTTTTACCCCAAGATGTATTTACTGATGTCACATCTGGCGAAAAGAAAGAAATTGATTTGCTAGCGCAAGTGCGTTATCAGCAACAGGAAACTTATTTTTTAATTCACGTTGAAAATCAGTCTTATACTGAGTCAGAATTTGCCAAGCGGATGTTTAAGTATTTTGCACGCTTGCATGAAAAATATGATTTACCAATTTATCCAGTTGTAATTTTCTCCTTCGACGAACCAAAACGTGCTGAATCTCAAAATTACCGTGTCACGTTTCCCGATTTAAAGGTACTGGAATTTCAGTTTGCAGTAATTCAATTACAGCAATTTTCAGGTAAATAGACCACAGTGGTTAAACCAACCGAGAGC
>NZ_JAVRCA010000116.1:0-12836 GCF_034530995.1 Nostoc sp. DedQUE04 | reverse complement strand
TCGCTACTCTCCAGATGTACGGAGTTTTTTCAAAAATCAAATAGGAGTCCTATATGCAAATACCCATAACACTGAAAATCTATCTGCAATCGATTTTGAACAAATGTTACTAAGCTAAAAGAGGTGGAGTAATGAATAAACCACCCCGTAAGCGCAACAACACCAGCTCTGCTTCATCTAGTAAGGACACACCACCAGATAACCAAGACCTTGAAGAAAACCCAGCTACAGCAACAATTACAGTTAGCGCTGTTGAAGTAACTGAGTTGGCCCAAGAGGAGCA
The DNA here is from genome assembly GCF_034530995.1 of Nostoc sp. DedQUE04. Lineage (NCBI taxonomy): Bacteria > Bacillati > Cyanobacteriota > Cyanophyceae > Nostocales > Nostocaceae > Nostoc > Nostoc sp. DedQUE04. The sequence continues at coordinate 12,553 of NZ_JAVRCA010000116.1, read as the reverse complement.
AAGCGATCGCCTGCACTTGGAGAGGAAAGTGGAACGGGCGTTTTTTGAGGCGGGGAAGGCATTAATGGAATTACGGGATCGCAAGTTATATCGCTCTACTCACAAAACTTTTGAAGAGTATTGCCGCGATCGCTTTGGCCATAATCGTCGCCAGTCTTATCTTCTAATGGATGCAGCAGTAATATTTGATAACTTAGAGCAAAAATGTGATCGGAACGATCGCATTTTGCCGACTAATGAGTGGCAAATTAGGCCACTGTCCAAGCTAGACCCGGACATTCAGCCCGAAGCATGGGAGCAAGCTGTAGAGTCTGCCAACGGGAAAGTACCATCTCATCGCATCGTCAAAGATGCGGTGCAGCGAATAATGGAACGTACTCAAGCACCTAACACCTATCAATTAGGCGAGGTATGCCAAATCTTAGCCAAAGACAACCCCGAACTCAGGGGCAAGGGTGGCTGTTGGGGTATCGTAAGCCAAGCGAATAATTTTAGCTGCACTGTGAAAATGTGGGATAGCGAGTACACGGTTGGTTTGCAGCACCTCAAATCTTACAACTACCTGCCTTCCGAGTGTGAGCAGATGCAGGTAATTTGCGATCGCCTTGCGCGAATATATTCCGATTCGCTGGAGGAGACAGTCAAAAGTCTGTTGCAGTCGTTGGGAAAGCTGAATCGACCTTATCTTACTGCTGTGGAAGAGAAATTATTGAGTTTGATTGAGCGAGAATACGGGGTAAAGACAAGATACGCGCAAAATTTATCACGACGTAAAGTTTTGTAACAAATTTACTCAAAAGCCTAAATTTAACTTTTCCTCTAGTGCATATAGCCTATTCACAATAGAAGCTTATTTTTATTTCTATAAAGTATAAAAAAGCTATTAAATGTCTAACTGAAGTGGTAATATTTCTTCAAATCTGTTTCTGTACATTGTAGCTTTATATAAAAAAATAGAAAGTAATACGATTGCTAAAACCATTTTCTGTAGCAGCTAAAGAGGTGAAAAATTGCTTTAAATTAGAGTTTTTTGCTTGTCTCACTATTGTGGTGGCAGAATGATTTAAAAAATAGTGAGCTTTTTCATAAAAATGGGGAAAATATGCTGTGTAAGCTTCTGGTATTTAACACTAGCTCTAAAACTTACCAGAATTTTAGGAGTATTACTTGCTTTTAACCAAGGTAGTGCCTTGGCTGATGTCTTAGCTATTAATAGCCAGAGACAGTCTGTTAAAGAAATTGAAAACTTAACTTTATCAGGAACTCGTCTGTTAACGAGCCAGGATCAATTCCGTCAGATCCCTGTGCTCACAACAGGCTTATCAAAGTTGAATCAACTAAGATTAGACCCAATTTTGTCTCAGGTTCTCGACTCAGAACCAAAACAGCCAATCCCAATCCCACAGCCACAACCAGAACCTGCCCTCGAACTTCCTCCAAAAACATTTCCCTCCTCTGAAGAAGGCTTAGACCTTCCTAAAAGTATCGTCGTTATGAAATTCGAGTTTGATGGGAACACGGCATTTAGCGACGAAAAGTTAACTAAAATTACTGCCCAATTCACCAAGCGATCGCTAACCTTTGTAGAATTACTAGAAGTTGAGGCTACTGTAACCAAACTCTATACCGATGCCGGGTATATCAATTGTGGTGCTGTCATCCCGGCTGGTCAAACCTTATCTCAACAGGGATCTGTCGTCAAAATCCAAATTATTGAAGGAGGACTAGAAGAAATTGCGGTAACGGGTACACGACGGTTGAACTCGAACTACATCCGCAGTAGATTAGCTATTGCCACCACTAAACCCCTAAATCAAAAGCGTTTGCTGTCAGCTTTGCAACTATTGCAACTTGACCCCCTAATTCAGAATATATCAGCCGAATTGTCTGCTGGGTCGCGTCCCGAATTAAGTTTACTAACAGTCAAGGTAATAGAAGCTGACTCCTTTAATACAGAATTTTTTATAGATAATGGTCGTGCGCCTAGTGTTGGCAGCTTACGACGCGGTGTCCGCATTAACGAAGGAAATTTATTCGGTTTTGGGGATGGCTTGAATCTGGAATATATCAATACTGATGGTAGCAACGCCTTTGACTTGCGCTACAACATACCTGTTAATCCTCGTAATGGCACAATTACCCTCAGAGGTGGTTTGACGAGTACTGAAATTGTCGAACCACCCTTTGACCGCCTAGATATCATTGGTAATTCCAATTACTTCGAGTTAGGCTTCCGCCAACCTTTAATTTTATCTCCCAACAGAGAATTTGCTGTCGGTCTATCTGCGTTACGACAAGAAAGCAAATCTGAACTGCTAGGGATGCGTGTTCCCCTGTCAGCCGGTGCTAATGAACAGGGAGAAACCCGCATCTTTGCCTTGCAATTCTTCCAAGAATATCAGCAGCGTAATTCTCAACAAGCCTTAGCCCTGCGCTCTCAATTTAACCTGGGTTTAGATATCTTCAATGCTACCGTCAACAATGAGCCTCCTGATAGTCGGTTTTTTTCTTGGCGGGGACAAGGACAATACGTGCGACTTTTAGCACCGCAGACTTTACTGGTGATCCGTTCTGACCTGCAATTGACAACCCGTGCCCTTGTGCCTTTAGAGCAATTTGGGCTGGGCGGTCTGCGTAGTATTCGAGGTTATCGACAAGATATTCTGTTGACAGATAACGGCTTTTTAGCATCAGCAGAAGTGCAATTACCAGTACTGCGGGTAAAAAACGTCGGAGGAGTCTTGCAAGTAGTGCCGTTTATTGATTTTGGTATGGGTTGGAATAGTTCCGGGAATGCAGACCCAAATCCTAATACTTTGCTGGGGTTGGGATTGGGTTTACAGTGGCAAATGGGCGATCGCCTCAATGCTCGCCTTGATTATGGTATTCCATTAACAGATATTCAAGACAGAGGCAGGACTTTACAGGAAGACGGTATTTATTTTTCAATAGTTGCGAATCCTTTCTAAAATTTTTTGTCACAAAATCTCTGATTAACAAAGGTCTAGAAATCAAAAGTTATGCAACACTCCAAGCGATCACTCCTATCCAACACTTTACCTCTATCTATAGGGGTGAATTTTGCATTGGCTTTGTTCTCTTGTATTGTTCCCTGTCCAGCCAAAGCCCAAATCACACCCGATGCAACTCTAGGCAATAAAAATTCAGTTGTAGTACCAGACAATCTTAACGGCAATCCTATTGAGCGGATTAATGGAGGAGCAATTCAAGGCAGCAACCTATTCCACAGTTTCCTAGAATTTAATATTGGTGAAGGAGCAAGAGCTTATTTTAGCAATACTAGCGGAATTAGCAATATTTTGACGCGGGTGACAGGGAATAATCCCTCGAATATTCTAGGAACTCTGGGGGTTTTGGGTAATGCCAACCTGTTCTTGATTAATCCTAAAGGAATTGTCTTTGGGCCCAATGCCAGTTTGGATCTAAGAGGCTCATTTGTAGCTTCTAGTGCAGATAGCCTAGTGTTTAATAATGGGTTGGAGTTTAGCGCCACAAACCCAGAAGCACCGCCACTGCTAACAGTAAATATTCCTGTAGGATTGCGCTTGAGAGAAAATTCAGCGAGCATTGTTAATCAATCATCTGCTGTTCTTGACTTACCGTCGGGGAACACTTTGGGACTAGTCGGTGGAAATGTCAGCCTTGATGGTGGAAAGTTGAGGGTAGCTGGGGGTCGGATTGAGTTGGGAGGATTGAGTGGTGCGGGAATAGTCGGTTTCGATATCCAAGAGTCCCAAGGAATAGCAAGAGTAGCTTCTCTAAGTTTTCCCAATAATGTTGAACGAGCTAATGTATTTCTATCTAACGAAGCAGTGGTGAATGTTGCATCTGGGGGTGGCGGTAGTATTGCGATTAACAGTCGTAACGTCAATATTGTAGGAGGAAGTCGGTTATTAGCTGGAATAGACCAAAATTCGGGTTCACCTGGAACTCAGGCGGGAAATATTGAAATTAATGCCACCGAGCAGGTAGTTTTTACTGGGGTTGGGCTATCTTCTAACAAACCCATCAGTGGAGCATTCAACCAAGTAGAAACTGGCGCACAAGGCAACTCTGGTGATATCAACATTAAGGCTACCTCTCTTGAGGTGAGAGAAGGCGCTCAACTTAGTGCCAGTACTTCTGGAAATGGCAATGCAGGTAAGATCCTCATTAATGCTGAAAAACAGGTACTATTTGATGGAGGAAGTAACCCCAACAATCTCAGTTACGTCTATAGCCAAGTGGAAAAGGGCGCTCAAGGCAACTCTGGTGGAATAGAAATCAAGGCAGATAGTCTAACAGTTACTAATGGTGCTCAACTCAGCAGCAGCATTAAAGGCTCAGGCGAGGCAGGCACAATCCGCATTAACACTGACAAGGTACTCTTTGATGGAGAGTCTGCCACAAACAACCGCACTGCCTTACTGAGTCAAGTTGTTGAGGGAGCAGTTGGAAAATCTGGCGATATCGAGATTCAAACCCGGATTTTAGAGGTGACGAATGGTGCGTCTCTGGATACTAGTATTAAAGGCTCAGGCGAGGCAGGCGCAATCCGCATTACTGCCACTGACAAGGTACTCCTTGATGGGGAGAGCAAAGGCAATCGCACTGCCTTACTGAGTCAAGTTGTTGAAGGAGCAATTGGAAAATCTGGCGATATCGAGATTACAACTCCAATTTTAGAGGTGACGAATAGTGCGTTTCTGGATACTAGTACTAAAGGCTCAGGCAATGCAGGCGCAATCCGTATTACTGCCACTGACAAGGTACTCTTTGATGGAGAGACTGACAACGATTTCTCCAGTGCAGTATTCAGCCAAGTTTTTGACAGAGCAATTGGAAAATCTGGCGATATCGAGATTAAAACCCCGATTTTAGAGGTGAGGAATGGCGCTTTTTTGGATGCCAGCACTCTAGGCTCAGGTAATGCAGGGACGATCACCATTAAGGCCACTGACAATGTACTCTTTGATGGAAAAAATAACAACGGTTTGAGTACTTATGCAGGAAGCATATCTTTTAACACAGACGAAGGAAAATCTGGCAGTATCGTGATTGAAACCCCGATTTTAAAGGTGACGAATGGTGCAAAAGTAATTACTACTACTTTCGGGAAAGGCAATTCCGGCTTGATCCAAGTCACAGCTACTGATAGTGTAGTTGTTGACGGTACTTCCACTATTAATAGTGAAGTTAGGACTGGCGCAACCGGAGCCTCCGAAGGGATTACAATCAAGGCTCCTCGCTTGCAAATAAGTAATGCGGCTATTGTCAGCGCCAATAGTAATGGAAATGGCAATGCTGGTAACATTGATGTCACATCTGACACTATTGAACTCTCCAGCGCCGGACAAATCCGCACTAACACTTCAGCTAGTTCAAAAGCAGGCAATATCACGCTGAATGTACCAAATACCCTTACTCTCTCTGACTTTGGAACCGCAGTCTTAGCTGAGACTGAAAACACTTCTAGCAGTAATGGCGGTAATATTTCCGTGATTGGCTCCCCTAAAAATGTTCTGATTCAAAATGGCGCCAAATTATCTGTGAATAGCAAGGGAAGCGGTACAGGAGGCAATATATTTCTGGAAGGCAATTCTCTAACTTTGGATCAGGGAACGATCTCAGCCGAAACCGCCAAAGAAACAGGCGGCAATATCAGCCTAGAGGTAGCAGATTTATTACTGATGGAAGACGACAGTAAAATTACTACCAGTGCAGGCCTTGAAAGCCAACCAGGGGCAATTGGTACTGGCGGGAACATTAAAATTGACACTCAATTACTAGTTGCAGCACCCTCAAAACCAAAGGGTAGTGATATAACCGCCAATGCAACTTATGGTAACGGTGGTCGTGTTGATATCACAGCCACTGGTATCTTTGGGATTGAATTTCGGGACAAGCCCAGAGATTTCTTAAATGACATCACCGCTAGTTCAGAGTTTGGTGGCAATGCGGGAGTGGTAAACATCAATCAAGTGATTGATCCCAGCCGGAATTTAGTGGAATTACCTGCAAATGTTATCGATCCCAATGACCAAATCGCCCAAAATCCCTGTAGTAAAGGTGTTGCTAGTGAATTCACGATCGCAGGACGTGGTGGACTGCCTCCTAGTCCCAATGAAGACTTAAGCCAAGAAGCTACTCAGGTTGCTTTAGTTGAACCAGTCTCAATCGTCAGTAATGTAAAACCACCGCAGAAAACCTCTTCCAACGAGAATTCAAAATCCCAAATTCCCAGCCCGATGGTGCCAGTTAAAGGATGGGTATTCAACAATAAAGGTGAAGTAATTCTTACCGCCTACAATCCCAATGTCATTGGAATTCATCGTCTACCGAAGAATTTAAATAGTTGTCCTGCACGATGAAAGGGTGGAAAAAAGTTGAAAACAGGTATTTTTGGGAATTACTTGACAGAATCAATAAAATATGAGCAAAAAAAAGCAGATAGGGCGATATCTACGACGGTCACTGAGCGCAGCGTCTCGTAGAGAAGTGCGGGCTACGCCTACGCTCAAAGCCAGATTTTTCTCGAAAATTAGCTATTACAAATCTAGACTCTATAGTAGTCAGGTGCGATCGCTAATTTTAGCAATTCTGTTATTTTTCTTGTCTATGGGAGGAGTGCTGGTTACTACTCACGTTTGGGCATCAACTGCGATCGCCCAAACTCAACAAGAGCCTTTACAATTGGTACAAGAAGCCAAATCGCTTTACAAAAATGGACAATTTGAGTCAGCTCTAACCCTTTGGGAGCAGGCTGCTGCGGCTTTTGCGGTGCGAGAGGATAAACTTAACCAGGCAATGGCGTTGAGCAATCTTGCCCTGACAGCTCAACAACTTGGTAGGTGGGAACAAGCCAAAAAAGCGATCGCTACGAGTTTAAATATCCTCCAAACACAGCCAAAAACACCAGAGCGAGCCTCCGAAGGAGGAGCTGCGCTAACGCAAATTCTCAGTTCCACATTGGACATCCAAGGACAGTTGCAACTAGCAGTAGGAGAATCAGAAGCAGCCTTAGCAACTTGGAAACAAGCGGCTGAAATTTATCAAAATCTCGGCAATCAAAATGGTGCAATTAGAAGCCAGATTAACCAAACTCAAGCCATGCAAAACTTGGGTCTTTATCCAATGGCTTGCAAGACCTTACTAAAAACTTTAAAGCTTGATCATCAAAACTGCCAGATCACAAAAGAAGAACTGCAAACCTTGAAAGAACGAATTGTCAACAAGAGAAATTCTTCTTCTTTAGATATCCTGGCTTTGCGTAGCCTCGGCAATGTTTTACGAGTTGTTAGTCAACTCGAACAATCGCAAATGGTCTTATTTGCTGCTGGGCAATTAGCTCAACAATCAGGAGATTCGCAAAATCTGGCTGCTATTTACCTGAGTTTAGGCAATACAGCCAAGTCTTTGGGCAATAGAAAAATACAGTTGGAAAAACCAAGCGAACAACAGCCAGACCTTACACAGTCTATATGCATTCAAGCAGCCAGTATAACCAATGCTGCCCAATTTTATCAACAGGCTGCTACTTGTTATCGCCAAGCTGAATCATTTACCTCATCAGATATCAAAAGACAAGCGCAATTGAATCGATTCAGCCTTTTGGTACAAACTCAACAATGGTCTGAAGTAGCAACCTTGCTATCTGAAATCACGTCTCATCTCAATGACTTACCTATTACTCATCCCACTGTCTATGCTGACATCAAATTTGCTCAAAGTTTGATGTGTCTGCAATCAAAACTGAGTGAAAACTCATCAAATGTTTTATCATCCCCGGTTCTGCAACTATGTAGCTTTGTAAAAAACACACCTACGGGCACTGGTGTTAAAATTCTTGAATCCTCAAAAATTCCCTCATGGCCAGAAATTGGGCAAATTTTACAAACCGCCCTCAACCAAGCTCAACAATTGCAAGACAAGCAAGCCGAAGCCGATGTGCGTGGTTATCTTGGGGGAGTTTACCAGCAAATGGGGAAATTGGCAGAGGCACGACAATTAACTGAACAAGCTTTACAGCAGAAATCTGCTTTTAAGGATTCCAGTATTACCTATCTTTGGCAGTGGCAGTTAGGACGGATTTACCAAACTCAACAAAACCAAAAAAGCGCACTCAAAGCCTACACCTTAGCCTATGAAACTCTTCAGTCTTTGCGTAAGGACTTAGTTGGTATTAACCCAGAAATTCAATTTACTTTTCGCGATAGTGTAGAACCAGTCTATCGAGAACTGGTGAATTTGCTCTTGCAACCTCAAGCTTCTCAACAGATAAAGCAAACGGAGATTAATCAGGAAAATCTTAAACTTGCTCGTGATGTTATGGAAGCACTTCAACTAGCAGAACTGACCAACTTCTTTCGGGAAGCTTGTATAATCAGCCAACCCCAACCAATCGACGAGTTAGATCCAAATGCTGCGGTCATCTATTCGATTATTTTGCCCGATCGCCTTGCTATCATTTTGTCTCGACCTCAAAAGCCCTTAAAATACTACGCAACACCTCTGAAGCCTAATTCCCAGCTAGGAGAAATCGGGGAGGTCGAGCGTGTTTACAAGGATATACTGGCTAACTTCACTCGTTATAGCTACTTAGATTCACTTCATCCACAAACAATTTTTTATGACTGGTTAATCCGTCCAATTGAGCCAGAACTGCAAAAAGATGACATTAAAACTTTAGTGTTTGTACTAGATGGAGTTTTGCGCGGAGTACCTATGTCGGCACTATATGATAGTCAAAAGCAGAAGTATCTGATTGAAAAATATAACCTTGCTTTGAGTCCAGGATTGCAGCTATTGTATTCATCTTCACTTTCCCCAAAGAAATTGCAAACTTTAGTGGGAGGTTTAGCTGAGGCTAGTCAAGGGTTTTCTAAACTGCCAGGAGTAGAAGAAGAAGTTCGGGAGATTGCAAAGATAGTTCCTACAGAAGTTCTCTTAAACAAAGAATTTACCCGTAATCGCCTGAAAGTTGAAATCGACAATGCAGCTTTCCCCATTGTTCACTTAGCAACCCACGGTCAATTTTCTTCCCAGGCTGAAAATACCTTTTTATTGGCTTGGGATGGTCGGATTAATGTTAAAGAATTAGACCAAGTACTGCAAGCACGCGATCGCCCTGGTCGAAGTCCTTTGGAATTGTTAATTTTGAGTGCTTGCCAAACTGCCACAGGCGATAATCGAGCGGTTCTGGGACTAGCAGGGGTGGCGGTGCGTTCTGGGGCACGTAGTACATTAGCAACGCTTTGGTCAGTAGAAGATGAATCTACAGTTGAGCTGATGAACAAGTTCTATTCAAAATTGAACCAACCTGGAGTAACTAAAGCTGAGGCACTTCGTCAAGCTCAGTTGTTCCTGTTGCGATCGCCAAATTATCGTCGTCCTTACTATTGGGCACCCTTTGTCTTAGTCGGTAATTGGTTGTAGCCAGCAAGTAATATACTATTTTTGCGGAATTGAGCATTAATAATGAGTATCACTTAATTAAAGATAGACTTTACCAAAAGATAACCCATGTTAAATAGTCAACAGTTGATTGGTCTAATTACGATGGGGTTGTTTCTTGTAGGGACGCAACCAACAATTGCCCAATCAACAGCAAATACACCAACGCCGACTAATGGCTTAAAACCCCAAAAGATAATATTTGAAGCACCACCAAAGGAGGATAAGCCAAAATCCACGTCATCGGGTGGATCTCGTAGTAATTTGCAATGTCCTCAAGATGCAACATCAGCCACCACTCCATCTAACCAGATCCCTATAATGTCCGTTGTTCCCCCTGATAGCAACTATGGGTTGACTACAGCAGAACATCCGACATTTTTAGTGTATCTGCCGCAAACATCTGCCAAGCAACTAGTCTTAAGCTTGATGACAGAAGACAATCAGGTTTATTCCCAAACCTTGATTCCAATTAAAGGTGAACCTGGTATTATTAGCATCAAGTCAACAGATAACTCACCCCCTCTGAAAGTAGGCAAAAATTATCAGTGGGGTTTAATGTTAATATGCGGCGAAAAACCTAGCCCTAACGATCCAGTAATTACCTCGTGGGTACGCCGTGTCGTTTTACCTCAACTCCATAGTCAGCACAAGACAACTTTGGAGCAGGCAGATGCTTACAGTGAACAAGGAATTTGGTACGATGCTGTCATTAATCTAGCTCAAATCAGAAATGCTCAACCTAATGATCAAGTCATAGCAGATATCTGGACTGACTTTCTTAAGTCTGTAGGGCTAGAAGCGATCGCTACTCAACCAGTTCGATTGTAGAAGTGGTTAACTGTTTTTCTTGTAACTGCTGCTCGATAAAAGCCTGATTCTCCCGGCTTTCTGACTGCTTGAGGTATTCAATGGCAATTGCTCCAGCAAGGGGATGGTCTTGGCACATTTCTAAAAGCAGTGCCAAAGTATGATGGAATTGGAGTCTTTCAAGTTGTTTGTGAGTAACCAACTCTAAGGCGACTGCTGACCCCAAAAGCACTAGCAGCGAGGGAATAATGGGTAACCACCAGCCCAAGCAAAAGGCTAAAAAGCCAATTCCCAAAAGCCCAGCACCAGCAAAAATTATACTAGCAACGATCGCGATTGAAGACCTCAACTGTCGGCTAACTAATGCTCCTAATCCCGCCCAAACTAAAATCCACAAGCATTCTATGGGTTCTTGCCAAACCCGAAGCAAAGGTCTGCCATCAACAGCAGCACTAATTATTTGACTGATAATGTTGGCATGAATACTCACCCCAGTCATCGGCTGTGAAGAACTAAATAGAGCACTGTTATAGGGCGTATAAAGTACATCTTTAATACTTTCAGCTGTGGTACCAATCAAAACTAGGCGATCGCGTAAACTATTAGGTTTAATGGGCTTTTCTAAGATATCCCTTAAAGGGAAAGTAGCAAAATTTTCCTGATTCCCTCTAAAGTTTAACAAAATCTGATAACCTCCAGAATCCGCATGGACATAGCCTCCATCATTGCCCACAAATCTTTGAAAGACTGCTTTACCCCACCTGGGGTCATTGTCAACCCATTTTGTGGTTATCCCTTCTTTATTTAAATAGTGCTGTGCCAATTTTACTGCCAAACTGTAGCGTGTTTTATTTTGCGAGAGCTTTACTGATAATAATGCCCGACGCACCTTGCCATCTGCATCCACAACCTGATCGGCAAAGCCTACTCTTTCTGCGTTGAGACTGGGAGGAGGCGCAATAATGGGATTTACAACTTTTTCAATTCCATATAAGTTAGGAGTTGATTTTAAGATGTTAACCAAGTCCTGATGCCCAGGTTCTACAGGTAAATCTCGATAAATATCTAAACCAATTGCTCTAGGTTGTTGGGCTTTAATATTGGCAATTGCCTTAGCTAAAACTTGATCGGGGATAGGCCACTTTCCCACCTTTTTTATATCTTCTTCATCAATAGTGACAATCGCTATCCGTTTCTCTGGTGATTCTAGCAACAGCCGCCAGCCAAAAAATTGGTCAAGCATATTCCATTCGCCACCCTGCAACAGTCCACCAAAGCGCAGCAGCAGAATAGGTGCAGTCACACATATAGCAATCCGTGGTATCCAAAATAAGCCAATTCGCCGTTGCAAAACTTCCGGCTTGGCTTTTTGTCTAGCTTGTGCCAAAAGTTTATTAGCTTGTGCTAGTGCTTGTAGTGACATTTGGGCTTGGCGTTTGGCTAATTCCTGACTGGCGGCTAAAAATTGATAATCTAAATCGCCAAGGCTTTTACCTAATGCCCAAGTTAAGGTATCCTGTAAAGCTTGTCCTCGCAATAGAGAGGATTCATCTTGGCAAGCTGATGCTGACCAGGCTGCGATCGCTTCTGCATAGGGTCGCAACTCTGCTAATTTACGATTAACCCAATTTTGATTAAAGACAGCTTTGTAAATGCGATTATATACCTTGAGCTTACCTTGCTGCTCAACTACTAACCCTGACAATCGTAATTCGATTTGTTCAGGAGTACCATCAGCAGAAATTTCTCCAAGACGTAAAATTTGCTGGTATAACTCTAATAATCTACCTGTACGTTTTTCATTTCTGTGCAAAATGCGATCGCGAATCGTCCTCAAATGCTCAGGTTCATCTTGAGATTCCCAATTCTCAACAATGTGCGACCTTACTACTTGCTCAATTGATGAAAATCTTTGAGCAGTTGACTCCAAAACTATAAACTGACACAGCTTTTGCGTCAGAAACGGTTGCCCACCTGTCCATTCTAATATCTGCATGAGAACTGCTTCGGGGTTACTTACTCTCTGGTTCAAACCATCCATTAATGGTTGCACTTCATCAGGCTGAAATCCTTGCAGTTCTATCGCCTTGCCAATATTGAATGGTGTCTGCGTCTTATCTTTAATCAGTTCGTTAGGATTTGCAACCCCTAATAGTGCAAAAGTCAAACGCTTATATTCATAATTAACTTCTCGTTGTTGAAAGAAGAACCTAATTAAAGCAAAAAAATCATCCAATGAAAAATTCTGACTCAAAACGCGATCAATTTCATCGATAAAAATAACTATATT
>NZ_JAVRCA010000115.1:0-13725 GCF_034530995.1 Nostoc sp. DedQUE04 | reverse complement strand
CACCATGCTCATTACCACTATATTGTCTCCTGACTATTTCTATTTCTTCAGAATATCTTTTATCTAAAACGCTATCATCAAATATGATGTAACCATTGGTATCAGGCTCAACTACCTCTTTCACGTTATCCCATAGTAACCGAGGTGTTAACTTTTCGGTTTTCAAATAATAGTTTATTGCATCATGGCTAATACAGTTTAAATGTTCTGCTAAATTGGTAATTGTATAATTAATTTGACTACTTAATAAGTATTGGCAGTAATTAAGTTTTGTAAATCTCATTACCGTAAGCAACATTTATCTAATACAACCTCTATCTATTTTCTCATGAATATTTCACTCTTTGTTTCCTTTTGCAGCGACTTCTTATGCTTAGACAAAGCTTTCGGAATCAAAACTTGATAATACAATTGTACTACCAAGTAGCGATCGCCCCGTGCCAGTTGCGGTACTTTTCACAGTACAAAAATACTATAGTTTAGCGTTCGCCTGTGCCAGTTGCGTAAGTCCTGTTGAATTCAAATTACTAGCGCTTTTTTGTAAATTTGGAAAATAAATTTAGTAACTTCAAGATAAAGCGGTTGGTTTCACACTTTATGTTTGCTCGAGACTGGGATAGCTGAGAAATGCACCTTGCTGGATAAGAGTTAGTTCTTTTTGCTTGGGAGGAACTGACCTTTTAGCGATCACTTTCTGTGCCCAACTTTCTTACGCCATCCATTCAGTCCACTGCGGCGCATCGACAAGCAGTTGAGCAAACTTTCTGGGGTAAGCATCCTCAAACTCCAGCATCACGCCGCAACGCTCACCATTCTTGCCCAGAGTATTGCCCATCTCCTTCAACAGGATCGCCAGCCGCAAGCAGAGGCTAAAAATGCTTTTAAAAACCTCTTGGTAAGAAACTTTAGAACTTAAGTTTTTACTTGGGTTGCCACAATGGAGTGATATCAAGGTTTTTAGCAGCAGATACGGTATTTCTAACCTACGCCAGTACGGTTTACTCCCCTTTGGTTCTTGTAAAGTTATCGTAATATATATTCATATAAAGCAATATTTGCCCCAAATAAATAGAGTAGGTAATAAAAGCGATGAATCAACCCATTGAATTATCTTTAGAACAAGAATTTAGCCTTAGAACTTTCTCTGATCAAGTGCAGCAGATGTCTCGTGAACAAGCTCAAGAGTTCTCGCTGATGCTGTATAAGCAGATGATGATAAGGGAAAAGACTTACCAGGAACTGCTCAAATATCAATGGGAAGTTGGTTCAGGTTCAATCTTGGGTTAAAACAAACTTGCTGCCGTCAACTGTAGAAAGAGCCAACACTGGTAAGCCCAAGCTGCATTTTCAGCATTGCTCCCCTTGCAACCTTGAATAGCAGCACTTTCTACCTGGGTGAGTGTTTGGGGAATGTCAAAGGATATTATGTCAATTACTTGTGTGGTCATCTCTTTTGTGCTAACGTTGAGGGGGCGACAATCATCACAAAACCAAGCCAGCTAAAGGTTTGGGAGGCATATACCCCTTGAAAAAATGGTAGTCTTATTGAGAATAAACGGTGCAGCTATTAAGCGCTTATCTATGGGGTACAGTTTGATGGTAAAAAAGAACGGTCTCATCCATTAAACAAGACCGTCACCATAATGTTGCCCTCATTCTATCAAGAGTTCCTAGAAAAGTATCTAAATAAATCACAGTTAATTATACTGAAGATGTTGGTATGGCTACTACAAAATCAAAAGCAAGTCAGGATAGAAAGACTGGCTGCGACCCTACCGTTACCAATACAACAAAACAGTCGTAGACGGCATTTACAAAGATTTTTAACTTTGAACGCATTGAGTGTGGTACTGCTATGGTTTCCTATCATTGAAGAGATGATTAGCAAGCAAATCAAAGCTGGTTCACAAGTGATTGTCGCACTGGATAGAACACAATGGAAAGAGAATAATGTTTTGATGGTTAGTGTGATTTATCAAAAAAGAGCATGGCCAGTATTTTGGTGTTTATTAGAGAAGGATGGCAGCAGTAATTTACAAGAGCAGCAAAAAGTATTACGTCCAGTGATTCGGTTGTTAAAGAATTATAAATTAGTGATTATTGGCGATAGAGAATTTCACAGTATAGAATTAGCACAATGGTTGCATAGACTGAACATCAGCTTTGTATTCCGCCAAAAACAGGACACGACTTTCCGTCAAAAAGGACGCTCATTTCAACCTTTAAATACCATTCCTATTTATCCAGATATCCGCCAATTTTATACCAATATCAAATTGACTCAAAAACGAGGCTTTGGTCGCTTGAATTTGGCAGTTTACTGGAAAAGGAAGTACCGAGGTAAACAAGATAAAGAACCTTGGTATTTATTAACCAATCTGCCTGACCTGAAAAGTGCCCTCATTATCTATCGTCAACGTTTTGGCATTGAAGCTATGTTTAAAGATTGTAAAACAGGTGGTTACAATCTGGAAGGTTCTAAAGCTAGCCCTGATAGACTTGTTCGTTTAATTTTCTTAATTGCTTTAGCCTTAACGAGTGCTTGGTTACATGGACAAAGAACTAAATTACAAAAACAACAATTTTATATTTGTCGCCAAGAAGAAAAAAATCGAACTTCTAAACGACACAGTGATTTTTGGATAGGTTTATATGGTCAAAATTGGATAGTTGCTTGGCATGAGTGTCAAGCATGGGTTGATGAAATGGTTGGTTCCATTCGCAATAAGCAGGCATTTTATCAGCGAGGTTTAAGGGCTATGAAGCTTATACAGCAAGCACTTTAACTCGCTTGTCGCCCCTTGAAGTGATTAACTGTGCTTTATTTAGGTATTTTTCTAAGAAGTTTTGATAAAATGATGCCAGCATTATTTCGACGGTCTTGGTCAAATTACGAGACCGTTCTTTTTTACCATTAATACTGTACCCTACAGGTAGCCCCTTAATAACTGTACAGTTCATTCTCAATAAGCACACAAATTTTTTCAGGGGGTCTGTGCCTCCCAAACCTTTAGCTTGCAGGGTTTAGAGGCGATTGTCGCCCCTTGAAGCGATCGCCACTCAAAATGGAAGATTCGCAGACTCAAATTTGAGCCAGGATTCAAATTAATTGTTGGCCTAAGTTAACCGACAGGATTCCACAACGGCTGATGCACAATGCAAATGTCATACTATTTGCCATGTCATTTCCTGCCCCGCCCCCAAAGGTACAAGCCCAGATTCCATAAATGGAATTTCATCAGGAACGCGCCAAGTCGTTTTGGACAAGGTAATTCGCTCGGTATTACGCGGCAGTTGATAAAAATCTGGGCCATAGAAGCTAGCGAACGCCTCCAGTTTATCCAGGGCTTTCACGCTTTCAAATGCTTCGGCATACAACTCAAGGGCGTGCAGAGCCGAAAAGCATCCCGCGCAACCACAGGAACTTTCTTTGCTGGTGCGGGTATGGGGAGCGCTATCGGTACCTAGAAAAAACTTCGGATTAAGCGATATTGCCGCTTGCAACAAAGCCTGACGATGCTCCTCCCGTTTCAAAATGGGCAGGCAATAAAAATGGGGGCGAAGGCCACCTTTGAACAGGGCATTACGGTTAAACAACAAATGTTGTGGCGTAATTGTTGCCGCGATGGTGTTGGCAGACAGCACATACTGCACCGCATCGGAGGTGGTGATATGCTCAAGCACCACCCGCAGGTTGGGAAATCGCTGCTTGAGTTCTATTAAATGTCGCTCGATAAACACCTTCTCGCGATCGAACGTATCAACATCGTTATCGGTCACTTCCCCGTGCAGTAATAACGGCATGTCCACCTGCTGCATCGCTTCAAAGACGCGATCGCACTTAAGAATATCCGTCACACCGGAGTCTGAGTTGGTCGTTGCACCGGCTGGGTAGTACTTGAGAGCTTTGATAAACTGGGATTCTTTCGCCCGGAGAATGTCGTCGGGGCTGGTGTTGTCGGTGAGGTAGAGCGTCATCAATGGCTCAAACTGTTGTCCCTCTGGAATGGCGGCGAGGATGCGATCGCGATAGGCTGCTGCATCTACCACCGAGCGGATAGGGGGCTTCAAGTTCGGCATGACGATCGCGCGGGCAAACTGACGCACCGTGTAGGGCAGAACCGCTTTCAGTGCTGCACCGTCGCGGAGATGCAGATGCCAATCGTCAGGTCGGGTGATGGTAAGCTTTTGCATCCTTTCATTATAAAACGGCAACAAGGGCCTCATGAAAATAGGGGCGATCATCCAGATATGGTATGGGGCGATCGCTATCTATGATACTGTACTCAAGTTTGCTCCTAATGACCTCAAAACTCTTAAGCGCAAGGGTTTCGCTCTCGAAAAGCTGTCCAAGCTACAGTTATCTCAACAGCAGTATACAGAGGCTATCAAGGCTTTAAAGCAAGCGATCGCCTCGTCCAGGAACACCGAAAACGCTATGACTTCTTACGGCAAATTATTTGTCAAGAGTTAGCTGACTTACAGAAAGCCAAAGTGATTCGAGCCGATCTTAATTTAACCCTCGAAGCCAATGCACTCATTGCCCTAGTGGATGGCATTGGCACTGGTGTTGTCATTTGTCCTGAACAGTTCTCCGCAGATCAACAACAATATCTCGTGCGGCGGCATATCAACGCTTTATTGACACCATCTTAAACACCAACGCTCCAGTGATTGTTGCCAGGGCTAGAAGATTCATTGGAGCTTCTGATAGTCTTGAAAAAAACGATTCAAATCATTTAAAAGTTGACAAAACAAACTTTTGTTTTCATAAGTGCCAGTAGCGTTCTCCCAAGAATTGCAGATCCTTGGGTTAGTAAAAGGCAAAATCAAAACAAATAGAGCCGAAATTAAGGGCACAACTAATATAAGATTTCGGGCATCAGTGATTAAATTACCAACTTCACTCAGAATAGGTAATTCGTATTGATGACAATGTGTAATTAGGGTATCTTTAGTTTTCTGAAGTTGAGTTTTTTGCTCCTTTTCTAAATTGAGATTGGACTGGATATCTATGTCAATAACGTTCTTTCTGACTACTTCAATTGCCGTCACTAAATCATCTATAGGTTGCCCATTTTTGGCACGAGTGACAAGTATTGCTTCCAGAATTATTAATCTTGACTTGGAAGTTAACAGTATAGGCATCTGTTGATTAGCTTCATTAATGAAATCTTGTTGTTCTTTGAGGAACTTACTAGTCTGCATATTATGTAGCCACTGTTGTTGAACTAGTAGTTCGCGTTCTGATAGTCTAAAGCTTTGAGAGAGACTGTTAATAAAGTTAACAACACTTGTCGTTAATTTTTCTAAAGAGCTTGAGGCTTTTGAGGGGGAGTTGCTTTGATTATTGTCTCGCATAAGTTATTCAATAAATTTTAATTTTGATTACTATCGCAGCCGTCGAATTTGTATTTAATTGGTGAATTTTGGAGTAATTTTTCAATTCCCAAACGGATTAGTTCTGGTGGAACTCCGTCTAATTTCAACTCGGTTTGGATAAACTCATCAATTGAATTGGCTTTCGTATTCTCCAAAAGCGCCAACATCTGTTGAGCTTGGGTTGTTGATGTGCAAGACTCCTTAGTTTCAGCTTGAGAGGTTTGCTTATTACTTGGTGCAGAGTCAATAAAGTTTTTGGTATCCCGGTCATAACCAGAGAAATTCTTTAACAGAGGCATTGGTATCCATTCATTGATGCCGCCGTAATAAACTGCTCGACCGACTGGTGATTGTGCAGCAATCTCCATTACTTGGGTTGAGGTAATCTTGCGATCGCTAGGTATGAGTTGAGTGGCAATCATGGCGTTATAAGCTGGGACGTTATCAGGATGAACCAACGCCACAGACGTTAACTGGGATCGCAAACCGCCAGAAATGCCCAAGTCATCCGTGTGAGGGTTCTGCACGACAATCCAGAAATGCCAACCGGAACTATCACCGCAAGAACAGTAAGAGATGATTTTGTCTTTGAGCCAACCAATCTCACCCTTGGTATTTTTAAATTTGGAACAAACAGCCGTACCTTCATCTAAAATGATGAGCTTTGGGCCGGAGATTTTCTGGAACTCGGTAAAGCATTCTTTGACCCATTTAACCGCTTCGACCGGGGACATTTCTAGGATTTTAGCCCGTTTAAAAGTATCAACACGACCTTTGAAATAACCAGTTTCTTTCTCGTCACCTTTGGGGTCAATATAAAAGATGTGTATGCCAGGATGCAATCGCTTAATAGCATCGATTGCATTGCTAATGGTGATGCCCTTGCCAGAACCAGGGACACCAACCCACAGCATATTTGTCACTTTCTTAGCAATATGCCCAATTAGGTCATACTGCACTTTGGGTTTAGTGGTGTAGGTAGAGATTTCGGTATTGACTGGAGAGGGAAAAGCAGGGGGGTAGGGAGCAGGGGGCAGAGGGGAAAGATTCTCTCCCATGCACCCCGCACCCTGCTCCTTGTCCTCTTCAACCCTTGCTCCCACAGCATGATTTGGTAATTGAGCAAATCGAGCTTGTGGGATACCAAGGTTTTGTGGTTGTATCGCCTCTTGAATAACTGTTACTTGTTGGTAGTTAACTCGTGGGTCAATTGTCACTTGCGCTAAATGCCCAGACAATTGCTCACGGGTGGGAAACTGCCCACGTAGCTGAATAAACCAATCAAGTAACCAACGGTAAGCGTAAAATCTTTTTCCTGGCTCAACGGCGCTCAAGTATTCACACACCACATGAGATGATTGCTTGAGCATGGCAAACTCATACTTAGACATTGGCTCCAGATGCAGCATCAAGTCAGCCAGTTCATTTTGGTTAGCGAAATATTCAGCCCGTGCGACGCTATCACCCATTGCAGAAAGGAAAGCAAAGAAGTCACCACGAATAAAAGGGATGGGTGCAAATTGATGGGTATCGTTTAAGTCCTGAACAATTGACCACAGATAACCAACACCAGCTACGACTGCACCGATGGGAGCAAGAGGAGAGGTAGCATAACAAACTGCGCCAGTAAGAGCTGTGGCCAGTGTGATGAACTTCGCCAGATTCATGCCATTACGCTCATCTTTGGCGCGGACTAATAACTGATCTTGACGTTCCTGTAACCAAGAGGCGGTATTCCCAGCTTCCAAATACTCAATGCTGGGGTAGTCGTCACGTAAAAGTGCCGTTTCTTTTGTACCGAGCATTGGTATTTGTTGATGCATGTGAATCCCTCTTACTTAGTCAACTTCCAAATGTTGTAACCAATCTCGCCTGCCATCATTGAAGCTACGTTGTAAGCAAAGCAAGCCAAAATCAAACCTGGGTTCGTATATCTGAAGGGATTGCGACCAACGAAGGTAGTAGTCAGATCCAGAACCCAGAAAAACAGTGCGATCGCTCCCCCTGTATGACGTTCTTTCATGCCAGCAGCTTTATAATCACCCCACAATGCCACTGTCAGGTCGATATTGCCATTCGGTTTACTGCCGAGTGTGTATTGTTTTGATTCCTCAAACTCGTTCTTGGCCTGTTGTGGGTCTTTACCACGTAAGGTTCGAGCTTCCATCACTTGCACTAGTGCAGAGATACCGAAGCTAATCCAAAACAAGGGATTAAATAGGAGTTGTAACCAACCAAACCAACCAATCCATTCTGTTTCAAACCAGGGAAAAATCGGTTTTCCCTGGAATAAAACTTGCCAAATGCTATCAGTAGAAAGAAGTGTCCCAATCCAAAAACCAATCGCACCAACAAGCTTGTATCCGGGTGTGCCTGGGGTAACGAATTGGGCAATGATATGTGAGATAAAGATGACTGGCAGTGAGATTAATGCCACAATCCACCGAGCTAATAATTCTAAGTAGTCACTCCCTCCTTTTTTCGGCTCTTTTTGTGGTGATGATTCTGGTTTTGGTTGTGAATTAGATTTGTTTGGAGTGAGATATTTCATAAATCAATCACGAGAATTTTGGTACAGTGGCGAATTCTTACAAGCATTTTTGAACCGATATTTCCATTTCCATTTCCATTGCCTTTGTTCAATTCGCCCAATACATAAACCAGTTGAGTCATACACAAAAACTGTTTCATCTTCTAAATAACCGGTAGTATCAGGTCTAGGGTTACGTTTCTTCGAGTCTAGATAGTTCCTAATTCGTAACTTACTGAATGAGGGCGTAACTCCAAGAGAGTTAATTTTGTCGGCGGTTTCTGCCCTTTGCTCGGCTTTAATGCGTTCTAGTTCTTCAGACTCTCGAATCGTGATGCCGTGAGAGTAAGTTTTGAATTGGGCTGGCAGTTGTGATAACCAAGGACTTGCGATTAACCCCATGCCCAATAATCCCAACATCGCTTGCTTTTGGTATTTCATTGCCACTCAACCAAAATATTTTACGGTTGTTGCCGTCCGATAGTTTGTGTTGTCTGGGGTGCTGGTGCATTAATAACACGAACATAAACAGACAGCCCAATGCAAACTAGAAAAAAAATGACTGAGAATCCGAAAAGATTCTCATTGAAGAACTTGCGCCATTTTAAGCTGGAGATTGGAATTTCTCGCTCAACAAAGAGCGTGTCAAATTTTTCAGATCCTGAATTGTCGCAGGTCGTGTAGACTTTTTTTCTGATGTCGGCACTCCTAATTCGTCTAAAAATGCTTTCGGGTCAAAACCAACAGTTGCAGCAGTAGTGAGGGTTTGAACTTGTTGCTTAATCTCATCCCCAGTCTTTAACCCGTACTCTTGGGTAATTTGTTGCCTGATTTCAGGATTTTTGGCCAACTGATAAATAAACGCTATTTCATCAAAACCTTGCTCTGTGCGTCGCTGTAATGAACGAGCATCAAGTTCACTGGTGATTTCATCAAACAATTCTTGCTCAAACTCATGAACTGCCAGCGCTTGAGCAACAGTCTTACCTGCCACAATGTCCAAGAATGCTTTAAACGTTTCCCGACTGACTCCAGCAAATTGTAATTGTTCAGTGGCCATGTCTATTGCATGAGTCTGTATATTCGCCAAATTGCTGCTACCTCCTAACAGCTTCGATTTGTCGAGGGTTGCTTGCGCTAGATTGAACAACTTTTCTAAGCGATCGCTAATATCCACAGGAAATTCTTGGGCGTTTGGATCAACAGCTGGATCTGACTGAGCCAGTTGTTCTAACCCAGCAATGATTTGCTCTGGCTTGTAGTTAGCACTCAATAATTCAAATAATTCTGCACGAGTAAATATGCTATCCGACATGATGTGTCTCTCCTAATACTTGTGATGTAAATTTCAGTTGCTCTTGTTCAAACTGGGCGCGGGTGTACTGGACTTTATTTGCTTCAACAATTGCTTCGACAAGAACTTTTTTGTCAATCCCTTGAGTGATATCTCCAAACAATTCACCAATCTTTGCTATCACCCACACTTGATAAGATGTGATCGGTGCAGCACGGAGATTTTTCTCTTGGGCTAATGCCTGCATCCTTAGAAGTATTAATCTATACTCTGGAATCAAAGAAGCGACTTTTGCCCATCGTTCTAATGTCCGGGGACAAATACCTAAAATCTTCACAGCTTTGGCTTTTGACATTGGTAAAACTAATGGATTTACCCCTGATTGGCTTTGTTTTTGATTAAAAAGTTGTTTTCTCCATCCTGATTCCATGAACTTAGTCAAATCCGTATCAATAGCCTCAAAAAGATAGTCAATATCCGTAGCATCTAAGTGTCAATATGGATATCAATATGGATGTCCATATTGATATCAATGATCAGCGTCTATTGACTGTCTATTGACCTTGCTCTTTTATAATAAAAAACCGCGCCAAGCGGTTCAAGCTACTAAGTTGACAACTTTGTTGACAACTTTGTTGATAACTTAGAAATTTTCAGTGCAATATTTACCAAGCTCCTTCGGAGCGAAAACTCTTACCTTCTTTCAACCATTTATTATGATGTATTGCGGCTAAAGCTTTTACTCTCGAAGATGGTTGACGATGAGTTCTAGACGATTTTTTGCAGGCATAAGCTGTCATTGTTCTGGCTCTAATATTTAAATATCCTGATGCCTCTTCAAAACTTAATCCCCAAATTTCACAAAAAACTAATGGGTCAAGTTCTTTGATTTCTTCAGTTTGTGCGTTCATACTTTAGCTCAAAAGTTAAGTTTTGGGGTAACTGCCATTTCTGGCAGAAGCGATCGCCTCTTTGTCCGGCGGCGATCGCTTTAATTTATGCAAGGCTCTTTTATATGAACTGGGCAAATGATTTCCCCTATGGTCATTTTGAAGCCTGACTTTGTTTAACCAACACTGAACGTAGGTACTGCCGACAAGCTGCTTCTCCCCGATAAATCAGAATCCGCAGCGCCTGTACTTCCTGGATCGGAGAAACACAGATTTCGGCAATCGCAGCAATCAAATTCTGTTGCTGATGCACATAATCTTGATGCTGCTGCTCTAGCACAGCAATCTTGGAGTTTAACTGCTGTATTTGCCGTAATGCTTGCGTCAGAGACGATTCTTTGTTTCGAGAGCGATTATCTAGAGTTAACGTCATATTATTGCTCCTTCTTTAGATAGTTGAAAGCCTTGCCAATCAGGGCATTTCGCGTCCTCAATGCCTTCTGGATGAACAGAACAAATTAAAGGGGAGCCGTTGTAAGAGATCCCGTGATAGTATTTGCAACCTATACAACTGGTGGGTCTATTTAAAGGTCGAGGTCGGCGCAACATAACTTGGTCAATTTCATTTTGACCAGTAATTCGGTCAACCATGAATGCTGTGATCCCAGTCCCGGCTATTGCTCCACTAATGACGTACATGATATTTCTGCCGAGATATTGAGTGCCGAAATATCCACAAATAATTGTTGCTGCTGCTGCACTAATACAAGAGAGAAAAACTGGTCGTTTCATATTTATTGCTGTTTTTTGGGTGGTTCGTGCTTAGATAACAGAGCGGCAAAATCATAAATCGTTACTGTTGGTTTTGGTTCCGGTTTTGGTTCCGGCTCCGATTTTGACTCTATTACCAGTTCTGGGCTACCCAAACCGACTGCATTTTTAATTTCCTGCTCCATATTTAGGTTCTCCTTGTTGATTAATTTGCTCCACCTGATCAATTGCATCCACTATTTCTCCTAAAATATTGAACGCATCATTTAGCACCACATTTTTTGATGTAGAGAAATACTGCGAAGACTGAATGTTGCAATAATCTCGGCTACTGCCAACAAGCCGCAATGTATGTTGACAGCCTTGTAAGATAGTCCGAATCTCTGATGTAGTTAACTTGATTTCCATTAGTGTTTTAACCTTGAAAAACTGAATCGATTTCGCCGTTATCAATAGCATTTTTGGCGTGACGAACAGCCTGGGTATGATTATCAAATGTTTGAGTCGTAGGAGTAGCCCAAGTTGTTTTTAGCAGTTCTGTTTTTCCCACATGAACATCTACAGCACCATCTGATAATTCCGTAGTCTCGATTTTGTAGCCGCCATGTTTAGTTTTGTACTCTTTCATTGCCCGTTTCTTTCCCTAAAATTTATCTTGTTGAATACTGAGGCTTGCTCCGACTAAAGAACTGCCTAAGAATGCAGAAAAACTGACCAACATTGCACCCAGGCAAATATTTTTCTGTTGCTCCCAACCAGAGATGATTATATTGCGGTCAGCATTGGACTCGATTACTTCTAGCCCCCAGCACCCCATTGCCCCTACTCCAGAGAATCCAGTTAAGAGCAGAGAGACAATTGCAGTTGTTTCTATGGTGCGGTCGAGAATAATTCTGGGGTTGAATCTTCTCTTAATACGGCGACGAAAAACCATTTTACTCTTGTGTTCTAATTGAGATTGGTAAACAACTTGTTTGTGATTAGTCATTTTATATCCTCCAATTGAACATAGAAACCTGCACCTGTATTCGTAATCTTTACTCTTCTTTGATTGACCAATGTTTGAATTACTCCCAAGCTAAAATTGATACTGCATAACCGAGCACTGCCACCGCAACGGCGGAGGTACTGAAGACATAATTGGGAATGGTCTTTTGGGACTGGGTTCGCTTTTTTAGGCATAATGTCTTTCCTGTTGTGGTTTGTAGGAAGCAAAGCGCTGGGTGAAAAAAATAGCCAAGCAGTATTAATGCTTGACTAAATTATTTGTGAATTTAAAAGGTGAATTTCAGTTATTAGAAATTCTCCAGTTCGTCAAATTGATTTGTTGCAGAGTGCTTGTATGCTTTGGCTTTTCTTACACAGTGACGCTTCTAAAATTACAAATGTCGCCAGAAGTTCTTACTGATAGTCTTGAGACTGACAACTGCCGTTTCTGCTGTTGCTTCAGGGGCATGACCAGCAGCCACCGCAGCAGCTTGTGGTGCAGGTGTTGCTAACAGAGAATCAAGTAACTCTCGCTGATAGTCAATATCTGCTACTGTGCGGTAAACTCTGTGGTAATCAATTTGCATCCCTAAAGGTGTTGGCACTATTTTTAGATATTGATTGAGAGCATTAACGTAAATATCATTGAATTTACGTTCGGTAACACAAGGACGTAGTATATCTAACAGTTGAATCGCTTTTTCAATTTCGTAAATATCACAATTACTATCGATTTGGGGCTGACTTCTTCTATAGCCTTTCATCATTTTTTCGGCTACCAGATTCCGATATTTGAGAACAGCCTCTTGATTACTCATTAAAGAATGAGTTTTAGTCTGAAACTTGTAACCAACTCGTCCCCATTCAACAATTAAATTGTTATTTTCGACCTTGGCACTCCAGAATTTATTGCTGTTCTTGATAGCATCAACAAAGACTAAATAGATTTCCATGTTTCTTATCTTGTCAATTCACGACTTGACGGGCGTTCCCCCATCTAATTTGATGTTGTAGAGCTTCAAGTATTGTTTCCGCTTCGTGTGTTGTTAGCCCATTTAATTGTGAGCAAATATCTACCAAAAGTTGTGGCGTATCCATACCCAGAAATGTGACAAAAAGTGCATCCCTAGAAGCTTCTATTAGTGTGTAACTGCTCGGCTCATGCCTTTCTCGCATCAATACATAATTTGTTAACACCGTCCGAAGCAACAATTTTGTTTCTCTGTTTAATTTCTCTAAATATGCGCCATAATTCTCAACCAGTCGGTTAATCAAGTCTGTTTGACCGTAATAAGTTACTAAATCTGTTGTCATCTTTTTTTCACCTTCTCTTTTACTGATTGTTGGATTTGAGAAAGCGATCGCCCCTGTAAAATCAGGAGACAATCGCCATCAAGAAGGGAAAGGGGAACTGGGGTTGGGGAAAGAGTGTTTTCTTCATTCCTTTCCCCTTTACCCAGGATTATTTCATCAGTTCATATTCCGAAACTTAGCAGCACGCAAGGATTGAGTTTTCGCCGCTTGTACAGGACTATTAGCCCGTCGTGCGGTGGATGCCCAGGATTGCATTCGTTCAACTGCCGCAGCGTCCTGAATCGCAAGTGGGGTAATGGTTTGACGGCAGGTTTCCAGATCAGCAAGTGTTACCTGCTGCGATCTATCCTCATCGAATGCCAGCAGAGCAGTTTCCGAAGCAAGGGTTTCCAGTTCTGCGCCTGAAAACTTTGCGGTCGAGGCTGCGATCGCTTCGAGGTACTCCGATTCCAAGTGAATGCCAAAACGTTGTAGATGAATCCCCAGAATCTGGACTCGCTCTGGTTCTGTGGGAAGATCAACAAAGAAAGCCTCATCAAACCTACCTTTGCGCTTAA
>NZ_JAVRCA010000114.1:0-13737 GCF_034530995.1 Nostoc sp. DedQUE04 | reverse complement strand
TTTTACTTTTATCTTCTCAACTACTGTACCAAACCGTTACACAAAGTGCTGTATAAATGAGCGGCTTCAAGCCCATACTTCATGATGTCATCCTGCACTTTTTGAGCAGCTTCTACAGCTTGTAAAAAATTGTCTAATCTCTGTTGACGGTCAGATTGTTTTTCCTGAACCATAAGGACTCACTTTGTTAAGTAATAACGTGGCTATACAAATCCAGTAAATGCAAGTGACCGACAACTATAAATTAAGTTTTAAATAACTACCTATACTGAGATTATCGCTGTTAGATAATAATATGTTGACTATCTGATTTACAAAATCAGTTGCACGGGGATTGTAACTTAAAAATAATCCTTTATCTATTGCCCAAAAAATTAGGGTATTTTCCCAATCATCAAACTTTTCTTGAGAAAATTCTTTTGAGACACTAGTGAGTTGAATACATAGTGGACTCTCTCGCGTACTGCTAACAATTATATCAGTTGCCATAGACAGGTCTGCAACATATTGTAATATATTCGTACCACCACAACTTTTAATATTATTAGCAATAGAGCCAATTAATTTGGCATCCTCCTGATTGAACTCCCCCGCCATCAGTTTTCGTTTCTAGATATAAAATTTAGGGTCGTTTTCACTCAACCATTTAGGAAACAAGTAGCCATACCAATATTTTAGAGTTGGATTCAGTACTCTTAACGCTGATTGCTGCTCTTCTTCAGATGCTAATGATTTAAGTCTCAGCCAAACTTCAGCATCTTGGAGCATTTGTTGCAAAAACAGAATGACAAATCTTTTAGCAATCAGCGAACCCGGTTTGACATCTTTCACCCAGCGATTGATCTCTTCTAACCTTTTCGCTAAACCAGGATCTATGACAGATGCTTCATCTATTAGTAATCTTAATTGTGTTTTAATTTCTTTGGCTTGCAAATAATGATAAACCTCAAATCTGAAGTAGGTTGCCGAAATTTTAAAATTATTTTATCAGTCTAAATGATAAATGGAAAACTCTCTATTTTTAGATTAGAGATGTAGCACCAAGGTAGACTGTAGTCTGTGTCATCCTAAATATTTGCCAACTTCTCTAGCAATTCTTCAGCTAAATCCAACAACTCAATTTCATCAACTTCATCACTACTTCCACGATTACTTTCTCCACACGCGACATTAGCAGCTAAAACATTTTTCACAGCAAAAATCTTATCTTCTTCAGATAGACTCAAACATTTTTCCAACTCTACAGCAACTTCTTGGATTGTCCTTGAACCTAAACGCGCTCTTACTTTCACCGCCACTAAATCGTCACTTTCGAGCAGTTTTACCAAAGCTGTTCTCAGTCCATCATCCTCGCCAGAAAACTTCTCAACGGCGACACGCACATATTCCCGAACGCTCATGTTTGCCGCCAATGCTTTTTGGAAAACTACATCTGGTACATCTACCAGCAATACACCTTCGTTATCACTAGCTTGATATAAGTCATCCCCTTGTTTGACGGCTACCAGTAAATCTGCACCTAAGGTATGTAAATAGTGCAACACCGATTCCAACTCATGTTCCTTTAACGCCGACTCCAATTTGGACACAGCCGCTTGCTTGACTCCCAGTTTTTGGGCTAGCTGTGCCTGGGTTAATCCTGCTTTATTACGTATTTCCCGCATAGCATCGGTAAGATATAAGCGCAGATACTCCAACTTTCCCGCCAGAATCACCTCTGGTTCGTCGCTTACTTTCTGCTGCAACCAAGCTTGAAAATTAGGTTTTTTCATCAATTTTCCCTCTGCTGCAATTCACGTAATCTTACTCTTGCAGGTTCTTTGTCTCTATCTTTAATAGCGTTGTCGTATTTCTTCATAAAGGCGTGCAGCACTACAAATTGCTGAGGAGTCGCAGCCGTTAAAATAAACCTTGGATTATGTTCGCTCTTGGTCATACGTAACTCATACAGGTCATCTTCGAGTTTCTCAAAAATGCCACTGGTGAGTGATGCGAGTCCTCTATTACACAGGTAGCCAAGGTTAATTTGCAAACGTCTGGTTTCTGAAGGACTCAGTAATGGCTTTGGTGGATTTTCTGGTTGCTCTTCTTCAGGAATCATCCTAATGAAAAAAGCAAGCAAATCTTTGGGGATTTCCCCATTGACATCTTGATAAAGTTCCCAAGTCCAATTCACTTGCTACCTCAAAGTATAATATTCCTTACAATGAATGTCAATTGTATTATTCTTCTAAAGGAATATCATATAGATTACGGGAGTGCAACTAAGATAATAAAACATTGAGTCATAAAAATGGTGCGTTAGACAAAGCCTATATAGCGCTTCTGAGTTGAGTTCACCCCCAACCCTTCCCTACTAGCGTTGGGGAGTAAGATTCAAAGCCTAAAAGGAGAGAGGTCAACTGTATTGCATACAAACAAAAAACGCTATAAAGTTCAATTTCCACCCAGGCTAAAATAGGTAAATCCCCTGACCGAGATGATTTATGAACCAGCCGATATCTGAGAGAGTGCGCTGGACTACCGCCGATTTAGAGTTGTTTCCAGATAACGGGAATCGCTATGAGATTATTGACGGAGAATTGTTTGTGACTAAAGCGCCCCACTGGAATCATCAAAAAACGTGTGTCAGAATTATTACACCATTGCATATTTGGTCACAAGCTACTTCTTTGGGACAGGTCGTACCTGCTCCAGGAATAATTTTTGGCGATAATGATAATGTTATTCCCGATGTTGTCTGGGCTAGCAACGAGAGATTGCCTTTACTTTTAGACGAGGCAGGGCATTTGACTGGTGCGCCAGAACTGGTTGTAGAGGTGTTATTTGCTGGTAATGAAAATGAAAAGCGGGACAGAGAATTAAAACTTAAGCTCTACTCATCACGAGGTGTCAGAGAATATTGGATTGTAGATTGGCGCAAGCAACAGGTGGAAGTATATCGATGCGAACAAGCGAGTTTAAAGTTAGTTGCTACCTTATTCAATGGTGATGAATTGAGTTCACCCATATTGCCTGATTTTACTTGTGCGATCGCACAACTATTTACTTAACACCATAATATTTTGAATATGTTAATTAATGCGGAAGTTCAGGTATGGATGCTGAGGAATTGCTCAAGCGTTATGCTGCTGGAGATAGAGATTTTACTGGAGTTGATTTGAGTAATGCTAACTTAAGTAGAACGGACTTGCGTGGTATTAATCTGAGTAGAGCTTACTTGGATGGTGCAAACCTAATGGATGCCAACCTCTGTGGGGCTTGTTTGGCAGGTACTCACTTCGAGGCTACTGAAATGATTAATACTGATCTCAGACAGGCTAATCTCAGTGGTAGTCATCTGAGTGCGGATCTGAGTGGGGCTAATCTCAGTGGTGCTGACCTCAATAGGGCTGACCTGTATAGCGCCTCTCTGGAGAACGCTCTGTTGATTGACACTGATCTCTCTTATACTAAGCTGGAGGCTGCTATTTTTGAGGGGGCTAACCTCAGCTACGCTAACTTGACAGGTAGTACTGATGCTGATGTCAATAATGCTATACTTTTCCACACCATCATGCCAGATGGAAGCATTGTGAAAAATAGACCATAAGTATAAATAATAAATTAGTGCGATCGCTGCCCTCGCTAGTTAAAGAACGAAACCCAAAATTGATGAAGAATATCTAATTAACAAATGAGGAAGTAAAGCTTAACTATGCTGTAAAAACTCAACTTTGGGCAATAACGGGTCAGTTACAATGCCCACACCGCTAAAACCCCAGCGTTTGAGCAAGTTCCCCAACTGTGTACGCGCAATAGATTCCACCGCAAAGCGATTTGCCACTTCTGCTGCGTGGGTGTTGAGATAGCTAAGAGCCTCAAAGTTTTCTTGAAACAGCAATAAATAACCCGATGTTTCAGCATCAGGACGAGCTATAAGATAATTCCCGTCAGTTTTTGAGCGCACCAAGTAATAGACATCGGACAACATGGAGATGAAGTTTGTTAGGGAGAAAAAATTCCTTCAAATAAAAAACATAGAGGAATATCGCACAACTTTAATTTTCGAATATCCCTCATTGCTTTAATATCTACAATGTAATGTGAAATAAATATTTATCCAAATTTGCCGCTGACGTAATCTCTGGTATCTTCCTGCTGAGGATTGTTAAAAATTACTTCTGTTGCATCATACTCTACCATATAGCCATTACGGGTTCCTGTCTCTGAAGTCCGAACATTAAAAAAGGCTGTCTTATCAGAAACACGCGCTGCTTGCTGCATGTTATGGGTGACAATGACAATAGTATATTGCTCTTTAAGTTCGTGAATCAGTTCTTCAACACGCAAGGTGGAAATGGGGTCAAGAGCGGAGCAAGGTTCATCCATCAGGATAATTTCAGGTTGTACTGCGATCGCACGAGCAATACATAATCGTTGTTGTTGTCCACCAGATAAAGACGAGCCACTTTGCTGTAGTTTATCTTTGACTTCATCCCACAAAGCTGCTTTTCTAAGACTGCTTTCTACTAATTCATCTAAATTACCTTTATAGCCGTTGATTTTAGCTCCAAAAGTAATATTGTCATAAATTGATTTGGGAAATGGGTTTGGTCTTTGAAACACCATCCCAATTCTCCGACGCACTTCTACAGGATCGATGTCGGATGCATACAAATTTTTATCGTAAAAAAGTATTTTACCTTCTGCCCGAAATGATTCAATTAGGTCATTGAGACGGTTATAGCATCGCAACAACGTACTTTTACCACAACCAGAAGGGCCGATAAAAGCAGTCACCTGATTTTTCGGTATATCTAGCCAAATATTCTGTAAGGCTAAAAACTTGCCATAGTAAACGTTGAGATTTTCAGTGCGTAAAACGGTTTCAGTGTCATTCACTGTCCTAGTATTAGTAGCCATAAATTAAATCTAGTGTTAGTTTAAGCGATGGGATATGCACTGTGGATGGTTGTTTACTAAGCTTTTTTGCGAGTTGCCCAGCGAGCGATGATACTTGTGATTAGAACCATCAATACCAAAATTAAAGATGCTGCCCAAGCTAGAGATTGCCAATTTTTAAACGGAGAAATGGCGTATTTGTAAACCAAAACAGCTAGAGAAGCTGTTGGTTGGAATAAACCATCTGGCCAAAAGTTAGAAAATAGAGCAGTAAATAGCAAAGGTGCGGTTTCTCCAGATGCTCTGGCGATCGCTAGCGTTGCCCCAGTTACAATAGCTGGTAAAGCTGCTGGTAAGACTACTTGACTTACAGTTTGAAAGTTAGTCGCTCCCAACCCTACAGAAGCTTGTCGCAAATCTTGCGATACTAACTGTAACGCTTCATCAGTAGTTCGCAGAATAATTGGCAACATCAAAATTGCCAGTGCAAACCCTCCAGCCAGAGCTGAATACGATCCTAAATTCAACTTTACCATTGTCAAAACTACAATCCCATAGGCAAATACCCCAGCAATAATTGAAGGGACTCCACTAAGGACGTTAGCTGCAAAACGCACCCATCTAGCTACTCTTGCCGAACTAAATTCTGTGATGTAAATCGCCCCTAAAACTCCAAAGGGGATACTAATCAAGGCAGCAATTCCTACCATCAGTAGCGTGCCTAAAATTGCATTACCAAAGCCTCCTCCTTTTTGGAGAGCTTTGGGTGGCAATTCCACAAACACGGCTAAATTCAGACTGCTAAAGCCTTTAATAATCACGTAAGAAAGGACTGCTAGCAAAGGTAAAAGTGCCAATACTCCGCAGATAAATGCGACTACGGTCATCACTGTATTAAACAGTGTCCTTTGAGACATGGCGGAGCGAGTTAAACTGCGCTCTGGAAAATTAGAAGTCATAATTTAACCCAAAACTAAGCTATATTCGCTTGACTCTCAGAACGATCAACTCTGCCAGAATATTGACTACCAGTGTCAAAAAAAATAGAATTAAAGCCGCGTACATTAAAGCCGCAACTTGCAAACCACTTGCTTCTGAGAATTGATTTGCCAGTAGAGAAGAAATTGTATTGGCTGGTGCTAACAAAGAGAGACTGATGTTGTTGGAGTTACCAATTAACATCGTTACAGCCATTGTTTCTCCCATTGCGCGGCCAAGTCCCAACATCACAGCACTAACTATGCCCGAAAAGGCTGCTGGGATAAGAACTTGTAAAATCGTTTCCCAGCGGGTTGCTCCTAGTCCGATAGAGGCTTGGCGCAAGCTGGGGGGTACAGAAATCAAGGCATCGCGGGATAAAGCTGTGATGATGGGCAAAGTCATAATCGCTAAGATGACTCCCGCCGGTAACATTCCTGGCCCTGTAGGAGAAGTGCTAAAAAATGGCAGCCAGCTAAAGTAACCATTGAGCCATTTTCCCAAGCTGGTTAATATTGGCACCAAAACGAAAATACCCCACACGCCATAGACAACGCTGGGAATAGCTGCGAGCAGTTCTACCGCAAAAACCAGTACTAGCTTCACTTTTGCAGGTAAAAAATCCTCGCTCAGTACAATTGCAGTACCAACCCCAATTGGCACTGCTATCAGCAGACCAATAAAAGAACTCACGAGAGTTCCATAAATTTGGGGTAGCACCCCATAGCTATCATTAACCGGGTTCCAAGTGGTGTTGACTAGAAAGCCAGCACCAAACTTTTGGATAGCAGGCCAAGAGGCAATTGCAACCTGCGACCCAATCCATAATAAAGTACCAGCAACCCCAAAAGCGAAAATTTTAGTCAGCCAAATAAAACCCAAATCTAGGGATTTTTCGGCGTCAGAGCGATTTTTCATCGCTGATGACAGATTTTGAGAATTTGTAGTCATGAATACCGACTTTCAGAATAAAATCAGAGAAAAATATGGGAGGCAACCAGATTAGTAAAATTGCTGCCTCATCATCTATTTAAACTGACTTATACAATAGTAACTCCGTATCCAAAGTTACTACTGGATAGGCATGTTTTATTGCTTGCTTACTTGCTAGCGCTATTACCACTGGCAACAGAAATTTTGTATTCTGGACTGATTTGGTCAGCAGCAACAGCTACCTTTGTAATCACATTTGAGGGTAAAGGAACATATCCTAATGCACTAGCCTGCTTCTGTCCATCAGTTAAAGCGTATTCGATCGCAGCTTCAATCGCCTTGGCTTTTGCTGCATTGGGATATTTCTTGTAAGCCAAAATCCAGGTGTAAGTGACGATAGGATAGGAATCAGCCCCGTCGGGATCGGAAATGAAGGAGCGGAGATTTGCGGGTAGAGCTACTGATTCGAGAGTTTTAGAAGCTGACTCTTCACTAGCTACAACAAACTTACCGCCTTTATTTTCCAAAGCAGCAAACTTGAGACTATTTTGTTTGGCATAGCCATACTCGACATAACCAATGGAACCTTGAGTTTGTTGGATTTGGGCAGTAACACCCTCGTTACCTTTAGCACCTACTCCCTTAGGCCAGTTGACGGTTTTGCCTTCACCAACTTTATTCTTCCACTCAGGGCTGATAGCGCTGAGGTGTTTTGTGAACACACCCGTAGTTCCGCTACCATCTGAACGATAAACAACTGTGATTGACTCTTTTGGAAGCTTTGCACCTGGGTTAGCCTTGGCAATTTGGGCATCATCCCAAGACGTGATTTTGCCTAGTAGAATATCGGCGTAAACGGCTCGTGGGAGCTTGAGTTCTGGAACATCAGGCAAGTTGTAAGCCAACACGATGCTACCAGCAGTCACAGGTAGTAAAATAACACCTCTATCTGCTGGTACTTTTTGGATTTCTTCATCCTTCATTGCGACATCGCTGGCACCAAAGTCTACAGTGCCTTTGATAAATTGTTCAACTCCAGAACCGCTACCAACTGATGCATAGTCAACTTGCAGATTGGGATATTTTTTGTTTAAATCTGTGAACCAGGTATCGTACAGTGGTGCCGGAAAAGACGCACCAGCCCCGCTTAACTTTACGGTTCCGCCAAGGTCTAATTTAGCTGGGCTAGAAGCAGTAGTATCTGTAGCAGTGCCAGAAGGCGTATCTTTGGTGGCTGTACCATCTGGTGTTTGCTGTCCGCCACAAGCTGCTAGGCTGATTGTCAGTGCTAACACTGAAATTGAACCTGTGAGGCGATGAGTTTTTATTGCACTAAGACGTAAGAGCATCGCTATCAATTTTTTAGTAACTTTTCAGGTGAGCGTTTCTAAGATACTCCTAAAGGACAGCAATAAAGATTAACAATAGGTTAATAGAACAAAAAATGCTTGTTTTTTTTTGATGAAGAACAAACCCTTATTTTTAGTTTTGCTTAATAATATTTATACTCTTACTTAACTTTTAAGTTACATCTAGCACTGGGTTAAGTAGCTCATACGCATTTACAAAACTTTATTATTAGAGTAAATTCTTTGGCTCAGTTGTGAAAAAATTTTAGTATGGAATAGCGCTTTTGCTTTGTATCCAATACACTTCTACCTCTCCTAAAAGGATAAAGGCTGTGAATATTATTTCACTTCCTTGGGAAGTGGCTGTTCTTGTTAGGTCTGTATTAGACTCAACTGATAAGCACTATAAATATTAAGCACTTTGTAGCTCAATTTAGGCAATTATCTGAAAAAATAGTATAAATACCAAGCTCAATAATGTAGATTTTACTGTATTTTCGGTCAAATACCAGAATTCAGAACACGCCTCAGTTAATAAAATTAGACAATAGACACCTAAGCTGAAATTCGTAAAACTGAAAAATTACATACCAAAAAGGCAAAAGAAAATATGCTAGTTCTTAAGATGTCAGCACAAATTTCATTTCAATATTAATGAATATACTAGTTGCTGTTGGTTTTCCCTTTTGCTTTTCCTTGGTTACCTGATAAATGTTTGCTGCTTCCAATCAATTACTATGGTCTATGATTGGCTTACTCCTGACAATGGGTGGTACCTTCTTAGAAGTTTATGGCATCACCTTACCTTGGACTTGGAGTCAGCACGGAATTCAGACTTTTTCTTTAGGTGTCACTTTTCAAATTGGCGCAGTATTGTTGGTGGGTTGTTTAGGAGGCAAAAATGCGGGTGCGCTCTCGCAAATTGCCTATTTAGTCATGGGGTTAACCTTATTACCAGTATTTGCCGATGGTGGCGGTATTGGTTATGTCAAGCTGTCTCAGTTTGGCTATCTACTAGGTTTTATTCCTGGAGCTTGGATTTGTGGCTTAGTTGCTTTTAAAGCGAGACCTCGACTAGAAACTCTTGCCTTTAGTTGTGTCTGTGGCTTATTAACTCTCCACCTATGCGGTATTACTTATTTAATTATTAGCTATTTTTTTCAGTGGAAAGGCACAGAAAATCTAACCTTGATACAAGCAATCCTTAGATATTCCTGGTTTGCACTACCAGGTCAACTAACCGTGGTCTGTGCAGTTAGTGTAATAGCATATATATTGCGTCACTTAATGTTTTATTAGTTCATTGCCTTTCGTCCTTTGTCATTTGTCAAAAGCTCATGACCAATGACCAATGACTAATGACCAACGACCAACGACCAATGACTAATTCGCCATGCATTTAAAAAATCGTCTTTTCTGGATCGCTGCTTTCATTGCTTTTTTCTTAGACCAAATAACAAAGTACTGGGTAGTACAAAGCTTTAGCTTGGGACAGACACTACCACTCTTACCAGGTATCTTTCACTTTACGTATGTCACTAATACTGGTGCGGCTTTTAGTCTGTTGAGTGGGAAAGTAGAGTGGTTGCGCTGGCTATCTTTAGGAGTGAGTTTAGTGTTGATAGCATTGGCGTTAATTGGTCCAACATTAAATTTGTGGGATCAGTTAGGCTATGGCTTGATTTTAGGTGGAGCTATGGGCAACGGTATCGATCGTTTTGTTTTAGGCTACGTCGTTGATTTTCTTGATTTTCGCCTGATTAACTTTGCTGTATTTAATGTGGCAGATTCATTTATTAGTATCGGTATTGTTTTCCTGTTAATTGCTTCCTTCCAAAAAACACCGACTTCAACTGGCAGATCCCATTAAACTATTAAGCCTGGGATGATTAATCCCAGGCTATTGACTTAGTGAAACCCTTGCTCAGTCTTATATGCGAAGACTTTACTTATAAGGTTTTTATCAATTTTTATTTGTCACTTAACACCAGTTATCCAAACTGGTGCAAGAGATCGCGAAAGATGCACCGACGATCGCTGATGGCAAACCATTATTTAGATTATGCCCCAGCTTTAAATTTAGTTACCTGTGGTAGGAGTTTTTGGTGAACTAGAGCCAGGAGTACTGGGAGAGCTACCGGGTTCGAGGCTGCTGCCAGGAGTGCCAGGAGTGCCAGGTTGTTCTGGTGTAGTTGAGCTACCTGGTTCGGTAGTGCTGCCAGGAGTAGTAGGTGCGCTTTCAGGAGTGTTTGGGCTTCCTGATGGTGGAGTTAAGTTGCTAGGTGCGCCTTCAGGAGTGGTTGAGCTTCCTGGTGGAGTTAAGTTGCTAGGTGCGCCTTCAGGAGTGGTTGGAGTAACGCTTCCTGGTGGTGGAGTTAAGTTGCTAGGTGCGTCAGGTGCCGATGGGGTTGTGCTTCCTGGTGCTGGAGTGGTTTCGGGAGTACCAGATCCAGAAGGAGTGCTTCCTGGTGCAGTTGTGCTGTCAGGAGTGGTGGTGCTATCAGGCGTTGTTGTTTCTGCTGGTGTTGTTTCTGCTGGTACTGTAGTACTACCAGGAGCGCTAGGGGTGAGTGCTGTGCCGCCGGGACAACGTGAATTAAGTGGAAAATTCTCGCACAGAATTTTCTTACCTTCTGGTGACAGCTTGATTTCCGCTGGTGCACTAGTGGAGTCGGTACTAGATTGGGCTATGGGGGATTTACTGGATTCGGCTACAGCAATATTAGTGGTAAGTGCCAAAGATAAAGCTGTACCAATCAAGCTCAGAGATTTTCCCATCATTTCTCAAATTAACCTCAACAGAACACTCGCCCCATTAAAGCAGATAACCAAGATTTAGAAAATCCTCCTAAATGAAGATATTTAGGTTTGTTTCAGAATATGTGGATATGTAAAATTGGTAAAAATTAAATCAGTTATTTATTGACAACTAGTGTTTCAAAAGACACAAATAAAAAGTATATCTGTAGTTCTTGAACTATTTATACTAGCTTATATAAGCTTTTGAAAATAATATACAGAAATATTTGTCTATATAAAAAAGTGATTAAAGTTACAACCTTAGTTTAGCTTTAACATAAATTAAAGTATAAATTAGCTCAAAAAGTTACGTATAGCTAATTTATGCTTTGGCTTATGAGTAAAATGATGAAAGACTAACATCTAAAATTGATTGTAATTCGCCCGATTCTTTATTAAAAACTGTGATGTGAATAGCCGATGAGTTCTCCCCAACCCCCTCACAAGCCACAAACGTTACTAGGTCAACTGACTCAAGCAGTACATACGATTCAAGCTAGGGTCGATTTTTCAAAATTGGCGCTCAAGCCTAATGCCAAAGTACCAGAACTTTGGGTGCAGGATGCGGGGGCGGATAAAGCAGAAGTATATCCACTGTTGGGCGATCGCTATATTCTCGGTCGTAGCTCGAAATCCAGCGATATCGTTATCCGTAACCCTGTTGTCAGCCAAATTCACCTCTCATTATCGCGGAATTCTAGTCAGCGCACACCAGTTTTCACGATCAAAGACGAAAACTCCACCAATGGCATTTATCGTGGCAAACGTCGTGTTAGTTCTCTAGAACTGCGTCACGGCGATATTCTGACTCTGGGGCCCCCAGAATTAGCCGCTTCTGTACGGTTGCAATATGTCGACCCACCAGCATGGTATGTCAAAGCTGCAAGTTGGACAGCTTATGGAGTTGGTGGTGTCAGTGCGCTGTTAACGTTAGTGATTGGCGTCGAATGGCTGAAATTTTCAGTCAAACCTCTACCGACAGCGACACGCGCCCCAGTAGTTGTTTACGCCCGTGATGGAGCCACTCCTCTGAGAGAACCTCGGACAATCTCTCATGTAGACATGAAGCGATTAGAGGAATTTGGCCCTTATTTGCCTGCTGCGGTAGTGGCTTCAGAAGATAGTCGTTACTACTGGCACTTTGGGGTCGATCCTCTGGGGATTTTACGAGCTGTGTTGATTAATAGCCGCACCGGAGATGTGCAACAAGGAGCCAGC
Organism: Nostoc sp. DedQUE04; assembly: GCF_034530995.1. NCBI lineage: Bacteria > Bacillati > Cyanobacteriota > Cyanophyceae > Nostocales > Nostocaceae > Nostoc > Nostoc sp. DedQUE04. The sequence continues at coordinate 1,576 of NZ_JAVRCA010000114.1, read as the reverse complement.
ACTGTCACCCAGCAAGTTGCCCGCAGTTTGTTCCGCGAGTATGTAGGCAGACAGGATACCCTTGGCCGGAAATTGCGGGAGGCAGTTGTCGCCCTAAAACTCGAAACATTTTACAGCAAAGATGATATTTTGCTGATGTACTTAAATCGGGTTTTTTTGGGAGGAGATACCTCTGGCTTTGAGGATGCAGCCCGATATTATTTTGAAAAGTCGGCTAAAGAATTAACTTTGGCAGAAGCAGCAACATTGGTAGGAATTTTACCAGCACCCAACGCCTTCGATTTTTGTGGGGATGGGCCAAATAAGCTAGAAGCAGCTGAATACCGAAATCGCGTAATTAAGCGGTTGCTGGAGATGGGCAAAATTAAAGCAGAGGATGCGAACCGAGCTAGACGCTCCACTGTCCAAATTAGTCCTAAAGTCTGCGAACAGCAAGCTAAAACGATCGCACCTTATTTTTACAGTTATGTCTTCTCTGAACTCGAATCAATTTTGGGGGAGGGAGCTGCAAGAGAGGGAAACTATATCATTGAAACCAAGCTCGATCCAACCATACAGAGACAAGCAGAAGCAGCGTTGAATAATTCGGTGAACAACTCTGGTAGAAATTTTAATTTTTCTCAAGGGGCGCTAATCACTCTTGACTCTAGTACGGGCAGTATATTGGCAATGGTAGGCGGGACTGATTACAAAAAAAGTCAGTTCAATCGTGCTGTTCAAGCCAAAAGACAACCAGGTTCCACCTTCAAAATCTTTGCTTACACCGCCGCGATTCAACAGGGAATTTCACCATCCAACAGTTATTCCTGCGCGCCTTTAACTTGGCAAGGCTTTACTTATAAACCCTGTCGTGCAGGTGCTGACACTAGTTTAGATATTGCCACCGGACTGGCGCTTTCAGAAAATCCCATCGCCTTGCGAGTTGCCAGACAAGTTGGGCTGGATAAAGTTGTGGCAATGGCGCAGCGTTTGGGAATAAAATCAAACCTAGATCCAGTTCCCGGCTTGGTACTGGGTCAAAGTGTAGTTAATGTTTTGGAAATGACTGGTGCTTTTGGCGCTATTGGCAATCGCGGTGTGTCGAATCCTCCCCATGCCATTAGCCGAATTTTAGACAGTGGTGATTGCAGCGATCGCAAAGATATCAAAACCTGTCGGGTAATCTACTCCTTCGACCAAGATCCAGGTGCCAACAAACGAGTGTTGACAAATAATGTCGCTGATGAAATGACTAGTTTGATGCGCGGTGTAATCGCCAGAGGTACTGGTCGTAGTGCAGCCATTGGACTAGGGGAAGCTGGTAAAACTGGCACAACTGATAAAAACGTTGACTTGTGGTTTATTGGTTTTATCCCCAGTCAGCGACTTGTAACTGGTGTTTGGCTGGGAAACGACAATAATTCCCCGACATCTGGTAGCAGCGCTCAAGCAGCTCAGTTGTGGGGAAATTATATGCGGAGAATTACAAGGTAATTGGGCATTGGGCATTGGGCATTGGGCATTGGGCATTGGGCATTGGGCATTAGACTCATCCGCAAATGGCAAATGCTCACGGGGACTGGGTTTGAGAAACTTG
>NZ_JAVRCA010000113.1:0-13791 GCF_034530995.1 Nostoc sp. DedQUE04 | reverse complement strand
TCTTGTCAGCACTGGCAGAAGCTAGCATCTTGCCATCGGGACTGAAGCTGATGCCATTAACCGAGTTTGTATGCCCAGTAAGGGTTTTGATTTCTTTGGCAGTGGTGGTATCCCACAGTTTCACCGTGTTGTCACCACTGGCAGAAGCTAGCATCTTGCCATCGGGACTGAAGCTGATGCCATTAACCCAGTTTGTATGCCCAGTAAGGGTTTTGATTTCTTTACCTGTGCTGGTATTCCACAGTTTCACCGTCTTGTCACCACTGGCAGAAGCTAGCATCTTGCCATCGGGACTGAAGCTGATGCCATTAACCCAGTTTGTATGCCCAGTAAGGGTTTTGATTTCTTTACCTGTGCTGGTATTCCACAGTTTCACCGTCTTGTCACCACTGGCAGAAGCTAGCATCTTGCCATCGGGACTGAAGCTGATGCCATTAACCGAGTTTGTATGCCCAGTAAGGGTTTTGATTTCTTTGCCTGTGCTGGTATTCCACAGTTTCACCGTGTTGTCGTAACTAGCAGAAGCTAGCATCTTGCCATCGGGACTGAAGCTGATGCCATTAACCAAGTTTGTATGCCCAGTAAGGGTTTTGATTTCTTTGGCAGTGGTGGTATCCCACAGTTTCACCGTGTTGTCAGCACTGGCAGAAGCTAGCATCTTGCCATCGGGACTGAAGCTGATGCCCCAAACCGAGTTTGTATGCCCAGTAAGGGTTTTGATTTCTTTGGCAGTGGTGGTATCCCACAGTTTCACCGTGTTGTCACCACTGGCAGAAGCTAGCATCTTGCCATCGGGACTGAAGCTGATGCCATAAACCGAGTTTGTATGCCCAGTAAGGGTTTTGATTTCTTTGCCTGTGCTGGTATCCCACAGTTTCACCGTGTTGTCGTAACTAGCAGAAGCTAGCATCTTGCCATCGGGACTGAAGCTGATGCCATTAACCCAGTTTGTATGCCCAGTAAGGGTTTTGATTTCTTTACCTGTGCTGGTATTCCACAGTTTCACCGTGTTGTCAGCACTGGCAGAAGCTAGCATCTTGCCATCGGGACTGAAGCTGATGCCCCAAACCGAGTTTGTATGCCCAGTAAGGGTTTTGATTTCTTTGCCTGTGCTGGTATCCCACAGTTTCACCGTCTTGTCAGCACTGGCAGAAGCTAGCATCTTGCCATCGGGACTGAAGCTGATGCCATTAACCGAGTTTGCGTGTCCTCCCAAGGTGTTGGGTGCGGCAACATTGTGAACTGTATTTAATAATGCCAGTTCTACCTGGGTACGGGTATCCGCATCAACCCAGAATTTACCTCGCATTTTGACAGCAGCTTTGACGCTTGATTCAACAGCTTTTCGCCCATCTAAACCCAAAAACCCATCGGAACTTTGGGCTAAGGCATTAATTTGACTGATTTCGGCATTCCCCCAGCCTATACCCGCTAGTCCAGATAAACCCAAAGCTAACACCAAACCCCCTGCCAGTCCAGAAAAAGTCAGTCGTCTTCTGTGTTCCCGTTGCTTTTGTTCCTTATCCCTCAATTCCACACTAGCTTGAATAAACTTTTGCTCCTCTGCGCCAATATCCTCTCGCCGTTGTTTTAGCTTTTCTTCCCCCTCCACCAACGCTGCACCCCGCAACAATGCCCCTTCATCTCGTTCCGTCTGTTTCCATTGATACATTGCGGAGCGCAAACGGTCTTGCCAGGCCCGAAAGCTACGGTCTGCATTCATCCATTGTCGAAGTTCACCCCAATTACGGATTAACGCTTCATGGACAACTTCTACTGTCTCTTGGTTAGCAGAATTTTGACTAGTGACTACTAATCGATTATCCGCCAACTGTTTCACCAATTCCCAGCTGGCTTCACCCAATTCAGCTTTCGTCGCTAGTCGTCGCGTATCCTCCGTTCCTTCCCCCGGATGCACCAACTGAATAAAAATTCGCCGCACCTTTTCTTTTTCAGTGGCACTCAACTTACCATAATTCTCATCTGCATGACGAGCCAAGGCACCTTTTACCTCACCAATTTCCTCATAAGCTGCATGAGTTAACTGTTTACCTGTTCGCCGCTTCCACAACTCAGTTAACGCAAACTCCAAAAGAGGTAAATTCCCCGGTTCATCTTCGAGATCATCCAAAATGCGTTCCACCAGTCCATCTTGAAATGTTATCCCCAACTTTCCAGCAGGCTTTTCAATCACCTGTGAAAGTTCATCACGATTCATCGGTGCCAGCTTGATGTCAGCATTTTGCAACACATCTGCAAGTGGACGATAGGAGAGGAGATTCCCCAAGAAATCCGCCCGCATGGTTCCAACCAGCACAGTATTATTGTCAGGGTCAGATTGAAAGCAAGCTAATAAGGTATCTAGGAAACCACGGCGAACTTTCTGATCCGCACACAAAGTATAAAGTTCTTCAAATTGGTCGGCAATCAACAATACCCGATGATTGGGATAATTCCGTTTAATTTTGGAGAAAACATCTTGCAGAGGAACAGAACCATTGGCAAAGTATTCAGCTAACTTACGAGCTTGAAGCATTTGCTCAGTAGCATTTTGATTAGGCTCGTAAAGGGGAACCAGCGACTCAGCCAGAGCTTGGAATGGTTCTGAACCAGGACGGAAGTGAGTAAACTTCCAATAACCTTGTTTTTGTAACTTCGGCACCAATCCCGCCAAAACCACCGAAGATTTACCACTTCCCGACGCACCCAACACAGGTATAAACTTTCGGCTTTGAGTGGCCGCGAACAGTTTTTCTACAAATACCTCGCGTCCAAAAAAAAACTCTGCATCATCGGGGCCAAAATGAAACAAACCGCGATAAGGGCAAGGAAGAGATTCATCAGCAGCGTCGGTAGAATCAGAAGTGACTAATTTTGCTTCTTCTCGATAGTAGTAATTGGTAATAGTGATAGTTGCATTACCAGTCGCTGAAGTGGCAGCGTATTCACTCTCTGTAACACTTTGTTGGATCTCGCCTTGCTTAGACATAACATCTACCCTGATTAATTAAGTTACAGTCTCAATACTTGTCGGTTAAGGGGGAAAGGGGAAGGGGGAAAGGGAAATTAAAAACCTTTAACCCTTACCCTTTAACCCTTTCCCAAAACCAAACTTTGGGTTCAAAATGCTTAACCGAGTAGTATTGGTTACAGTCTCAGTCCTCCTTCGATGTGCCTTGTTCATTGATGCCACTAATACTTGCATTACCAGAACCAGAAGTAGCGGCATATTTGACATTACTGATATTTTGGGTAATAATCTGCTGTCCACCGGGCTGTTCTTTGACTTGATTAAGTAACTCTTGAGCCGCTTGAATAATTGCTGCATCTTGATCGGCACCAGCTTTGGTAATTTTGTCTTTTAATAAATCTTCAGCTTGCTTAATTTCTTCGGGTTTGGCATCTACCATCGCTTGTCCTAGAACATCGCCTTCAAACTTCTTTTTAATCAAACCTTTTAAACCCTGATAGGCATCTTTCACGGCTGTTGTGGCGGTATCTTTAGCAGCAGCGATCGCACCAGCACCTAAAGCAGCAATAATCAGAGAAATAGGTTCCATAGTTAATTCTCAATAAGTTTACAAGAGCAATTCGATGTATCTAAGAAACATACAGCGAAAATAGGGTGTGTTACGCAAATAAAGTACCGCACCTCAAGTTTTGACCAAGTTTTAACTGAATTAACGTGAGATGAACCTCTCCCCAACCCCTCTCCGACGCGGAGAGGGGCTGAAATATCCTGAATTACTAGTTATGGATGCTCACAAGAACTAACGCAGCTAAAGTTATAAATTTTACAAGATGGCTGTCGCTTGCTTACAATCTTCGGTATAGGCTGCGTTGGGAAAACGACTTTAGCCACTAAACTAGCAATATCAATTCAAGATCGGTTTGAGTATGTGATTTGGCGATCGCTACAGTACACTCCGCCGGGAAACAGCCTTTTAACTGAATTAGGATCATTTTTATGCAATCAGCAAGAAACTACACCCGACATCGATTTGCTGATCCATTATCTGCGTACTTACCAATGTCTATTAGTTTTAGATAACTTTGAAACAATCTTAGATGCGGCTTCGATGGCAAAGTATCGCCCTAATTATCTGAAAATTGAGTTAAGAAAAGTAGAAACAAGGGGTACTGCAATCTTAAACTTTTATTTACTCACCCAAGCGATCGCAGTTGGTTAATAGAAAGTGCGATCGCCCCAAGGGTAGTATATAGAAAAAATTGTGGTTACAGCTAAAAGGAAAGCCCCATACAGAGCATGAAAGGAAATCACAAGATTATTTCACTTTGGCAGAGCTACTTCTAGCTAAGAAATAACTATCTGAGGTTGCTCAATTGTACCATCAGGCATAATAGTATCTCGCAACTTCGCATAAATCAAATTTGTCTTCCAAAGGTTTGCATTGCTCAAGTTTGCTTTAGTTAAATTTGCCCATGTCAAGTCTGCACTAGTTAAGTTAGCCTCAGTCAAATTAGCTTCTAGTAATTTTGCTCCACATAGCTTGGCTCGTGTGAGATTTGCAAAACTTAAGTTAGCTTCAATCAGCGATGCTTCAATTAATTTGGCTTCACTTAAGTCTGCTTCTCTCAAATCTACATCACATAAAGAAGCACCCCAAAGATTACTACCTATGAATTTTACTCGCCATAAGAATGTTCCGCACAAATTTGCTCGTGTTAAATCAGCATTAGTCAAATTGGCTTCACATAAAGATGCTTCATACAAATTAGCTTCGCGTAAGCTAGCTTGGATCAAATTTGCACCACTTAAATTAGCACGAGTCAGAACACAGCCAGACAAATTTGCATCACGCAAATCAGCTCCAATTAAATTAATACCACTTAAATCAATTCCTTTCAGGTCGATTCCCCTCAAGTCACATCCACTGAAATCTCGGCGCTGAAAATATTTATTTGTGATTTGACTTAAAATAAATTCCTGTTGTTGAGCATAATTGTTCATGGTATTCACCTCTGGGTGTAATCGATCTCAAAGGTTGAGTGTGTTAGTTACCGCAATACTTCTCGCTTTGTACATTTTTAATTTGGAATCGGGCTTTGGCAAAAGGTTACTGGGTTTGGATTAAAGGTTTTTTCTTTCCCCTTTCCCCTTTCTTTTTTCCCCTTAACCGAGAAGTATTGGTAGTTACCGTATATTGAGAGTACACCGCAAACGGAGATTAGCTCAGTAAATAATCAAAAATAAATTAAAAGAAAATCGGCAATCACTTGAAAATGCGTTTTTTCAGTGGCTTTTAAAACAAAAAATGCTGACATAAGTCAGGAAATATTCATATAACAAGAGTCGTTTGTCTTTGGTCATTTGTCATTGGTACTAATAGACCTCTTGCAAAAATATATTTTTGCACTCTTAGGGAAAAGGGAAAAAGTTAATGGGAAAGGATTTTGAGTTTTTTTACCCTTTTACCCCGACTTTTGCAAGAAGTCTAATGACTTCGATTTCCCTACAGCTTTTTATGAAAAGCCAGGGGATGAGTTAAGAGCTGATTCGTAAAGAAAATATAAAGAGAACAGAGCCTCGGTTGATTTAGACCATAGGCTAAGTCAATAACACTAATGTTGTTGTCCATGAGCCGTCTACCAGCGATTGAAAACCAAAAGCGCAAACCTTATCCAAGTGATTTAAGCGATGCCGAATGGTTAATCCTTGGGCCGCTTCTACCAAAACCTAAAGGATTTGGGCATCCTGTAGAAGTAGATTTACGAGAAATTCTTAATGCCATTTTCTACGTGCAAAGAACCGGATGTCAGTGGGAGATGTTACCTCATGACCTGCCACCGTACACAACAGTGTATGGATATTTTCAAAAATGGCAGCGCAAAGGCATCTGGCAGCTTCTTCACGACCAAATACGTCATCAGCTGCGACAAGATTTAGGGCGAGATGAACATTCTACCGTGGCGATCGCAGATTCCCAATCCGTGAAGACCACGGAAAAAAAGGGGAGGTCTACGGTTTTGATGGTGGTAAAAAGGTTAAAGGGCGTAAGCGGCATATTGTTGTAGATTCTCAAGGTTTATTGATCGGTGTTTTAGTGACCGAAGCTAATGCCTCAGAACGTTTAGGGGCTGTCATCGTCCTGGACGAAGCTATTGAAGAATTGTCTAAATTAGAAGTTGTTTGGGTAGATCAAGGTTATTCGGGTGATAACTTTGCTCAAGCCGTTAGACAAATTTGTGGACAACAGGTTCGAGTCGAGGTAATTCAAAGAAACTCGAAAACCTTTGAGCGATTGCCGAAACGATGGATTGTAGAACGCACATTCGGCTGGCTCAATCGATTTCGACGATTAAGTAAGGATTATGAGTTGTATACGGAGTTAAGTGAAGCAATGATTTATGGTTCATTGATTCGTCTGATGATCAGGCGAATGGTTTCTTAAGCTTTTCTTTACGAATCAGCTCTAAGATGTCAAATTTCCATCAGTGTTGAGTATTTTTTTTCACTTATTACCCAGCACTGATAGCGAAGGCATAACTCTATTGAGTTATGACGTATCTTTTTGTTGCTTTCACTAGTGCGCTTTTTGATTTACTTGTAACCAAATTTCTAAACTAGCAAGCAACCACAGCTTTACTCCATATCGGCTCCAAGTATCTCCTTGATAGTTTAACCAATTACGAATTGGCATCTGGTTTAAGTAAGGAGTGATAGCTGCATTTCGATTGAGCAATAAATCTCTGGCTTCTTGCTGCCAATATTTCCGAAATCCTAACTGCACTGGTACCATCATCCCACTTTTGGGACGATGAATAATTGTGTCTGGTAAGATATCTGCGATCGCCAAAGATGTACTGTAGGTAATTGCTTGCTTTAAAACTGCTTTTTCTTCTACTCCAGAAAGCTTATACTCTGGAGGTATCTCCATGCTTAACTCTACTACTCGTTGGTCAAACAGAGGAGAACGACCTTGCAAAAGAGCAGCTTGAGTCAAGTTACTGACTTTCGTCAAAATTTGGTCAGCACCTTTAAATTTAATATTCATTGCCATCAACCGATTCAGATAGCTAGCTTGAGAATATAAATCTTCTGCAAAAACCCAAGGTGCTGTTTGTACTGCTGTCCAAACTTCTGGTTTTAAAAGTTGCGGTAAGTCAACAGCACACTTTTGAAAGGAAATTAAATAAGCTTGCAATGCATCTTGATTGGTGACGGAGCCATATAAACTATTAATTAGCATCGGCTGATTTTTTGGCCCGCCAAAACAAGGGTCGCCACCTTCACCATTTAAAACTACTTCTACGCTTTCTCTCGCCAGTCGTCCCAGCAACAAGTTGGGAACAGTTAATGGGTCGCCAATGGGGTCATCTAAATAAGCCATTGTTTCCGGCAGGCGTGACCACATATCCTTAAAAGTAATTTCTAAAATGTGGTGCTGCGTCTGACAATGGGATGCAACGAGACTGGAAAATTCTAACTCATTGGGACATTCTGAACCAAAATGAATCGAGAAGGTGTGGACTGGTGCTTTGTGGAATTTTGCGACTAAAGCAGTGATACTGCTAGAGTCCAAACCACCAGAAAGAAAAACGCCAACGGGTTCATTTGCTGGTGGTAAATATTCTTGAACAACTTGCTCTAGAAGTTCTCGCAAGCGATCGCCATGCCATGCTAAGGGTCGATCGCTTGCTATAATCTGTTCTTGAAGCTGCCAATAAGCTGTAACTTTGTAGTTGGGAAATTCTAAAACAGTTCCAGGTCGGAGTTCTCGCACCTGTTCCCAAAGGGTTCGTTCGCCAGGAACAAAAGCACAACAAAGATAATCTCGCAATGCCACCAAATCTAAATCGGATGAACGATGAGGTGCTAAAGTTCTCAGTTGAGGCGCAATCCAACGAACTGAACCAGTAGTAGTGTAATAGAGAGTACGCACACCGATGCGATCGCGAACCAATCTCAACACCTGTTTATCTCTATCCCAAACCACCAACGCAAACATCCCCACAAGTTGGCTAAGACTTTCATTACCCCATCGTTCCCAAAGATTGGCTACCAGTTGCAGAGAACTTGCTTGAAAGCTATCCGGTTCAATTCCTAACTTTTGCAGCAATTGCACTCGGTTAGTTAACCAAACATCACCAACAGCAACAAATCGTCCTCTATAACTGATTGCTAATTTCTCTGTCGGCAATTCCGAAGTTGTGCGTGGTAAAATTACAGAAATTTTTTCATCTCGCCAAGCTATATCTTCATAATTTGGATCAACTTTTCCCCACGCTACGCGCCAGCTTGGCTTAGTTTTGCTGAATTCGATTTTAGGAGATTTACGATTTTTAAACGCATCAAATAGCATGGGAAATTTTCAACGCATAATCAGTAAGAATCCCACCTCCAACGCACTCGTTGCAAGCGAGGAGGGGGCTATAATGTAACTTATATTTTCTAGTGTATAATTTTAAAAATCCAAGCAAAATACAAGTTTTATAACCATAAAATTTTCTATTCTCCCTCAAATGACGCACCCTAGAAGATTTAAAATTTTGCTTGACAAACTCAGGCTACATCATTAAACGGAAGTTTAGGTATTTGATTGTAAACTTCTGCATTTTCTTCAAGAGCTTGACGTATATCATATTGCGTTTGTAAATTCAACCAAAACTGAGCGCTGCTACCAAAATAGCGAGATAAACGCAACGCTGTATCTGCTGTAATACTGCGTTTTCGAGATAAAATTTCACTAATTCGTGTCTGAGCTACACCTATATCTTTGCTTAATCGATAAGGGGTAATATTTAGTGGTTCTAAAAATTCTAGTTGTAGGATTTCCCCAGGGTGAATATTTGGCAGACGGGTGTTATTCATAATTATTGACCTGCATTAGTGGTAATCTACTATTTCAACAGAAAAATTACAAATAAGGCAGGAGGCAGAGGGCAGGAGGCAGAAGGAAATAAGTATTAATAAAAACTTTAGTTCTGGGTTATTGCCCAGTTTAAAAAAGGAATTGTATCGAAGAAAAGTGCCACTAGATACAAAGCGTCCTTGCTTCAATCCCATGTTTTAAAACGTGGGTTCCTCCTGCCTTCTGCCTCTTGCCTCCTGAATTCTTAAAAAGATCCAGCAATCATTCCAGCAAGTAAAATAAAACCAATCCACACGTTTTGCCGGAACATTTCACCATAAGCAGAATTAGGTAAGTTTTCCTTTCTTAATCGCAGAGACTGCCAAACCCATCCGATAGTAGCAATTGCAAGGCTAATCCAGAAGGCTAAGTGCAGATGTATAACTAGGCCTAACCAAGACAACAACAAGATTGTGCCAGCAAAGAAAATTCCAATGGCTAGAGGGGCATAATTACCAAAAAATAGGGCACTGGATTTAACACCAATGCGGCGATCGTCTTCTTTATCGCTCATGGCGTAAACTGTATCAAATCCCAATGTCCACAGTACTGTCGCGCCCCAAAGTAACCAAGTTGGTTGAGAAAGATTTTGCGTTACTGCACTCCAGCTAATCAAGACCCCAAAACCCCAAGCGATGGAAAGCACCAGTTGCGGTACGGGAAACACCCGCTTTGCACCTGGATAAAGCAAAATTACAGGCACTGCTGCCACGCATAACCAGAAACTCAAGGGGTTAAGATAAAAGGCCAAGACTGCTGCACACGCTAAAGAGACGATCGCAACTATAATTCCAACTTTCACAGATAAGGCGCGAGAAGCAAGGGGGCGATCGCGTGTTCTCTCCACTTCTGGATCGATATTCCGATCCCACAAATCGTTGACAACACACCCAGTTGCACTCGTGGCCAGAGTACCCAATATAATCACACCAACCAGAGGTAAAGGCGGTTTTCCTGAAGCTGCCAAAAACACAGCCCAAAGGGCAGGAATCATTAAAATTAACCGCCCTTCTGGTTTATGCCAGCGTAAAAGCCGGATAATTACAAGCCAAATTGGTGACTGGGGGCGTTCTGGTGTCGTTAACATAGAAATCAACAAATAACTTTAGAGAGATGAATTCACACTTCTTTACATCTATAGAATAACGTTATTTGTTATTTGTAAAAACATAACCCAAAGTGGCAACTTTAAATATCTTTAAATAGTCACTGCGGTTATAAATAGTAGGGTGAATATACATAGCTCAGTTACCCTCGATCGATCTGAGTTGGGAATGCTGAGTATTTTTTAATTTACTCAATATTCAGCACTGGCTCAACGCCCTGCTACCGCTAACAGCACTCAGTCTGAGCAAGTGTGTTGTCATAAATATCAGTGCTAGCTACCCCGACGTATCACCGTTTGACATCATTTCTTAATAAAGAGAGAAAACTAGATGCTGAATTTAGTTTCTAGCTGGGAGAGTATTCCAACTCAACCATCTAAGCAACATCGGATTATTGCTGCCATTGACCTGGGAACAAATTCTCTACACATGGTAGTAGTCAAGATTGACCCTACACTACCAGCTTTCAGCATTATTGCTAGAGAAAAGGAAACCGTAAGGCTTGGCGATCGCAATCTTACCACTGGAGAACTCAAGCCAGAGATAATTGAAAAGGCGATCGCTGCTTTAGGACGCTTTCAAGAAGTTGCCAAAACTATCAACGCTGAAACAATCATCGCTGTGGCAACTAGTGCTGTGCGAGAAGCGCCCAATGGTAAAGATTTTTTGCACACAATAGAAACGGAGTTGGGTTTAAGCGTTAACTTGATTTCTGGTCAAGAAGAAGCGCGGCGAATTTATCTTGGTGTGCTATCGGGGATGGAATTTAACAACCAGCCCCACACCATCATTGATATTGGCGGTGGTTCCACAGAATTGATTTTAGGCGATAGTCATCAAGCCCGGATTCTCACCAGTACTAAAGTTGGTGCAGTACGACTCACTAGCGAGTTAATCACTACTGACCCCATCAGCACCACTGAGTTCCAGTATCTGCAAGCTTATGCACGCGGAATGTTGGAACGTCCTGTAGAAGAAATCTTAGCAAACCTAGAGTCTGGGGAATCTCCGCGTTTGGTGGGTACGGCGGGCACAATTGAAACCCTGGCGATGATTCATGCACGGGAAAAGTCGGGTGTTATTCCTTCCACTCTCAATGGCTACCAATTTAGTTTTAAAGACTTGCAAGAGTTGGTAAATCGCTTGCGCAAACTGAGTAATTCCGAAAGGGCTGAAATTCCTGGTATGCCAGAGAAGCGCCCTGAAGTTATCCTCGCTGGTGCAGTCATATTACAAGAAGCAATGACCCTTTTGGGTAGTGAATCGGTAACAGTTTGTGAGCGTTCTCTGAGGGAAGGCGTAATTGTAGACTGGATGTTAACCCACGGTTTAATTGAAGATAAGCTGCGCTATCAAAGTTCAATTCGGGAACGGAATATCCTCAAACTCGCAGATAAATACCATATCAATTTAGAATACAGCGATCGCGTGGCAAAATTTGCCGAGAGTTTATTTGACCAAACTCAAGGTACTCTACATCATTGGGGAACTGATGAACGACAAATGCTGTGGGCAGCTGCAATATTACACAATTGCGGTCATTATATCAGCCATTCGTCTCACCACAAGCACTCTTACTATTTAATTCGCAATGGTGAATTACTCGGTTATACAGAAACCGAGATTGAAATTATTGCCAATTTAGCGCGTTATCATCGCAAATCGCCGCCCAAGAAAAAACATGAAAACTACCAAAATTTGCTGACCAAACAACAACGACAAATTGTTAGTCAATTAAGTGCGATTTTAAGATTGGCAGTGGCATTAGATAGACGACAAATTGGTGCAGTTGCTCAAGTGCAATGTGAGTATTATCCACAACTGAAGCAGGTCAATCTGCTAATTTTTCCATCTCAATCAGATGATGATTGTGCTTTAGAACTTTGGAGCTTAGATTATAAAAAAGGAGTGTTTGAAGAAGAATTTGGAGTGAGATTAGTAGCAAGTTTAGAAAAGTCTAATATTACTAACTTCTCTTAAAAATTAGGGTGCGTTACACTGTGTTAACGCACCTACACATAGCTGATATTTATGGTTGCGATCGCTAATCAGCTTGAGAAGTTAGTTCCAATATAAAAGCTTCAGGTAAAAATCAGAAAATTTATCTAATAACTATTAGCATTATATTATACAACAAAAATCTTAATTAAATTTGCCAAGTGTATGAAAATAAAATATATATCTAACTTTGACATCCAACTTAAGGATGAATTTATAACTATCCCAAGAACCATTTAAAAACAAAAAATAGTAGTTAGAATAGAGCTAACAATCTATTAAATTTAGGTTATGTTGCTAGTGGATATCTAAGCCGGGAAACTTAGATATCCTTATATAAAATTTCAATAGTTTAATAAGTAATCAAGCAGACATAATATTGACTGGAGTTTAGACTAATTTTACCCATCAAATCGCTAAACCCTTATCCAGACAAGCTTTGATAATTTCTAGGCTTGATATAATTCCGAAGTCTAAAATGCTTACCACACACAGGTTGTAGCCTTAAAAAAAGAATTTAGTCTCAACTCCAGTATTGAGGGCTGCAAAAGAAACTTGCGCAGATTACCGCTAGTAGTCTGCCAACCTAAAAATGCGCTTGTGAGGTCTGTGAGAAAGGGGAAAGGGACTCATAGTAAGGGATTTAAAACATGATATCATGTCCGCCTAATTAGTTATAATTCCCGCATCTGTGCAAAAACCAGGAAACCCTCTTTCCCCCTGCCCCCAGCAAGAACTGCTCCCCTGCCGTCTTAATGATAAGTCTTTAAGCGGACATGATATGAGTCCCTTTCCCCCTTTTGCCGACAAATGCCAAGAAGTCTACTAACCGACACAACCTGTTTACGAAAAATAACACGCGCTGCGATCGCCTAATACACTTTTTGGGGGTTAATAACCTGATTTGGTATAAGTATTAACTGCATCCATATCGAAAGCTAAACGACCTGAAAGCCATTAGGAGCTATTAATTACGTGATTGCACGGCATTATATTTCATTAGTAGTGCTTTTTAGCATAATTGGATAGATAATAGAACTAAGTATGAGCAAAAATAGAGAACTCACATTTAAGGAGCTTTAATGACTAAACGTATTACCAGTGCTGTAAATTCGCTAGTAGCAAACTTCTCGCGACGAAATGCACTTTTGTGGCTTGGAGGTAGTGGAATAACTACCGCTTTGATGGTGGGAACACAAACGGAAGTAAGCGCTAAAGACAACAAAGAGTTGAAATTGGTGAACCCACCAACATTATATAATCCAACCCAAAATGGCTATAGCCATATAGCTGTGACACCATCAAGGGCGAGAACCGTCTATATTTCTGGTCAATTTGGTTCCGATTTACAAGGGAATCTTGTCTCCAATGAATTTGAAAAGCAGTTAATACAGGCTTTTAAAAACCTCCGTTATGCCTTAGCAGCCGTTGGGGCACAACCACAAGATGTCGCAAAAATTACTGTTCTTATAGTGGATCACAACCAAAATAAATTGATCCCGTTAGGACGTGAAATTATAAATTTATGGGGGAATAAACCACCGGCAAACACTCTGATTCCCGTTCCTAGACTTGCACTTGACGGTATGTTATTTGAAATTGATGCTTATGCGGTAATTCCAGATAACCGTAGTTGAGGACTAGTTATAACATAACCCTATCTAATAACAGTCGGCAAAGTAATAAACTTCCGCTACTGTCAATCAATAATAGTCTCTTCTATTTGAGTAGGGAATTGCCTTTAGTCAGACTACGAAACTTACAGCTATTTTCAGGTAATTGAACCACAAACTAAGTTAGACTGAAGAAATAAT
>NZ_JAVRCA010000112.1:0-14109 GCF_034530995.1 Nostoc sp. DedQUE04 | reverse complement strand
GAAACTGGTTTGCTAATTGCTGCTACTGTACCTCATAACAGCCGGAAATGCTGTAAAATGCACTAGTATTACTTTTTTAACTCACAAAAATCCTGAAAAATAGATAATCAGAATAAGAGTGGCATTTTTTATTTTAGGTTTAAATGAAAAATCTCTGCAATTGCTCAAAAGCCTATTGGAATTGGTAAACACAAAATTTTCTAAAAAGCTAGTCACCAATGGAATGAAATTCACAATGTAATAGCTAACAATTTCTATAGAATCGCCTGGGCAATTTGAGTATCCATCTTGGCATTTTTTACTGCTTTTGATAGGCTAGATTGATGAAAGTCATTCACTAAGTACTTCTACGAAAAGCTTATAGGAATTATATTTGATTTTTGCAAAGTAAAAAATTAGCTTACTTAAGCCAAGTGAGAATCTCAGTAGACTTACTAGGATAAAGCTCAAGTCCTATATTCTGTACTAATGAATTCTGACTAATAACTAAATTAATTAATAATGAAGTGAGGAGTCACTGGTGAATTATCAGGAAAACCAAAAAGATATAAGTTTAAAAATTAAAGAAGCTAAAAGATTATTTATTTTAAGTTGTGAAATTGTAGTTTTAAGTTTTTTGAGTATTTTGCCAGCAACGGCAGCGACAGAAGAACCCGTATTAAGCGTAGTGTATGGGCAAGAAAATGTAAATCAATGGAGAGGGATAAGCGATCGCTTACAGACAACAGGAGTGAAATATTGTGTAATTTCCCTAAATGATGTCAAGAGTGGGGCAGATTGGGGCGATCGCCGCGTATTATTTTTGCCAAACGTCGAGACATTAACACCAACTCAAGCGATCGCTCTAGAAGACTGGATGAGTAAGGGAGGGCGTTTGATTGCTAGTGGGCCTGTAGGTAGTTTGTCATCGCCAGGAGTGCGGCAATTATTGCGATCGCTCTTGGGAGGTTATTGGGGATTCAGCCTTAGTGACACAGAACAGATTCAAGCTGCAAAAACCAGGATTCCAGAATGGGCAAATCAAACTGGACTATTTGGTAAAGTGCGCGGCGGCGTTGTGATTCCTAATGATATGGGCACTGAATCTCCTGTTGTTTGGAATTCCAAAGATAGTCCGGCCGCAGTCGTGACAACTGAGCGTTCCACCTTTTTGGGCTGGCGCTGGGGAACAGATACAGCCTCCGCAGCCGAGTTGGATAATGCCTGGTTAAAAACTACTATCAATCACTATTTAACAGCACTAGCGCCATCAAATCGCACCAAAAAAATACCAGGAGGTTCCCAAAGCTGCTCTACAACTGTTGCAGCTGCGCCCTCAGCGCCGGGGAGCACAGAGGCACAGAGGCAGGGGGGCAGAGGGGCAGAGGGGCAGAGGGGTAGTTCATCTCCCTTATCTCCCTCATTGACTCCTCCTAAAACTGCCACTGCTCCCATATCTAGACCTTTGCCTATGGTCAAACCTCCAAGTTCTCAGGAGGCTATTGACCAACTAGAACAAGCGGTGCGTTTGGATGTTGCACCCAACTCCAACGAGCCGATTGATAACAACCAAGCGATCGCTCTCCAGCAAGAACTAGAAAATCTGATTGGTCGGGTGGAAAGCGCTCATTTAGCGGTGTTAGCTGATGCGGCTAATGTTGGCGAAACAATATCTGAGGGTGAGGGAAAACAGTTTTCTAGGAATTTGAACACCCCCCAGTCTGTCAAAGAACAGCCAACACAATTAGCCTCAACCAAACTGGGGGCGCTAGCTATAACTAAAGACCAAGTGTTAGCACAAGCAAGGCTAATTGCTAAAAATTTACCCCAATTGATTGCTCAAAAAAACTACGCTTTGGCTCGTCAACAGTGGCTGACCGCTAAAACAACTTTGTGGCAGCAGTTTCCTGTCGATCGGAAACTAGCTCAACCAGAAATTCGCGCAGTTTGGTTAGATCGGGGAACGATTGTTCGCGCTGGTAGTAAGGCGGGACTGGCACAGATTTTTGATCGCCTCGCTCAAGCCGGGATTAATACTGTCTTTTTTGAAACTGTTAACGCTGGCTATCCAATTTATCCGAGCCAAGTCGCAAAAGAGCAAAACCCATTAATTCGTGGGTGGAACCCACTGGAAGAAGCAGTCAAACTAGCCCATGAGCGAGACATGGAGTTACACGCTTGGGTGTGGACTTTTGCTGCTGGCAATCAACGTCATAATGAAATTCTTAACCTTAATCCTAATTATCCAGGGCCAGTACTGGCGGCTCATCCCGATTGGGCAAACTACGATAATCTAGGCAACATGATTCCTGTTGGGCAGACTAAGCCATTCTTCGATCCAGCCAACCCCGAAGTGCGGCAATATTTGCTCAAGCTGTATGAAGAAATTGTCACTAAATATAAGGTGGATGGTTTACAACTAGACTACATTCGGTACCCTTTCCAAGATCCATCAGCAGGTCGAACTTATGGCTATGGGAAAGCTGCAAGAGCGCAATTTCAGAAACTTACTGGTGTAGATCCAGTGAATATTTCTCCTAGCCAAGCAGATTTGTGGCAAAAATGGACAAAATTTCGCACCGAGCAAGTTGATAGCTTTGTCGCTCAAGTATCACAGCAGTTGCGACAAAAGCAACCGAATTTGATTTTGTCGGTTGCAGTATTTCCTTTGCCAGAACTAGAACGGATTCAGAAAATTCAACAAAATTGGGAAACTTGGGCAAAACGGGGGGATGTAGATTTAATTGTTCCCATGACTTATGCTCTTGATACTTCTCGATTTCAACGACTGGCCCAACCCTGGATTGCCTCTAAACAATTGGGAGCTACCTTGTTGGTGCCGGGAATTCGCTTACTTTCTTTGCCAACCATCGGGGCATTCGATCAACTCCAGTTGGTAAGGGACTTGCCAGTTAGTGGTTATGCACTATTTGCCGCAGAAAATTTTAGCAACGATCTCCAAAAACTCTTTAATAGCACCCAAGGTAGAATTCAATCTACAACAAGTGAACCGATTCCTCTGAGTCAGCCTTTTCAAACTGCCGCCATCCGTTACACCGCGCTACAACGGGAATGGAAATTTGTTTTCCAAAATGACCAACGACCAAGGCCATCTCAGAAAATTTCAGATTTTAACAACCAGGCAGAAGTTTTACGCAGTGCTTTAAATCAGCTTGCCGCTTCTCCTTCTGCTAGTAAGTTACTCGTGGCGAGAGCATCTCTAACTCGGTTCCAGTCTCAATTTCGGGTATTGATGAGCCAAGAAATTAAGTCGAATTCTTATCAAGTCAAAGTTTGGGAAAATCGGCTCGTAACTATAGAAAGGCTATTACGTTATGGCGAACGGCGGTTGCAGTTACGTCCTTTGTGAAGAGGCAGAGAAGCGGGGAGACAAGGGGACAAGGGGACAAGGGGACAAAGGGACAAAAGAAAACTCCTAACTCAGCACGGGCTAAACCTTAGCTTTCCGCTAACAGCACTCAAAACTGTTTTGCCCAATGCTCAATACCTAACTAGCTGGATATAAGCTAGTTTGTAATTCTTAACACGCTTTTTGTAGTGTTTGTATCCCAAAAATTACTAGTTGTTTAGCGTCAAAATATTAGAAAATACTTAGATAAGCAGCTTTAGATAACTATTATTTGATGATAGCTATCGTGAAAATCTATGCAAACTTTACCTCAGCTCATCAGCCTACAAAGCTTAGAGTTAAGAATTGACTGTTTGCTCCTGATGGTTGTGTTAAAAACATCACTATTAAAGTAGATGCTATTTATACAATTGACTACGCTTACGCACTGGTATAGCACAGGGTAAAAGTATCTTGTTTTTTCATCTTCGTAGGTAGTAGGGTACTTCAGCAAGCATGATATGGTACTGTTTGTAGCTTCTGAAACTAACTTGAAAACAGCCAATACTTTTGAAGTTATGCATACCTTAGTTATGACATTTAACATGTCAGAATTTTCAAAGATAGTCTCAGTGCTATCACGGTTATGCCAGCATCAGTTGGAACTACTTCAAGTTGTAGATAAGCAACGTAACATTGTCGGTAATATTACTCCTGAAAGCATCTATATCTGTCAAGCACTGGCACAAAAAACAGAGAAAACTAGAGGTAATGCTAGTATTGGTTCCTTGGAGGTAGAACATCAGATTTTCGTTGAGAGACAATTACTCAAGCTCCAATGGTTACTAGTACGCG
Organism: Nostoc sp. DedQUE04; assembly: GCF_034530995.1. Lineage (NCBI taxonomy): Bacteria > Bacillati > Cyanobacteriota > Cyanophyceae > Nostocales > Nostocaceae > Nostoc > Nostoc sp. DedQUE04. The sequence continues at coordinate 9,926 of NZ_JAVRCA010000112.1, read as the reverse complement.
CTATAGTACGTAAAGCTACGACAAGCAAATACACTCACTTCATTGAAGTTTATGAGGGAGATTTGGACTTTTACCGTAAATCTAATAGGGTTATGCAGACAAAGAAGCCCAAATATCACATAATCATGACTGAAATGTTGAATGATGTGTTGATTATTGGCCAGTTAGAAGTAGGAAAATTAGAGTATAGACCAACATACTTCAATTTGGTTGAATACAGCCGACAATCGCCAGAACAAATACAGATGAATCTGGGCTATCGGCGCTTGATTGTTTTCATCAGTAAATATAAATTTGTAACCTGCTGCATCGATGAAAAACTTTTGGCACACATCTTGATTAACTTGTTTTCAATTTATATTAAATCTTTCTCTGATGATAGCAATTTCAAGTTGAATTTACTTAGCCAATATAGACAAACCTTATTTGAAATTAAAGATTGGCAAATTTGTATTTTCCAAGAAAACATAGGAAATATTCTTAAATCATTTTATCGCGCTATCAATGGTGTTAATATACTAGATGCTAGATTAAAAATGACAATTTTAAAAAATTGTGGAGATATCTACAAAGTTAAAATACTTAAATTATAAAAAACATTTTTTGTAATAAGTATTACTGGATAATGTTGGAAAACAATAAAATATAAATATGAGGTAATTTATGCCAAAAATATTAATAATAGAAGATGAAGAAGCAGTCCGGGAAAACATTTTAGATTTGCTAGAAGCTGAGGATTTTGAAACTATTGCTGCGGCTAATGGCAGAATCGGGGTAAATTTGGCTATCTCCGAAGTTCCTGATTTAATTCTTTGTGATATGATGATGCCAGAAATTGACGGTTATGGTGTGCTCACAGCATTACGTCAAGAACCATCTACGGCAACCATTCCCTTCATCTTTCTCACTGCCAAATCTGCTAAATCTGACTTCCGCCAAGGTATGGATATGGGTGCAGATGACTATATAACTAAGCCATTCACTCGAGCTGAGTTATTAAGTGCCATTATGAACAGGTTGGAAAAATACGCTACTTTAAAAAGGTATTTATCTTCTCAGACTGTCATTAATAACTTGTCTCCAAAAATGCAGTTGTTAGAAATTAGCTTACACCGAGCTATAAAACAACATAATTTTCAAGAATTTGAAATTTATTATCAACCAATAGTCGATATTACATCTGGAAAAATAGTAGGTGCTGAAAGTTTATTACGCTGGCAAAGTCCAGAGTTAGGAATGATTTATCCAACAGAATTTATTCCGTTAGCAGAGTCTACAGGTTTAATTGTTCCAATTGGGAAATGGGTATTAAAAAGGGTATGCGAACAAATTAAAAGCTGGCGTGATGCTGGAATTGATTCATTGATTGTTGCTGTAAATCTGTCAGCCATTGAATTTAATCAACCAGATTTCATTCATAATATAGTTAATTTTATATCCGTGAATAATATAGAACCACATGACCTAGAACTAGAACTCACTGAAAGTATGATTATGCAAGATGTAAATAGTGCGATCGCTACTATGAGCAAATTGCAATCCTTGGGTATAAAAATTGCGATCGATGATTTTGGTACGGGTTACTCTTCTTTGATTTATCTGAAAAACTTACCGATTAATACATTAAAAATAGATCGTTATTTTATCCATAATGTTGCTAATGATTCGCAAAAGTCAGCCATCGCTAAGGCATTAATTCAGATGGCTCACAATCTCAATTTAGATGTAGTGGCTGAAGGTGTAGAGACAGAACCAGAACTAGGTTTTTTACGCCAATACAAATGTAACTCTATGCAAGGTTTTCTATTTAGTCGTCCCTTACCAGCAGCAGAATTTGAAAATTTTTTGTTCACTAATAAATGTTTGTATGTGTAAACATTGAGCATTGGTCATCGGGAATAGAATCTAGTTACTAGTGCTTTATTTTTGAATTATTAATAGGTTGACAACTAAGAAAAATCAAACTTTTGACTGGCGACAATTATTAAGCCTCAGGTCTAGAGTAGGAACATTGTGTATAGTGTCTACCACCATGAAAGTTCCTGCGCGTTTTTTGCTGCCAGTTTTTTTAATGATTTTGGCAGCAGCCTGTAACCAGACTCGCGCTAACTCAGATAATCCCACACCTCAAAAATCCGTACCTTCTGCCCAACTGACACAGAATCCTACACAGCCAAAAAATATTGTCCGTACTGAAGTACTTTCACCTACACCCATCCGAATCAATCTAAAGAATTTACCAGCACCCTTTGCAACCGAAAGCGCCTCGAAGCGGCCTGAAGTTGTGCCCATTCCAGAAAATCCGGTGCTGCGTGTACCACGAGGCTTCACAGTAAATGTCTTTGCTGAAGGTTTAGATGCCCCACGCTGGCTAGCTTTAACCCCCAGGGGTGATGTTTTAGTGACTGAAACCGGGCAAAATCGGATTCGTCTATTGCGTGACAGCAACGGCGATGGTGTCGCTGACGTTCGAGAAACCTTTGCTAGTAGTGATAACGGACTCAATAGACCCTTTGGAATGGCTTTTGCAGGTAATTCCTTTTTTCTGGGAAACACAGATGCTGTAGTGCGTTTTCCCTATACGAAAGAGCAAAACAAAATTACAGGTAAAGGGGAAAAAATTGCCGATTTGCCCGCTCAAGGTTATAACAACCATTGGACGCGCAATGTCGTTGTCTCGCCCGATGGCAATAAATTATATATTTCAGTTGGATCGGGAACCAATGTAGATGAAGAACCCCTACCACGGGCTTCGATACAGGTGATGAATTTAGATGGTTCCCAGCAGCAAACTTTCGCTTCCGGCTTGCGTAACCCTGTTGGTTTAGACTTTCATCCTGTAACTAAGGAACTTTATACCACTGTTAACGAACGGGATGGAATTGGTGATGATTTGGTGCCAGACTATCTAACACGCGTTAAACAAGGGGCATTTTACGGCTGGCCCTATGCTTATCTAACACCAAACAACCTCGATCCGCGGCAAAAGACGGATAACAAAAGTAAACGTCCTGATTTAGTAGCCCGAACTCAAACGCCAGATGTGCTGTTTCAGGCGCACTCCGCAGCATTGGGTTTGCAGTTTTATGATGGTAAAACGTATCCCAAAAAATACCAGAACGGTGCTTTTGCTGCTTTTCGTGGTTCTTGGAATCGCGATCGCGGCACTGGTTATAAAATTGTATTTGTTCCCTTCGATGCTAAAGGGCGATCGCTTGGCTACTACGAAGACTTTCTCACAGGATTTTTGCTAAATCCTTCTGTACCCAGCACTTGGGGACGGCCTGTAAGTTTACTCGTGTTGCCAGATGGCAGTTTAGTATTAACAGAAGAAGCCAATAATCGGATTTATCGGATTCAGTATACGGGGGAGTGAACAATTCACGCCTTCAAACATTTAAAAATTCACGGATAGAATCTGTTGCCTCAAGTAAAGTTAGAGCAGTTGTCATCAATAGAGACGTTGTGACTGCATCTCCCTACCCAGGTTTATCTCGTTTACGGTAAATTACTGATAAATACTAATACTTATCTGGTTGAGAAATTAATTATGACTCCCAATGAAAATAATACCCAGTCAAATATCAACGAATTGTCTCCACATTCAGGTACACGATATTGGGGTGAGGTAGAGGTAATCGAGGAGGGAGAAACTTATAGAATTAGTCGTGTGGAAATTAAGCCCAGGCATGGAATTAAACCACAAATTCATTATCACCGCAATGAACATTGGGTTGTAGTTTCCGGTGTGGCGAAGGTGACTTGTGGCGATACGGAAATATTACTGAATCGAAACGAATCAACTTATGTCCCGGCTGCAACACTACATAAAGTAGATAATCCTGGGCATATTCCGCTAGTTATTCTGGAAATTCAAAATGGTGAATATTTGGGTGAGGATGATACTGAGCGCCCTTATGACTTAAATTTGGTCAAACCTGTAGCTGAAGGACAGTAAGGGCTGAGTTAGGAGTTAGAAGTTGGGAGTTAGGAATTGGAATTCAAGTGATTAATACCCAATGCCTAATGCCCAATGCCCAATGCCCAATGCCCAAATCAAAACCACCCTTCTTGTTCCAGGGTTTCAATCAACTGCAAGCCACGGGGATCGCCCACTCCTAATAGTGAGGCTTTGGCGTCTTCTCGCACTCCCAAATCTTCGTCTTCGGCAAAGGCTTGAATTAGGGCATCGATCGCTGTGGCATAAACTACATTAGAAGGCAATTCGCGGCACAGTTGACCAATTGCCCAAGCACTGTTACTCCGCACTGCTGCCACGGGATCTTGGACTAAGGCTTCAATTAATGGTGGTATTGCGCCTATCACTGCTTCATAACCGACTTCTGCCATTTGTGCTAAGGCGCTAGCAGCCCACAAACGCACTGCGGAAATGTCGGTTCTGAGAGCGTTTGCTAAAGGTGCTAAAGAACGGCGATCGCGACAGTTTCCTAAAGCCCAAACTACACCTTTACGCACATAGCCATTCCAATCACTGTTTAGTTGAGCAATTAACGGACTCACTGCTTCTAAACTGGGATTGCGTCCGATGCCATAAGCTGCACTTACCCGCACCAAGGGACAGGTATCAGTTAACAGGCGAATCAGATGGGGGGTAGCACGGGCATCTTCTATATCACAAAAAGCACGTGCTGCTAACATTCTTTGCTGGGGCTGGGGATTTTCCAGCAAGGCTAGCATCACTTCTGGATCGGGCTTGGCCGCAACTGATTCGGCAGTTAGCGGCTCTATTTTATCTAAGGGGCTTTCTAGCTCCTCCTCAATATCCAGTAGGCTTAGATCGTCTTCGTCATACATAATTTGATTTCAATCCCGAAAAGGGATTAACACATAATCCCCCGCGCTAATAAGTTAAAGCTTTATCTTTATATTTATATATATTAGTTGGGTTCTTATACATTTTCCTTTCTTCCTCGTTGAGTTTTATCCAAACGAGAACCTCCATAACTCAGATGCAACAGTATATTATCGCTATCCTTGAGTTTATTTTTCTGCACTCAGGAATTTTACCATCCATAGGGATTGGGTTTGATAGCCTAACTGATTATAAAGATTCAATGCGGGTTTGTTTGATTGAAATACTTGCAGTCCAATCTGGCGATCGCCTCTTTGAATAGCCCAATTTTCCACATATTCCATTAAAGCTGTACCAATACCCCGCCGCCGATGTTCTGGTACAACGTAGAGAATAAAGATGTGAGCATGACGGTTCCCATGTACTTGATCTATGGCATTGCCAACCCAGAGGCAGGCTATGGGGGAATTGGGCGTTGGGAATTGGGCATTGGGAATGGGGCATGGGGCATTGCTTATTCTTCTTGTCTCCCTCATCTCCCCCTGCTCTCCCTGCTCCCTGCTCCCTGCTCCCTGCTCCCCCTCCTCTTCTACCCACCACAAGGGCGTATCGCTAGAAAAGTATTGCTTAACTGTTTGCTCTAAGTGGGAAAAATCCTCGTTGGGAAAGAGATCCTGGTAAGTTCGCTGCATGAATTTGAGCAGCAGCGATCGCTCTAAAAGGGAGCCACGGCGAATAATGTATCCAGGTAATAGTTGCTCAGACACTACTGATATTTATTGACTTAGCTAGATCGCGTTATGTGTTGCTGGAGGTAAATCAGTTGGAGTAGGTTGAGAAGTTACCTGTACCTCTTCAATTGGTGCGGGTGCTGCCATATCGGACGGTAAAAAGATCCGGGCGCTGACTGCCACTAGAGCAAAAACAAATACCAGTACTACAAGCAGTGGGGCGATGTATTGACGAAAAATAGCCATATTTTAATTGTATGAAGCTAGGAACTTTTATGAGAACCTAGCTAAAGATTTGTGAAGTATTCTTGATTTATTTTAGCAATTTTCTGTGCATGGGAATTGAGAATGGGGCATTGGGCATTGGGCATTGGGCATTGGGCATTGGTTATTAATTCTCCTTTACTCCCTCCTCTGCTCCCAAAGCCTCCCCTGCTTCCCCTACTCCCTCTGGCGATCGCTTTCCAAGTCATCAAGTACTCTTTCGCAATACCAGTTCTCCGGCATCCCAGGATAAGTTTCCTTTGCCTGTTCAATTAACCGTTCGGCTGCGGCAGTGTCACCAGATAATTTAGCTATTAGCCTGTTTTTGAGATAGCTATCAGATAAACCCTCCTCTACCTGGGTTGGTATCCCTTGATTGATGGTTGATGGAGTTGATGGCCGGGATTGTTCTCTTCGCAATTGCCAAAATAAAACGTAATAAAGCGTACCAAAAATTAAAATTAGGCTGAGTGTTCCAAAAAAAGTTAAGAGGTTAAATGCTAAAAATCCTAGAACTAACTGCGAGAGAACATAGCCAAGTAATAAACCAGTCAGTAAGAGGATGAATGTGCCGACAGCAATAACTACTTGATTCCCCATATATCCTCTTCTTCGTCCTCAAGTCCTGGTCTGGATACTGCCACTGGCTGAGGGTTCCAGGGGGCAAATACTGGCAATAGGAATAGTCCTGGTACAGCGGCAGCGATGGTAATTAAGAAAAATATAGGCCAACCCGTGCTTTGGGCGATCGCGCCTCCAGGGGCCGCCAGAATATCACGACTGACAGCCATTAAGCTGGATAACAAAGCATATTGGGTAGCGGAAAATCGCTGGTTACAAAGACTCATCAAAAAGGCAACAAAGGCTGCTGTCCCCAATCCACCACAAAATTGTTCTACGTTGATGGCAAGTACCATAGCTTGGTAGTTTTGACCGATATATGCTAGAAAAAAGTAAGCTAAATTACTTACTGCTTGTAGAATACCAAAAACCCAAAGCGATCTATTGATGCCAATAGCACTCAAAATTGAACCACCTGCTAAAGCGCCAACAATCGTCGCAATTAACCCCATCCCCACTTGAATTGCCCCAATGTCGGTTTTGGTAAAACCAGTTTGCAGCAAAAAAGGCGTGGTCATATTGCTCAACAAAGCATCACCTAGCTTGTATAGGGTAATGAATGCAAGCATTAGAATAGCTTTAATAATCCCTTGACGCTGAAAAAATTCCTGAAACGGCAAGATGACAGCATCAGCTAGAGAACTTGGAGGGCTAATTTCCTGGGGTTCTGGTGCGAACAAGGTGGCAAGAATACCAATTACCATCGTTCCTGCCATAAACAAGTAAACCGATGACCAAGGCAGTTTGTCGGCAAGTATCAAGGCTAAAGCACCTGCCACTAACAGGGCAATTCGATAACCTAAGATAAAAACTGCTGCACCAGCCCCCATTTCTAGTTTTTCTAAAACGTCGGTACGGTAGGCATCAGCAGCGATATCTTGAGTTGCACTGATAAAAGCAATGACTATGGCGTTGATGGCTAGTAGCTGTAATGCTTGTTTGGGTTGTTGAAAAGCCATGAATGCGATCGCTATAATCAAAGCAATCTGCGTCAAAATTAACCAACCCCGTCTTCGTCCCAAAATTGGTAAGCTGAATCTGTCTAGGAACGGCGACCACAGAAACTTCAAGGAATAAGGCAAACTAGCAAGGCTAAACCAACCAATAGCGGCTAAGTCTACCTTTTCTACGGTCATCCAAGCTTTTAAGGTATTACCAATTAACAATAATGGTAAACCCGATGAAAAACCTAAAAATAATAAAGCCGCCATCTTGCGACTACCGAAAACTCCCAGCAGCGATTTAATTTTCCTCATATTCTCAACTTTTTGCCTCATTTGAGGAAATATCAATAAAATCCAACGAGGAAATGTAAAAGCATATCATGTAACTATTACCTATAAAGGTTTGAATTATCCGAGCGGCAGCAGTTCCTTATATAATCCCGATCGGGGATTGGAATTTGCTACAGCAGCTGTGTAATTTATCGCAAATATGACAAACTACCAAGATTTACTTGGGTTAAATACAAATTCAGGATAACCTTATAGGTCAGCGTTTTCTTAACTTTCTTAAATTGGATAAACCTGATGCCCTCTGATTTCGACTCTGTGGGCAGCTAGGCATTTTTTCCAACCTTCACGAGTGCCGATGTCGCTTTTGTCCTTGAGCAATCCTAATTCCTGTTCTTGTTGGGTGAGTTTAGCAAATTCTTCGTAGCCTGGGTAGTTGCCGATCACAAATGTTTCCTTTCGGTGCAAAATCGGCGGATTTGCCCTAGTTCCATAGTCTCGATGAGTGACGAATAGGGTTTTTAAATCAATACCAATGCTGGCTTTTAATGCCGGATGAGGATCGGTGTCGAATTCGGGGTAAGACAGATAGGATATTTGCGGCTTATCAGTGTGATATTTGATTAATGTGGCTTCATCGACACGCCCAATGGTACGGCTAGCGCAACCTTCACAAATTCGCAGTACTGGGTCAAGTGCTGCTAGTGCGGAAACATGGACGTAAAGCGCACCGCGCGTATGTTTACCAATTTTGCTTTTTTCGCAAGCAGTTTGAATTACTCCAGATTTACCCAAGCTGAAAAGCTTTTGATCGGCTACAAGGCACGCTTCCTCGTAGCTACTAAAAAAGGCTTTGATATCGTGACGCATTTCTGGAGCTAGCTTTTGCCATGCGGGACGTTTATCAAAGTGAGTCAGGGCGAGATAAACTTGGATATCCAGAGAACGACGATAAGCGATCGCATCCCATTCAGCCTCATCAGTAGCTTGCAAAACTACACCGAATGCGCGGCGGAAGTTACCAAATTCGCTCAGTAATTGCTGTTCATTTTCCAATTCGCCTTTCACAGGTAGTCTACCGCGCTTGGTAAAAAAAGCCATTAATGGTTGCAGCTGTTCTTGATAATCTTCAAACCGCTTAGTGGGGATGCGGACTCGCGGTGTAGAAGTGGTAGAAAAGAAGCGGATAGCTTTGTAACTTTCTTTTTCCGCTTCATCTCGAAAAACAAAGTAAACGCCTAGTGCGATCGGTACTGCATCGACATTTAAGACTTCATCAATATAAGTTTTGAGTTCTTGTTGTTCGTAATATTTCTGGAAAGTATTGCGGCGCGTCACAATGCCATCATTGTAAGCAAGTTGGGTTTTGCTGGGAGCGTTAATTAGTATTTGAGCCGCGACAATTAAAACTTTCCCGGTGAGTTCCCAAGTTTGGATTAGGCTTTGACGGCGTTCCTCTGAGTCTTCAATGACGTTGAGGACATAGCCCAAGTTGACCACATCGGCGGGGGTGCGTGGGACATCGGGATAGTAGTAAGGGTCCCAGCCTGTACTGGTGTAGCCTAAGTTTTTTACTCGTTGGACATCACCACCATAGCCGCAACCGTAATCAAAAAAAGTGGTGTCTGGATTCAGGATTGCCCATTCTATTGCCAATCGCACAGGGCGAGATAAATCAGTGCGAGCGATCGCAGCTCTATGACGCTCGATTTCTAGCGTTTCAGGCATAATACTAATTCGTAATTCGTAATTCGTAATTCGTAATTAAGACAGTTAGCAGCTAATATTCTTTCAAGGTTTAACAGCCAGTTCAATTAAATCTTCAATTTTCTTGATATTTGGATCGCCTGCTAAGTAGCCAATTCCGCGATGCAAATGTAACCGAAATTGGGTAGCAAGGGTTTCTTTGTCAATAGAATAACCGTCATTATGACAGCGTTGCTTGAGGGCGAGGAGGAGTATATCAGACATTTCGCCACCAAAAACGTGCCAACTCATTTCGACATTACTATCCTGGGGAATTGGGACGGGGGAGGGTGTGGTTGCTTCTGCGAGGGAACGACAAAACGCCCAACGGCATAGGATATTCCATTGATCGATTTTGGTGCTGCGCTTAAGTTTGGTAAGTTGGTCTTTGGCTGTTTGAGACAGTTTTATTCTTTCGATTGGGGATTCCATAATAATTCGTAATTCGTAATTCGTAATTCGTAATTTAAACCTCGTCTACGTTGAAACCCGTAGTTTTTCCTCATCTTCTTCAAGATG
>NZ_JAVRCA010000111.1:0-15180 GCF_034530995.1 Nostoc sp. DedQUE04 | reverse complement strand
AAAACTATTTTTCTCACTGCTGCTACTGTACCAGTTAGTCGCGCAAAGTGCTGTAGTATTGGGACGATTACTCGCCTTGTTCATCAACCTGATTAACATTTGGTAAGAATTTAGGATTCAAAGTCTGGTCTAAAGTGTAGGGACAGATTTCTGGAAAAACATTTTCACCCAACTCAGTTTCTCGAATCGCTAAAGCCAAACCTAGTTCATAAACACTGAAGAAAACTTCATCGAGATAGGGTTTCAAACTAGGGCTATCTTGCAGAAGCAGCTTAATTTGAACACGTTGCTCTCGAATTGTACCCAACCAGCTATTGCTACGTTTTTCAGGTTGAAATTGCCATTTTAGTAGATGTCCTAGCAATATTCCCAGCCGATTTCGCAATTCTTGCCGTTCTTTTCTGCCCAAAGTTTCAATTTCTTCAATCAGGTTAAGCGTATCTAGTTGTTCCCACTGTTGAGTTTTGAGCAAGCTAACCTGCTTTTGCGTCCAATCATAGAAATCTGTTTCATATAGGTGAGATGTGTACATTTTTTCCACTTTATTTACACCTATTTATTTACCTACCCCTGCGGTAACGCTTACACCCAAATCCAAAATCCAAAATCTATGAGGTTGGGTTTGGCGATGCCTACGACGACAAGCTACGCCCCACCCAACCTCAAATAATCTAAAATCTCAGAACTAATTCGCTACCTCAGCCACCTCAATTACTCGCCCTTCATAGTCCTTGACTAAAAAGTTCAGGGGTTTGTGGTTACGAATCTTTAATTTCAAACCGCGCATTTCGACTCGCATTAAAATCATTTCCAGGCAGTCGTGGTCAAAACAAACGTGGCGTTGCTGATTTTTGCTACCTAAACTCGCACCAGTAATGACGTGTAGCTGGGTGTTTTTCTTCAATTGATACCACAGCCCATCGTTAGCATTATTCATCATTTTACTAGACAAGCTCGGCCCAGTAGACATATATAACGGATCGATGCCAGTTGCGCCTATAGTTTGTTCGTAGTTGTAGTAGTAGTGCAATGGCACCTCAGCTGCTGGCAAATCTAGCAGCCCTTCATACAATTGTCGGGCAATCTCCAAATCTGACACCATTACTGTGTGTACTTTTGGGGCACTGGTGAGAAACATCCACATAGCACCAGCGTAAGCTGCTAGCAGCATCACCATAATGCCTTGGGTGGAGAACAGGCTATCTAAGGGCAGGGAAGGCAGAAAGGAGCCTAAAGTAAGGGGACTGAGCAGGAACGATACCACGCTAACTTCTATAACCATGAACAAATAAGGATTCTTTAAGAGAGTTGATTTTATGATTGTCGATTAAGACTAAAATTAAGTCCTTGTTTTTAGTTTATCAATACTCAACTAGTCTGAGTCTCATCTACAAACTGAGCAACACCAAGATATTATGCGATTAACTAGGGGAGTGCAATTCCCAAAACTATTTTAACAATTATCAACTCCAAGACTTGTGCAAATTCCTCATTTTCCCGAAGCTAATCACCCACTGGTGAAGTCGCTGTTCCATCACAGTGACCATGAACTACTGACTCTGTTTCAGCGCTATCCAGATGCCGGAAAGTACTTTACGGTGATTTTTTGCCGCTATAGCCCCATAGTCTACACCTTAATTCGGCATTCGGCGCGATCGCCTGTGCAGGCAGATTATCTGTTTGCCCTTACTTGGCGACATATTTATTACGAACTCGGTGGACTCAAGTTAACTGACTCTGAATCAGGTGAGGAAGCCTTGACCATGCAAAATTGGTTAATTAATATGACAGCTTTCTGTATAAATGAGATTAAACTACCGCCCACAGAAGCAATTCATTATTCTCTGCAAGCGACTTCACCGCCGCTATGGTGCTATGTACAACAGGCGTTAGACCAACTACCGCCAGTTTTACGATTAATTGTATTAATGGCTCAAACTTTCCATTGGAGTGAAACTAGAATCGCTGCTTATCTACAAGCTGAAGGAGAAGCGATCGCTCCTAACGAAGTAGCCAATTTTCTCCAAGAAGGCTATCGTATGCTAGAGGACAAATTGCCCACAGATATCCGCACTATATACTTTGGAGAAGATTTAGCTCAATCAAAACTTAAGTAGAAATGCGTATATTATTTGTCTTCAATTTTAAAACTTAAAACTTTTTCATTAGACCTTCTACTTAAACCCGCAACTTTACGGGTAATTTTTATGAAACAACGGCTTGTATTTCCCTGCCAAAAGGTAGGCTTAATTTGTGTAGGTGCGATTTCTTCTCCCCAGGTACTTTTATACAGCTTTTTACTGTTTGCTTTTTTGCTGAGTCCTGTAGCGGGTGCGGTTGATATTTCCGAACAACTCCATCGCCCTTTAAATAATTCCGTTGGGCGACAATCAAGAGATGAAGCAGACGGTTTGCTGCGTATTGGTCAACAAGAATACGCTTCAGGACATGCCGACAAAACAATTGCGTCTTGTTTGCGAGCATTAGAACTATATCATTCCATTGGCGACCTGAAAGCACAAGGTGTGACGTACAATTTGCTTGCTAAGGCTTATGTGCAGCTTGGTAGTTCAAAAGAGGCAGAAGATGCTTTCAGAAGAGGATTAGCGATCGCTCGTGATATTAAAGACTTTCAATCTCAGATTTTTGTGCTGAATAATATTGGTACATTTCTGCTGCAAAAAGGCGAATTTGCTGCTGCTGGTAAAACAGTTGAAGATGCACTCACAATTGCTCACGGTGTCAAAAATATTGAAGGTGAAGGACTGTCTTTGAGTAATTTGGGCTTGGTAAGTGCCAGGTTGGGAGATTATAACAAGGCGATTAAACTATATGAAAACGCTTTAATTTTCCGCCGTCAGACTGGCGATGCTATCGGTGAAGCAAATACCTTGAATAATTTAGGAGATGCTTATTTAGCATCTGGAAATTATCAAGATACCATTGCTACTTATGGTGAAGCAATGCGGACAGCTAAAACCAACCGCGATCGCCCTAATCAATTACGGGCAATTGACGGTTTAGTTACGGCTCACACTGCTGTAGGACGTTACGAACGCGCCTTTGACTTACTAGAGCAGCGTTTAGGACTCGCGAAAGAATTGCAAAATTTACGCGAAGAATTAAAATCTTTTGAATCTTATGCCCAGTTATATAAGCAACAAGGTAACTACCTAACTGCCCGCAATTTTTACGAAAGGGCAATTATACTGGCGCAGACATTGCAAGATAGCAGGCAAGAAGTGCAATTGCGGGATCAATTAACTAAAATGCTTCAGCGAAAGTAGCAGTAAGACACCGAAAATCTTTTGCATTATTCAAAGTAGGGGTAATTCATGAATTGCCCCTACAGTTTTGTATAAGTTAATCCACGCCTTAGCCTTACTAATTCAAGAACACTGAACCGTTTCGTTCAATTCTCATAGCACTTCTGCCCTGTGTTGCATTGGTGGCTTCCTTAAATGTAACTTCCAAGCTTCCTGGCTCTGAAGAACCTTGTGGAGTCACTATTAACTGTCCGCCATCTTGTCGTTCAAATGTTACTGTTACTGGTGCTTTTAAAGCTTGCAGCGTTACATCTGACTTACCTTCTAGCGATCGCGGTGCCGTATCACCAATCACTTGGAAAGTTATCTTAGCCGCAGTATTATTCACCAACCTGATATTAACCATACCATTAGTGAGTGCGATCGTCGCACTGGGGGTTTGGCGTGGTTCTACCAGTGGTTGTTGGTCATTGGAAACCGCAGGTGGTGAAGGCTGTTGAGTTCGATCGCCAGGAATTGCGCGTGGTGGTACGGGAGACACTTGCCCCTCAGCCGGAGGAATTGGGCGTGGTGGTACGGGAGACACTTGCCCTTCAGCCGGAGGAACTGGGCGAGGTGGTGTGACACCTGATTCCGGCGATCCGGGAGCTTGAGAGCGGTTGTAGGGTGGTTCGCTAAAAATGCTAGGACTTGGGTTAACCTTAACAGTAGATTCTTGTGCTAATGCTTGAGGAATTGCTGGCAGACTAATTAGCAACCCCCCACAAAGAGCGCCAAATAACTTGCCAGACTTGCGGAATTTTTGAGACTTCATATTTGTTCTTAACTCCTAAAAAAAAGTTCAATTTTTGTTACAAAGAATTTCTCCAACCGGAAATTAAATTAGGTTTTATCGGTCGTTGAGTATATTTAAGTTTTTAACAAACTACTCGATTTATTGCATCTAGCTAAGGATACGAAAATTATCTAAAAAAAATGAAAATATTTCATTCTCAAGATTTAAAGTCTTAATCATTGTCATTAAGCACTTTGTGTAATAATCTAATTCAATATACTGCTAAAAAATAAATTTTCGCGCTCATAACTAAGGTCAATTTGAATAAACTAAAATTTTACATCTATCACAAGAAATAAAAATTTATTAGCAAATTAATACTCAAAAGTTATTGGCAAAGTGATAGTAAAGGTAGTGCCAATGCCTTGGGTACTTTCAACTTGAATATGACCGTGATGATGTTCGACAATAGCTTGAGCGATCGCTAATCCCAATCCTGAACCTGTAGCGCTGGCTGTAGCTGTATTCCCCGTCCTATGAGTACGTGCCGGATCTACTCGATAAAAGCGGTCAAACAAGCGTGGTAGCGCTTCGGCTGGAATTCCAACTCCGGTATCGCTCACTTTAACTTGTAACTGGGCACTGGTGTTACGTAGTCCAGAAACACGATTTATTCCTTCTATCCGCGCCAATTCCACTTTCACTCGTCCACCTGCTGGAGTGTAATGCAAAGCGTTAGCAATTAAATTTGTGAATAGTCGCACCAATTGATCCCAATTACCTACAAGAGTGAACCAATTCTCCAGTAATTCGGGGCTAGTTTCAAAGATAGGAGGGTCAACTAAGTCTAGAGAAAGGGCGATTTCTTTCTCAGGGATTAACAATTGTTGTTCTTCAACCACCTCTATTAGCAAAGCGTCCAACGGACAAGGTGAAAAAGTATCTTTGCTAATACCACTATCCTGTCGTGCTAGGAAGAGTAAGTCATTGACTAACTTACCCAAACGCTGCGTTAATCGTTCCACCACTTTTAACTGTTGTCGATATTGCAAACAAGTAGTCGTTTCTGTCTCTGCTAAATCCAAGTCAGCAAGCGCAACTTGCACATTAGTTTGAATCAAAGTAATCGGGCTTCTCAGTTCGTGGGAAGCATCAGCAGTGAATTGTTTAAGACGTTGATAAGATTCACCCACCGGTTCCATCGCTTTACCCGAAAGAAACCAACCACTTGCACCTACAGAAAGCACCATTAACCCAATACCTAATGCCAAATCAAAAATTAACTGGCGACTAGGTTTAGTAACTTCAAACCAAGGATGACTAACGCGCAGATATCCTAATACTTGGCGTTTCACTTCTACGCGTTGGGTGACTTGTCGTAATAAGAGTGGAGAGTTAGGAATTTTAAATTTTGAATTTTCACTCTCTGCTTTGACTACGCGCACAGTTTCACCAGTGCGATTGACACGAATGGGAATATTTAGGGGTTCAGATAGCGTTGACCAAAGTAATTTACCAGTTGGACTAAACCATTCTAGGTCAATGTGGTCATCTTCTACAGCATCGGTATTATTACCAAAACTGGCTTCTACATTAATGCGAAATTTATCTGCATCAGTATTAATTGGCTCAAATATTAGTGTAGATGCACAACCACTGCTTGTGAGACAACGCTCTACTATTTCCACTACATGGTTAAGGGTGTCATCAATCCGCTCAATCAGTGTAGTACGAAAGTATAAATATACGCCACTGGCAAACAATAGCAGTAATACAGCAGTGACCGCAGTGTACCAAATTGCAAGACGGCGGCGAGTAGCTTGAAACATCTTTTCACCTACTTTTTTTGACTGAATATCATCAGATTACGTCTTAATAATTTTAAATTACTTTTAATTATCAACATTCTTTCAAAAGAATACTGGTTAAATTATTGGCGATCGCATCCAATTTTAACGCTCAAAAAAAGATTACTTTATCTGCAAAAATAATATGAATATAACTTTGATTCCTTTTGCTGAGGGGTTAAATAAAAAAATTAATCTTTGTATGTAATGAGTTTCTAAGCGTTTTATGCAACAAAAGATAAGGGCTTTTAAAACCTAGTCTCTAGCCAGAAGTTATACCAATTTTAAAAAAGAATACGACAAATAGACCATTTGTAGAGACGCGATTCATCGCGTCTTTACCCAAAAATGTTAAGAACGAGCATCTAAAGAAGCGTTATTACCAATTACAAATGATAAGCTGCCCTTGCTTTAATTTGCACAACTAGGGCGGGCAAAATGCCCACCTTACAAGAGATTTATTTTTTTGGAAGATGCAAATTAAAAGATTTTTAGCTTATTAAACCTCTACCAAAACGGCCTCGCGCAGCTTGTCAATCACATCACTCAGATTACCTGTATTCAGGCGGTAACTCAGAGGATGAGCAATCAATCGCGCCGTGCTTTCATACAGACTAGCAATTTCAATCAAACCATTTTCGCGTAAAGTCCGCCCTGTAGAAACCAAATCTACGATCGCTTCTGACATTCCAGTAATCGGGCCTAGCTCTACTGAACCATACAATGGCACTATTTCCACAGGTAAATCCAGACTATGGAAATATTCACGAGCGCAATTGACATATTTTGAAGCAACTCTACCATGCGGTGGTAAATCTAAAGGCGATCGGTAAGCACTTGATTCTTTTACCGCCACTGACATCCGACAATGACCAAACTGCAAATCTACCAAGTGAGCAACTTGCGGCTGCTTCTCCCGCAGCACATCATAACCAACAACCCCTAGTTGTGCTTGACCATATTCCACATAAACGGGCACATCTTGCGCCCGCACCAGTAAAGCTTTTGCAACTCCTTTAGTATCAGGAATTTGAAGTTGGCGAGTTCCTGAATCTAAAAAAGCACTAAAATCTAATCCGACAGCTTGTAGCAAGCGGATGCTATTTTTAAGTAGTTCCCCTTTTGGCAATGCAACAGTCAGCATTTTTGTTATTGGTATCCTTAGCGTCTTGGCAGTTGAATAATATTGAGAATATCTCTATATGCTTACCACAAGCAGCATGAGAATTTTATTAGTTGATGATGAAGTTGAACTAACTCAACCTTTGAGCCGCTTGTTAACTCGTGAAGGTTATGCCGTAGATGCCGTTTATGATGGGACATCTGGCAGCGAACTTGCACGGGCAGGCAGTTATGACCTACTTATTTTAGATTGGATGCTGCCAGGAAAAACGGGGTTAGAGATTTGTCAGGAATTGCGCCGCCAAAGCAAAACCACTCCCGTATTGTTCCTTACGGCTAAAGATACTCTCGATGACCGCGTACAAGGTTTAGATGCTGGTGCGGACGACTATTTGGTTAAACCTTTTGAACTGCGGGAGTTATTAGCAAGAGTCCGTGCTTTATTGCGTCGTTCCGGTACTCAAACTTATGAGACTAGCACCGGACGACTTACTGTTGCTGATTTAGAACTGGATTGTGAAAATCAAGTAGCCTATCGCCAAGGACGAATAATTGAGTTATCGCAAAAGGAAAGCCAGTTGTTGCAATACTTTATGGAACACACTGGACAACTTCTGACTCATGCCCAGATTATGCAAAATTTGTGGCAAGAGTCAGAACAACCTAGTAGTAATGTAATTGCAGCATTAATTCGTTTGCTGCGGCGTAAAATTGAGGTGGGTAGAGAAACTACGTTGATTCACACAGTCTACGGCAAAGGCTATCGTTTCGGTGCTTCCTCAGTGGAGTCAGTTTAGCGGCTGTTTCGACTCACAAAGATTTGGTTAATTGTTTAGGAGAATCATTGATATTTCTCAGTCTTTGCAACTTTAATTCCTGTCGAAGTTTGTTGTCGAGGGATAAATCTACAGGCATCATAATTTGTGAAATTCCCTTCCAGATACGAAGCCGATTATTCGCACCCATATCTTTTTTACTAAACCCAAGAAAAATTTCGGAATCTTCCATAAGGGTTGACGGAAAACGACAACATCAGCATTTGCCACAAATAGATAAGTGTTGGTAACGAACGCATAAGTGTCGTTACTAACAAATAAGCATTGGTAACAAAATCGGTTGTGTTGGTAACGAACGTATAAGTGTCGTTACTAACGGATAAGCATTGGTAACAAAACAGGTTGCGTTGCTAATAAACGGACAAGCTGTGGTAGGAATAATAACTTTATTCCTAACCACACCTCCATACAGGATTACCAATGTTTGCAATGATTTTCTCTATTTCGGCTTAGTCAACAGTATAGTGGCGATCGCATTCACAACAGCCATCAGCGTCTCAAGTTCCAGAAATGCACTACAAACTTATACCATTTCTTTGTGAGGCTGCACCAAACCCTTTTAACTTCTTTCTTTCTTTACTTTGTGTCCTTGGCGTCCTTCTCTGACGAGATGCTGCGCGAATGCGGTTTGTTTCTCTTTCTTCTGTCTTGTACTTAAATATGGTTTAGTGCATCTTCATACAAAATTGGTGTTACAGCAGTTTTCATTGAATTTAACGACATTGTAAACCTGTTATAATCAACAGTTTTTAGCTTATAATATTAAGATTTACCCAAAAAATGATTAATTTTGAGTTGCAGTTTTTCTCGTAGTTGTTGTGCTTGTTGATAGGTTACTGCACGCCTTTTGTTTGAGTGGTTGTGCAATTCTACTAATTCCAAAGGTTGAATAAAGTAACGCAAACGAGTTCTCATTGCCCAAATTCCCATTGAGGGAAACAGAAGTAAGGCAAACATCAAAAGCGACAAAGGTAAGAATGGTAGTTTGACTAGTCGTTGTAACTTGGTGAAATTAACGGCCCAAGGATGCAGAGATTCACTGCCGATGCAAACTACTGGCAGAATGGGAATATGATAGCGATCGCTCAACTGAATAAAGCTCACATCAAACTTTTCTAGTTGATAGCGTCTTCTCCAACCTTTCAAAGGCCCGCGAACACCTTCGGGTGCATATAAAAGAATTTTACCTTCAGCAAGCGCCCCCTCAAAATCATCTAATTCGGCTCGCACTCCACCTAAAACCTGCGACCATTGAGGTGGTAGCCACCAAATCATCCAAGGATGCTCAAATAATACTGGATTGGCGATGGGTTGCACTACCCATTCTTTGGCTTCACTTAATAAATAAGCCAAGGTTAAAAAGTCCCAAGGGAAACACATCCCGGCATGATTCATTGCCACAATCAATGGCCCTGTTGGCGGCAAGTTTTCAACTTGTTGCAACTCTCCCCGAAAATAGTATTTAACGATAGGGGCCAGAATTTCTTTGCCAAAAGCTTGTTGATATTTAGGAGCGAATTCACCAACTTCTTTTCGAGGTGAACGAAAACCCAAACGCAACCAGCGACTCAGCAACGCTAGATAAAATCCGCCAGGAATTAAAAATAATCCATATTCTAGCCAATTCCAACCATCTGGATCTGTGTGATAGTGCTGCCAATGGCGGTTGAATAAAATTAACCACCCTGGAGGATACCAAAGACAAAACCAATCAAACCAGTTAAATATATAGCCTTCATCTGGTGAATTTTCCTGTTGACTGTTTAATAAGTTTTCGGAGTGTTGATTAATCAAAACAGTTAAAGATGAGGATTAGGCAAAAGTTTTATCAATAGTGGATCGTAACTTTCTAATTTTTTGACTGGCATCTGACCATAGAAGTAAAACTAACTACATATTTTAGAATCTATTTTAGATTGACAACGTAGTTCGGTTGAATCCAGTACAAAAGTAGAGATAACAACATGTTTTACCATACAATTATCTGTACTCACCTTGGTGTAGCCTCTGTCTGCGACATGCTGTTCGCGTTCGTAGAGAAGTTGTAAACTGCTGTAGTTACTAAACTAGCGAGGTAAAAAAGCTTTTATCAAGTACAAAATTAACTTTATATATAACAAATTAATTTAAATATGAATCATGAAAGTGTGGCGCACTAGCAATTATCTGGCTGTGTGCGATCGCTAATAATTATTTAGTCAAATTGCCTCAGATAATACTATCTTGCTATCCCATACCAAGCAAAACTTAATGTTTATTTTAGATATACCTTCTACACTAAACACTAAGCCGTGAAGACGATAACTGAATTTTGATGTTTCGCCAAAAGATGAAATTGATAACGACTAATGATTATTTAAATTCTTCCTCAAGCTGGAGACGAATGGCGAGACATCTGTCTTACTCTTCCTACTATGGAACTAGAAAAGCCACTCAAAATTTCAGATTTTATCCGTCAACTTCGGCAGCAACTCGATCTCTCTCAAGAAAAGTTTGCAGCTAAGTTAGGAGTTTCCCTACGAACAATCAATCGTTGGGAGAACGGAGCTACAGTGCCTTCACAGATGGCACTAAAGCTGATTGAAGAAATGTTAGAGAAGATGGGCAAAGCAGACAAAAGATTAGCGAATGAGTATCTCCCAAAATTGGAGCAACGGGAGGACTCTTAAGATGATGGTGAAAGTACCTGAAAAAATTTTGATGATGCGTTCTCGGTTCATAGCTTTTAGTGTGATGATTCTGGCAGTCATGACGGCAATGCTGTTGACAAAAGTGTTACTGCCAGTTTTCGATCCGAGCGTATTTACATTATTTTATGCTGTTGTGGCAGTTAGCGCCTGGTATGGTGGTATGAGACTAGGAGTGCTAGCGATCGCTTTATCTGTGACAACTGCGCTCTATTTTTTAATCGATCCAGTCTACTCCTTCGATTTTCTCAGCCTGAAAGTCCTGGTACGATTAACCACATTCTCACTAGTATCCTTCTTAATTACTGCGCTTTCTTCAGAGTTGCGAACTGCTAGACGCAAAGCAGAGACAAGCCTCAAATTGTTGCAAAATAGCGAAATGCGGTTTAGCCGATTGGCAGAATCCAACATCATTGGGGTAATCGTAACTAATATGAACAACGGCTGCATCGTCGAAGCCAATGATGCTTTTCTGAAGATGATCGGCTATACGCGAGAAGATTTTTCTGCTAACCAAATAAACTGGCGCGAGATTACCCCACCTGAATATCTTCTTTTGAGCGAACGTTCGGTGGAAGAAGTAAAAACTACTGGAATATGTAAGCCTTTTGAGAAAGAATACATTCGTAAAGATGGCGATCGCATTCCGGTTCTGCTCGGTTCTGTAATGCTGGGAGACACTCAAGAAACGGTCATTGCCTTTGTTGTTGATTTGAGCGAACAGCAAGCTGCGCTACGCGAACGCAAACAAGCAGAAGCAGCATTACAGCAAGCCAATCAGCGGAACACACGCACTCTAGAAAACATGAGTGATGCATTTATGACTCTAGACCGAGATTGGCGAATCATCTACCAAAATGCCCAAGCAGAGCGAATTAACGGTAGACCCCGGACAGAGGTTATTGGTAAGTCGCACTGGGAGGAGTGGCCGATATCGTTAGGCACAAATTTAGAGCTAAATTACCGACGGGCGATGGCAAAGCAAATTCCCGTCCATTTCGAGTATCACTACTACTTACCATCCAAATATGACTTGTGGCTAGAGATTCACGCCTATCCCAGTGAAGATGGTCTTGACATTTTCTTCCGAGACATCACTGAACGCAAACAAGTAGAACGAACTTTGCGACAGAAAGAGGAGCGTCTGAGATTAGCGAACGAGCGGTTTGAGTTAGCCGCATCTGCGGTCAACTGTCTGATTTATGACTGGAATATAGAACAAGATAGCGTTGAAAGAACTGATGGGTTAACTCGAATTTTGGGCTATTCCCTCGCAGAAGCTGAAGCAACTGGTAATTGGTGGTGTGAGCTTGTTCATCCAGAAGATTTGCCAAGCGTACAAGAGGCGATACTTGCTTTGGGAAATAGCGATCGCTATGCTGCCGAATACCGAATTCGTAACAAAAACAATCAGTATATCTATGTATTAGATCGAGGAATAGTAGTGCAACGGGATGCTAATGGAAAGCCAGTACGTTTAGTTGGCAGCACTACAGATATCAGCGAACGCAAACAGGTAGAAGCAGCAATCCAAGCAAGTGAGGAACGGCTCAGGAGTTTTGTGAAAGCTAATATAGTTGGCATTCTCTTTGGTGATGTGAATGGTAGCATCACTGAAGCCAATGACGAGTTTTTGCGAATTGTCGGCTATACCCAAGAGGATATCCAAGCAGGTAGATTAAGCTGGACTGATATCACGCCACCTGAGTATCAATATTTAGACGAATTGGCTATTGCCGAAGCAATAGCGAAGGGAACCTGTACTCCTTATGAGAAGGAATTTATTCGCAAAGATGGTTCCAGCGTCCCAGTTGTAGTTGGCTACTCCCTTTTAGGAGAATCTCGGCATAAATCAATCGCATTCATTCTGGATATTAGCGATCTCAAACAAGCTAAAAAAGCACTGAGTCAGAGCCAAGAGCAATTTCAAGCTTTTATGGATAATATTCCTGCCGCCGCATGGATTACGAATGCATACGGACGCGTACTTTATCTCAGTCCAACTTATTTAAGCACGTTCAATGTAGCAACAAATAAGGCGATCGATAAAAACATTTTTGACCTATACCCAGTCCAAATTGCTCAACCCCTCCTCGATAACATTAGAATAGTTGCCGAAAGGAATCAGGTTGTTCAAACGATTGAGTCTGCCCCACGCACAGATGGCACCCTTGGCGAATTTTTTGTTTATAAGTTTCCCATTGCCGATGCCTCTGGTCAACGTTTGGTAGGAGGGGTTGCAATTGACATTACCGAACGCGAACGCGCCCTTCGCGAACGTCAGCTTGCAGAACAAGCCTTACAAGAACGCAGTGAAAGACTTAAACTGCTTTCGGAAACGACCAGTGATTTGCTTTCAACCGAGCGCCCTTTGGATCTAATGAACAGCTTGTTTAACAAACTCTCGGCGCAAATGGATTTGCACTGTTACTTTCACTATTTAATCGATACACACGAACATAAGCAGAAACTTCGGTTAGTAGCTTGGAACGGCATTACTGATGAAGTATTTCAAGCAATTGAATACCTGGAATTTAATCAAGGGATATGCGGATTAGTGGTGCAAGAACGCCGTCAAATCGTCGTCAATAATGTGCCGCACTCTACCCATCCCCATGCCAATATCCTCCATGCTTTAGGAATTACAGCCTATGCAGGTCAACCGTTAATTGCTCAAGGAAAGCTGCTTGGTGTCCTCTGCTTTGCCAGTCGCACCCGTACCAATTTCACTTCTGGGGAAATAGCTTTATTTCAAGCAACTTCCGATCAGGTGGCGGTTGCTCTGGAACGCGCTCAGTTAATGGCTTCGTTACAGCGACGGAAAGAAGAATTAATCCAAGCTAATCGAATCAAAGATGAGTTTTTGGCAGTGCTTTCCCACGAACTTCGCACGCCGCTAAACCCGATTTTGGGATGGTCGAAATTACTACAAACGAAAAAGTATGATGAAGAAACCACTACTCGCGCTCTCGAAACCATTGAGCGCAATGCCAAGCTGCAAACCCAATTAATCGAAGATTTACTGGATGTCTCTCGCATTCTCCAAGGTAAGCTGAGTCTGAATATTGCTCATGTGAATTTAGAAACTGCGATCGCCGCAGCAATAGAAACTGTACGTCTAGCCGCTGAAGCCAAATCGATCGATTTGCAATTTACGATTTTAGACTTCGACGCAAGCACTCAGTCCTTACCTGCGGGACGCTACGCAAAGGACAAGACTCAGGAACCATCGAAGGATTTTGGATTAGAAAATTCTCAAAGAAATTTAAACTCTATCGATTTTAATCAGCAACCTAACACTTTAAAATGCCAAACTTCAAATTCTAAATTTTTAGTTACAGGTGATTCTAATCGCTTGCAGCAAGTTATCTGGAATCTAGTTTCCAATGCTATTAAGTTTACACCTCAAGGTGGAGAAATAGAAATCAGTTTAGAGTCTGTTGGTTCTCAAGTTCAATTGCGAGTCAGTGATACAGGTAAGGGAATTAGCCCTGACTTTTTACCATTCGTCTTTGACTACTTTCGACAAGCTGATGGCGCAACCACTAGAAAATTCGGCGGACTGGGCTTAGGATTAGCTATTGTTCGTCACATTATTGAGCTACACGGTGGCACAGTTAAGGCAGAAAGTTTGGGTGAAGAACAGGGAGCAACCTTTACAGTCATGCTACCGCTCATCCAGATCGATCTAAATAGCCATCAGATAGCCTCTCAAGCTGATAATTTGCCCGATTTCAAGGGGTTGAAAGTTCTGCTTGTGGATGATGAGCGGGATACACGAGAGTTAATTGCTTTCATTTTGGAGCAATCTGGCGCGGTAGTAATCCAGGCGACATCTGCGATGGAAGCACTACGAATTATGCCTCAGTTCCAGCCAAATTTGCTGTTAAGCGACATTGGAATGCCAGAAGTAGACGGCTATATGCTGATTCGTCAGATTAGAGCTATGTCACCAGAACTTGGAGGAAAAATTCCCGCGATCGCCCTTACAGCTTATGCTGGTGAGGTTGATTATCAACAGGCAATTGCCGCCGGATTTGGGCAGCATATCACCAAACCAGTGGAGCCAGCTAAATTACTTCGTGCGATCGCTAACCTAATTTATAGTTGTAGAAATTGTTAATTGAGAGACTTCATAATTTTGTATTTATAAGCTTTCAAACCAGAAAGCAACATTACACCTGCCCCATCGTGAGAGTTTAAGATAAGCTTACTTTTTTCAATTAGAAATTATGCTGAAAATTGAGGAAAAACGAAGAAATTAAATTAACTCTTGTACTGAACTTATTGGGCAAGAATGAATCATGCGTATCAAGATGAGGCGTAGGCGTAGCCCGCCGTAAGGCATCGTCTGCTCAAAAATTATCTTTCCGAGCCTATTTTTAGCAATATTTTAAGTACTATTGCTTGTTGACAAATGGTATTTGACCTTAACCTCTCACAATGCACTTGCCCAATTTCTCATATTTTATATCTAGCAAGCTTTTTGCCGTTTTTTATGCATCGAACTCACATTAAATTAACCTATCTAATGTGGCATTTCTGGGAGAAACAAAAAGCCCCAGGCGGTGTGAGCGTGGGGCTTTTGTTTGAATTATGGTTCCTGGCATCGAGCTATTTTTGCGTAGGGCAACCCCTAAACTATCG
>NZ_JAVRCA010000110.1:0-15804 GCF_034530995.1 Nostoc sp. DedQUE04 | reverse complement strand
ACCCCCTCTTATTCAGAAAGTAGATTATCACATTTTGGTATTAGTGGGATAGGTTCCTATAAATCACGCAGAATTTTCAATCTCTAAATTTATCTTGTTTAAAAAGGCTAGTAGTGAGGAGTTAAAAGCTTATAATTTATAGCTCTTTGTTCTCAGGCGTATTAACAAATTATCCAAATCTGCATTAGCTGAAGGTGCTTCTGGTAATGAGCTAGATTGATATGCATCTTGTAACTTATTATGCAGACGTTCATATTCTCTTTGATAAAAAGCTACATTAACATCTGACAAAATAGATTTTTCTGTATCTGTTAATTTTTGGGAGATCAAATCAGAAATATAGGGTAAATTAAAAACCTCATTTAGCTTAACTAAATTAGACTCAACTACTCCTGTTTGCATTAGATAGATACCAGTTAATATAACTCGGTAAACATAAAGTAATGGCTTAATTCGATGTATATGTTCTTTCTCAAAAAGTTTCCATTGTGTTGCGGCAAAACCAAAATAATGGTAGCTATGATGACGGGTAATACAATTTTTAGCAATAATTTTCAATTCCTCATGTTCAGGTGAGGTTATTAATATTAAAGGAGAATACAATTGTTCCAACACATAACCATTCTTTTTAAGTAGCATCAAAAAGAATTTTTTGACATCATGAGTTACTAAATCAATTTCTAAAGATTCGCGAACTTCTGAAACTTCAATAGTTTCATTTTTAGTGTGTAATCCCACTACTTCTTGAACTGGTAAAATATGCACACCACGCAAGTCATAATCAGAATCGGGTGAGGGAAAGCCATATAAGTGAGAACCACTAATGATGGCGAATAAAAACGGGTAAGACTGTTGCCTAATAATTGTGTTAAGAGAAGTTGGAATATTCATATATTTCTAGGTAATTGGATTGCTTGCCCAGAAAATAGCATCATTAGTGTGGGAGCAGACTATGAGATTCAAATTGAGCAAATCTAGTGTGAAAGAGGCTATTTTTCCAGCCTACGATGAATATCGCTAGAAAACTTTTGCGCTATTCCAGATATGACGAAGCCACATTCTTTAGTCAACCTCATTCTGACTCGATCTGCTATTTGCTGGTACTTGGGGTATATTGCCTATATCAAATCTTTATCGCTGCGAGAACATAGCACTTAAGCACTTACTTGCTACTATTTTAATGGAAAAATGCTGAAAAATAGCTTGAAAGCTTGAGCTATATTGCTCAAGCATGATTTTATTAACTATGGCTATGTGTTTCACTGATTGGAGTAAAGGTCTGCTATCAAAGTAACCTATTACGCCAAGCAAACGGAGGTTTCATGTCGATATCTAAAGCTATTAACAGCAAGGTTACTTCTCAAAGCAGCGTTGAAAAACGCTTGGAGATAGAACGTTTGGTAGGAGCAACTCAAATAGTTGCACCTAGTGTTGGGAGTGATGTAGTGAAGGGATTAACTCAAACACCTAAATCTCTACCCCCTTGTTACTTTTATGATGACCGTGGTTCCGATCTGTTTGAGCAAATCTGCGATTTACCAGAATATTATCTTACACGCACAGAAACAACGATTTTACAACAGTATGCTGGTGAAATTGCCAAGATAACTGGCGTTTGTGAATTGGTAGAACTTGGCAGTGGTAGTTCTAGTAAAACCCGCATTTTACTAGATGCCTATCAGCAACTAGGCTATCCTCTGCATTACCTACCAATTGATGTGAGTGCAGGTATGTTGGAAAATAGTGCCAAGCAGTTATTAAAAGATTATCCCTTACTCCAAGTTTATGCACTAGCGGGAACCTATGAATTAGCCCTTGCAAAACTCCTACCAACGCAATTACCGAGTCGGATGATTTGTTTTATTGGTAGCAGCTTAGGTAATCTTACCCCTGATGAGTGTGATGTGTTCTTTTCTCAAATTACCAATGCTCTACAAGTAGGTGAGTATTTTTTATTGGGGATAGATTTACGAAAGCCAAAACAGATTTTGGAACCAGCTTATAACGACAGCCAGGGAGTGACAGCTGCATTTAACCTCAATATGCTGGAACATTTAAATCAGCGGTTTGAGGGTAACTTTGACACTAGCCAGTTTGAACACCGAGCATTTTACAATGAAAGCGAGCATCAAATAGAAATGCATTTACGCAGCTTGCGATCGCAAATTGTAGAATTATGCGCTCTTAATCTTAAGGTTAATTTTGCACAAGGTGAGACTATCCTCACCGAAATTTCCCGCAAATTTAACCTTGATCTTATCAAAGAGCAACTAACTGCACAAGGTTTACTACCTCTTCATGTGTGGAGAGATCCAAATCAATGGTTTGGCTTAATCCTCTGTCAGCTGCAAGCATAAATCAAATCAGAGTATGCCTGATATATATACTGGTTCTCAGTGAGTCCAATATATAGCTAACAAAAACAGCCCTTCCCTACAAGCATTAGGGAGTAACAATTCAAAGCCTCTCTCCTTTAAGGAGAGAGGTCAAAATGTATGAATGCAAATTTTGATCGACCTAAGCAAGTAAACTAAATGTTTAATTGCTAATTATTGCTGCATCGAAGGTGTAGGAAAAATTCTGCTGAATATAGGAACCCGTGGACGAGGTTTATTTGCTGTTATATTGGTATTAGTAGCAGAAGAGTTATTAGTTACCTCAGAAAGAAGAGATGGTTTGCTATTAGTAGAATTGGTAAAATCACTTAATTGGGTAGCCGAAGGTGAACTTGAAGATATGGAAGTAACATTCTTAGGATTTTGATTGTTGGTTTTTACCGGAGTTTGAGCTTGAGATGGAGTAACAAGGAAAGTTGAACTTGTTCCTAATACCAGTACGAGCAAATGAGAAATATATTGTTGCATAGGGATTGGGATTGATTATATGCGTTGAGAAGTATTCAAAGCTTAAAGAAGTTGTGTTTGTTCTCAGTTAGAAATAAAACTGCAATTTTTCCATATAAGTCATTACGCTGTTGTCCAATAAACTTGAACACAGCGATTTCAAATGAACAGACTATTAATGCTTAGTACATTAATTCGCTAACAACAATCTACTTTTCTCAATCAATAGGAAGCTCAACTCTCTTTTATAAAAGAAAGAGAGCAGTTATTTTAAGACTACTGAATCTGTCTGAAAAAAGTTAGCAAATAGATACACCTGGAATAATTGACATTTTTTAATCAACTAAGCCAGCACAACTTTTAATATTGTATTTATATTTAACTTTTTAATAAAAGAGGAATGTTACTGAATTTTTAAAAAAAACTGATTTATCTAAAATCAACTCTCACTCGCATATTTAACTAACTAAAGCAAAAAGTATATGAATTTTTAATAAAACCTAAGTTTGATAAGTAGTTTTCAGAACGCTTTGCTGCAATTAAAACAGAAATATAACAGCAGATTTGCACATTATCGATTACTCAATTAGAAGAATTAGCTGAGGTGCTGTTAGATTCCAACAGTCAAAGCGATTTAGTGAATTATTTAGGAAATATCTTTTTACCTCAACCTCATCAGGAAGATTAAGGGATGCCTACGTAAGAGAAAAGGGGGCAGGAATTAGGGAAATTTCTGCATCCTGCTCCCCTTCATCCTTGCTCCCCTATCTCTCTAGTCGAAATTATCAAAAACCGTTACAGCTTTGTGCCACACTCAGCACAGAAGTTGTGCGTAGGAGCATTTTTGGCATTGCAATGGCTACAATACACTGGCTCGGCTGCGGCTTTGGGCGGTTGCTTCTGCAAGCCGACCATTTGAGCGTTGCTCTTACCAGGGGCTACCATTGGATAGCAGTTTTCGTCTCTGGTGACGTGGACATTTAAGATTACTGGCCCTTTGTGTGCCAGCATTTCGGCGATCGCATCTTTTAATTGACTACGATCGCTTATTATCATGCCCTTGATGCCATAAGCTTTTCCCAATAACTCTACGTCTGGCATTCCTATTTCCATGTCGGAGCATGAGTAACGCTCACCATAGAAGGCTTGCTGCCACTGGCGTACCATCCCTTGCCAGCCGTTATTGAGGATTATTGTCTTGACATTTATTCCATACTGTGCGGCTGTTCCTAGTTCCTGCAAACACATTTGGAAACTAGCATCACCGCTAATACAGATGACTTCTTCATCAGGAAACGCCACTTTCGCGCCAATTGCCGCAGGTAAGCCAAAACCCATCGTTCCCAAACCAGCGCTAGAAATCCAGCGCCTTGGGCCATTCTTTAGGAATTGTGCTGCCCACATTTGATGCTGTCCGACATCTGTGGTGTAGAAAGCGTGGGGTGCTTGGCGATTGACTTCTACAATTACTTCTTGGGGTGAAATGCTGTCGGGATGCTGCGGCACTATGAGAGGATACTCATCGCGCCAACGGTTAACTAGATTCAGCCACTCTTGGTTTTGATTTGGTGTAGCCTTAATCCCTGCTTCTTTGCAGCGACGCAACAAGTCTATCAACACGTTCCGTACATCGCCGACGATGGGCACTTCGGGAATGCGGTTTTTGCCGACTTCTGCTGGATCGATGTCAATGTGAATTACTTTGGCGCGGGAAGCGAATTCGTCTAACTTACCTGTAACGCGATCATCAAATCTAGCGCCGACGCAAATCAGCAAGTCACAATCACTAACAGCGAAGTTAGCGTAAGCAGTGCCGTGCATCCCCAACATTCCCAAAGCGAGGGGATGATGTTCGTCAAAGGCACCGATCCCCATTAAGGTTGTGGTGACAGGGATATCGAATAATTCAGCTAGTTGTTTGATTTCTTCATGAGCGCCAGCTGCGATCGCACCACCACCCACATACAATAGCGGACGGCGACTTTCAGTAATCAACTGGATGGCGGCATGAATTTGTCGGGGATTTCCCTTCACCGTGGGACGATAACCGCGTAACTTGACTGAACCTGGTTTTACAGGTACATAGTCAAATTCTTCTAGAGCTACATCTTTGGGGACATCAATCAAAACTGGCCCCGGACGCCCAGTGCTAGCGATGTGGAATGCTTCGGCGACAATTCGCGCCATATCCTTGGGATCGCGTACCACATAAGAGTGCTTCACGATTGGTAGGGTAATCCCGTAAATATCAGTTTCTTGAAACGCATCTGTACCAATCGACGGACGTGCTACCTGTCCCGTGACTATAATCATCGGGATTGAATCCATGTAGGCGGTGGCGATGCCTGTCACCAAGTTAGTTGCTCCTGGGCCAGAAGTACCAAAGCATACTCCTACTTTGCCTGTAGCACGGGCATAACCATCAGCAGCGTGGGCTGCGCCTTGCTCGTGTCTCACGAGAATGTGCTTCATAGCACCAGTTGCTTCCACCTTATATAGGTCATCGTAAATTGGGAGAATTGCCCCACCAGGATAACCAAAAATATAATCAACGCCGTGGCGATGAAGGCTGTCAAGCAGAGCAAAACCGCCAGATGCACGCTTGGGCACGACTGGCGGACTAGAAGCACGAGACTGTTTGTGATTCTCGATTTGTGGGAGACTAATTGGGGAAAGCGATCGCACGGTCAAACCTCAGACTATAGCTAAAGTTAATGCTGAATTCTGTAGTTAAGATTTCATTTTAATGGAAAAGTCCAATTAAATTCTGAGAATTTTATATATTAGATATAAAGCTAGATTATTAGCCTACATTAATTAAATTACGTCTTGCAAGACATTGCGGGTATTTTTCCAAGCCCAAACACCGACAACCACGACAACAATACTCATTCCTACTAGTATAAATCGCAAGCCCAGAGCATCAGTTAATGGGCCAGTAATCGCCAGAGGTAATGCCAGAGCGATGTTGACGGCATGATTTTGAAAGCCAAATACTTTACCGTGCATGGTCGGTGGTGTTTGCTGTTGAATTAAAGTTTGCATGGGGACACCAATTAAGGCAGCACCTACACCCAAAAATGCACAGAGTCCTAGCGCCAGCAACAAGTTGTGCGTAAAAGTGAACACTCCTAAAACTAGTGCGATCATCAAAAATCCAATTAAAGGTAGAGGCTTGCGATGCAATTTATCACCCCAGTGACCTAAAATTGCCGCACCAAAGACCATACCTACTCCTGCTGCTGCCAAGAAAAAGCCAAACTGTTTTTCTTTTAGACCAAACTCCTCAGCTAATCGAATCGTCAGCACTGTTAAGGCTGCAAACACACAATATAAGGTTGTCAGTTGCAGCATAGCGTTCAAGATCAAAGGGTTTTTCCTGAGATAGCGCAGGCTCTCAGTAAATTCAGCCCAAGGGTGATTTGATGCCCGATGTTCCCGGTGAGGTTTGTCTTCTTTAAACTTAATTGGCTGCATAATTGCAGCCGATAATATATATAATCCACCAACCACAAGCTCTTGACCGTATTCTTCTCCCATCCAGCTTTTCGACAAACTCAAAATCGGCTCTCCAATGGCAAAACCAACAATTAAAGCTCCCATCATCGTGCTGCTAAACAGCGCATTAGCTGCCAACAAATTTTCTCGCTTCACTAACAAGGGAATTGCTGCTTGCTCGGCTGGTGCAAAAAACTGCGTCACCGTGGAAATGGCAAAAGTCAGGATTAACAAAATCAGGAATTGGCGAGGTAACAAGGGAAGACACAGCGTTAATATTCCCCGCACGACATCTGAGCCGACCATTATCAGCTTTTTTGGCAATCGGTCAACAAAGATGCCACCGGCAGAGCCGAACAAAATTGCTGGGATTGTAAAGGACAGCATCAAGGTTGAGTACATTGAGTTTTGTGCCAACCCAGGAAGCGGTGGGTAGTTCTCCAGCAGAGCAATCAGCAAAACGAAGAAGACCTTATCTGCTAATTGGGATAGAAGTTGCCCAATCCACAGGAGCATAAAACCACGGTTTTTTAGCAGTGCGCTAAACCCGTTATTAACAGCAGCTGGTTCAGTTGGAAACATTAGATACTTTGGGTAGATGGGGCATGGGGCATGGGGTATGAGGCATGGGGCATGGGGCATGGGGCATGGGGCATGGGGCATGGGGCATTAGACAGAGGGGAGAATAAATGTTGATTCCAAACTCCAAACTCCAAACTCTTAACTCCTAACTTCAAACTCCAAACTCCTAACCCCAAACTCCTAACTCCTAACTCCTAACTCCTAATTCTGTTGTCCGGATTAATTTGCTTCATAGTGCTTTAACAGCATAAGCAAAAATTCAGCTGCTGTCAGACGACCTTTGGGTGGAATAATCTTGATGGATGAATCTACCCAGCAGCCTTGTACAGTTTGGGGAGATTTCCAGATGGACAAATGATCGACTCCTGGTTCTGCATAAAAGTTATTTTGCCCACTACCAAGTAAACATGAACTCCAATGAGTGAAATAATCATGACTTATCCGATGAATCGGGAAATTTCCCTGTAGTGGTACTCCCCATCCATCTATAGCAATAAACGCTTTCACACGACCACCCAAGAGTTGCCACAAATGTGCTGCCCCTATTGCCCCAACTACCCCAGCACTAAAGCTTATGAATATAATTGGTGATTCTAAAGAGTCGGTCAAGCGATCGCGCAAAAACTGCAAAATGTGCAATGGTGATAAAACCAAAACATCTTTACCAGGATAAACCAGTATATTTGTGGGGTTATGTGCGATCGCGCTATTAGAAACTAAATCTAACAATCCGACTCTAAAGCTTTCAGTTAACTCTGGCTCATGAATTCCAGGGCAAATAATTATACTCATCTATAACACTATCTTTGATTTTTTGAGTCTTACGATGTACAGAGTTTTTTTCAAAAATCAAGGAGTTTATATATATTACCTTGCTTTTACTGAGGAAATTATAGCCTCTTTACATATTTTTCCGAAATAATACTATTTGATAAAAGAAGGATTTTTGATTATAAATAACATTAGATTAATCTAATCAATCAAATGTTTACTTTTATAATTAGCCTTATTGTTTTTATTCTAATTATTTTTATAATTCTATACAATAGTTTAATTAAAAAAAAGAATCAAGTTGATAATGCATTTTCTACTGTTGATGTGATTCTGCAAAAAAGAAGCGATTTGATACCTAGACTTGTTACATTAGCTCAAATATATATGCAATTTGAGCAAAAAACATTGATAGAAATTAGCAGGCTCAGAAGTACAATAACTTCAAAAAATTTAAGTAATAATAGCCGAGTTGCTGTAGAAGACCAAATTTCGATAATGTTAAGCAAAATTATACTAATAGTTGAAGCATATCCCGAATTAAAAATAAACGACTATTTTATTCAATTACAATATTTATTAAGTGAAGTAGAAGAACAACTTTTCGCCGCCAGAAGATTCTATAACTATGCCGTAACTAAATATAATAATGCCGTAGAAATGTTTACGACAAATATTATAACTTCGTGGATTGTGTCATAGGAGGGAATACTGTTGGGTAATCTTAAAAACGTTTCCAGCCATTCTCGTTTGGATTGAGTATAAGTTTCAATTGCTATCCAGCTATCTGCTCCATTGATGACCGCTAAAATTGCGATCGCAATAATATCTATCAACAGATGCTGTTTGGTTCGCTCAATTCTTGGGTCTTCTAGGCGAGAAAAGTATTTGAGGATGGTATCGTCGAAACTTGGAACCATAAGTAGTGGATGCACCAAACGCTTAAAAAGCTGTCACCAGAATCAGAGATTTTTGAAAATCTACTTACATCAGCATCAACTACTCTGGATACTTCCATCTGGCATGATGGTTTCGTGGAGAATGGCCCCTTCAAGGTAGACATCCTCAGCACCTCTGAGATCGGCATGACTCAGGTTAGCACCTTTCAACCTAGTATTATCCATCCTAGCTCCTCGCAGATCAGCCTCACTCAGGTTAGCACCACAACAATTAGTAACTCCCAAGTCAGCTCCATTCAACTGGGCACCGCAGAGATTGCAATTGCGAAGACTAGCCTTCCAGAAACCAGTTCCATGCAAATCGGCTCTGTGCAAATCGGCTCCGTCCAAAACAGCTTCGGAGAGATACGCTCCACTCAACAAGGCATGGCTCAAGTCAGCTCCAACCAAGGAGACGGAATGAAAGCTGGCTCCTCTCAAATTAACATTTCTGAGGTTAATACCATCAAGAATTTCGCCTTCCCGAACTATAATCCCAGCAAAATCTCTCTCCCCAGCAGCAAGTCTTCTACGCAACTCCTCAGCAGTTATGTTCATACTTTAATTCTATGTTGTTTAATTCTTGTGCCTAAGAAGGCGGCTTTTCGGCATTTTAACCGCTTTCGCTATTTCAGCGACATACGAAATGGCGCATAGTTTAATTTCCCATACCCAATGCCCCACAAAAGTCTTACTTTTGATGTATTATTTTGATTTTCCCACCTATCCTATCCCCCAGGATGGGATAATAAGTTACAAGTAGGGAAAATGTGCAAACTGTTCCCTAACGTTATATTTCTCTGCACTCTGGTTATATTGAGGAACTAATTGTGGTTGCCACGCCGGAAAAAGTACAACACACCCACGAGCATCTATCAGGTAAAGACCGTGTAGCCGTACTGCTTATGGGCTACGGCGAAGTCGAAAGCTACGAAGATTTCGCCAACTATAACGAACAGGCTTTAAATCTACTGACAGCAAAATTCGCACCAGTACCAACCTGGATTTATCCACCTCTGGCAAAGCTTTTGGCGCTATTTGACCGCCATGAGTGGGGACACACACACCACGATTTTATTTCCCCACACAATGCCATCTTTGAACAGCAACGGGCTGGGATTGAGAAGAATTTACAAGAAAAATGGGGCGATAAGGTTCAAGTTTTCAAGGCTTTCAACTTTTGCGCTCCTTTCCTACCCAATCAAGTCTTGGCAGAAATCAAAAACCAAGGCTTCGAGAAGCTGCTAATTTACCCACTGCTGGTTGTTGATTCTATCTTTACTAGTGGGATTGCGATCGAGCAAGTTAACAATGCTCTGGTTGAGTTGACTGATGGTGAAGAACACTGGGTTAAAGCACAGCGTTACATTCCTTCTTTCTTCAACGAACCAGCCTACATCGATTTAATGGCTCATCTGGTTGAAGAGAAAATTGCTGAGTTAGCTGGAGCTTATCTACCTTCTCAAATCGGTATTGTGTTAATGAATCACGGCTGTCCCCATAAAGCTAAAGGCTTTACTTCTGGGATTGCCGAAAGTGAAGCAATGTACGACTTGGTTCGGGATAAATTGATTAACCGCTATCCCTTAATCTCGGTAGGTTGGCTCAATCATGACACACCCTTAATTGATTGGACACAGCCAAATGCCGAGCAAGCTGCAAATAACCTGATTCAATTGGGTGCGAAAGTGGTAATTTTTATGCCAATTGGCTTTGCCACAGAAAACCACGAAACTCTATTGGATGTACACCATATCATCCATGCTTTAGAAAAACAGCATCCTGGCACGAACTACGTGCAAATGGCTTGCGTCAACGACCATCCAGAATTTTTGGCAATGGCGGCGCAATGGGCTGATACTCATATAGCAGAGTTGTTGTCAGAGCAACCTTTAGCAGTTAATCCCCAACTAGCTGGGGATCACCATCATCACCACCATCATCATTAAGTAAAGTTTGAGTTTAATAGGGTGGGCAAAGCTTTGCCCACCCTAAAACTAATTTACGCCCCGTAATTTGCGAGTATTATCAACTAAACTCTGAGCAAATTGATCGAATCTTTGAGAGAGCTTTTCATCTACTAATTTTCCTTCGGGACTAAAAGCACCCCAAGCTTGTCCGATCGCAATTTGTTCGGGAATCACCCAACCATGTACCCATCGTACAATTAACCGTAAGTCATTTAGGGCATTGCTATTAGACTGACCACCCAAAACACTAATCAATCCTGTGACTTTATCAGACAGTTGCTCAAAGCTCATCAAATCCAGGGCATTTTTTAAGACACCACTAACTCCACCATGATACTCAGGCGTTGCTAAAATTAACCCATCAGCCTGACTAACTGTATTTTGCAAGCGCTGAACATCTGGATACTCTGGATACTCCTTTGCGCCAGTGCAAAATGGTAGCTGCAACTGCCGTAAATCGAGAATTTCTACCTCTGCGCCTACAGCTTCAACCCTTTGCGCTGCAACTTCTAAAGCAAGCTGGGTATAAGAGTTGGGTCTTAAACTACCACCAATGCCAATAATTTTCACCATAATTAACCCACAAACTATTAACTAGCTACTATCACCAGATTTCTTAAAAAGCGGAATCGTTATGACTATGTTTATCTTAGCGATTTGTGCCGAAATGTGTCAAATTAATATCTACTGGAGATTGAGGAAGTAGGGGAGCAGGAGAGAAGTAGGAGGAAGTTTTCCCCTATCTGCGCACCTTTGCCTCTTGTACCCAATGTCTAGTCTTAACAACTGCATAAATCTAGATAGCGATCGCTCAACTTTATGTAATAGCCTGAAGAAACTTGGGAATGCTTTTGTGTGGAAGTTAGACTAGATAAGAAAAGTGTAATTTCCAGTTATTACAATTTTTGATAGAAGAATAGGCATAAAACCAGCGCTTAACTTGTGCCAGCAGACAAAGGGTAATTATTATGACAAATTCGGGAAAAAAAGCATTGATAAAAAGGCAGTCCTCAAAGCGCGTTGCTTGGGTTGGTGCAATTGCTGCTAGTTTGATTATGTTGCCAGGAATTTTCGGAAGTACTCCTGTCATGGCACAAAAGGCAGAAACCGCTTCTCTAAATTATGGTGACTTGATCAAGAAAGTGAAGGCGGGAGAAGTCGAGAAAGTAGAGCTTGACGAAACCGAACAGCTAGCAAAGGTTTATCTCAAGGGACAAAAAGATAATACACCACCGCAACAGGTGAGACTTTTGGCACAAAACACAGAGTTAGTCAACATTCTCAAAGAGAAGAATGTTGATTTTGGCGAAGTTTCCTCTGCTAACAGTCGAGCTGCTGTTGGACTGTTGATTAATTTGATGTGGATTTTGCCACTGGTGGCTTTAATGCTATTGTTCCTCCGGCGCTCTACTAATGCTTCTAGCCAAGCGATGAATTTCGGTAAATCCAAAGCTCGCTTCCAAATGGAGGCAAAAACTGGAGTGAAATTTGAAGATGTCGCCGGGGTTGAAGAAGCGAAAGAAGAACTCGAAGAAGTGGTGACTTTCCTGAAACAGCCAGAAAGATTTACTGCTGTAGGCGCACGGATTCCCAAAGGAGTGCTGTTAATTGGCCCTCCTGGTACTGGTAAAACTTTACTAGCAAAAGCGATCGCAGGTGAAGCCGGTGTACCATTTTTCAGTATTTCCGGTTCAGAATTTGTGGAAATGTTCGTTGGCGTGGGTGCATCTCGCGTGCGCGACCTTTTCAAGAAAGCCAAAGATAATGCCCCTTGTCTAATATTTATCGATGAAATTGACGCAGTAGGCAGACAACGGGGTGCTGGGATCGGTGGCGGTAACGACGAGCGCGAACAAACCTTGAACCAACTGCTCACCGAAATGGATGGTTTTGAAGGTAACACAGGTATTATTATTATTGCTGCCACAAACCGCCCAGATGTTTTAGATACAGCATTACTCAGACCGGGACGCTTTGACAGACAAGTGATGGTCGATCCACCCGATCTCAAAGGGCGACTAGAAATTTTGCAAGTCCACGCCCGGAATAAGAAAATCGATCCTAGCGTATCATTAGAAGCGATCGCTCGCCGCACCCCTGGTTTTACTGGCGCAGATTTAGCCAACTTACTCAACGAAGCCGCCATTCTCACAGCTAGAAGACGTAAAGAAGCTGTCACTCTTTTAGAAATTGATGCTGCTGTAGACCGAGTTGTTGCAGGTATGGAAGGTACCGCCTTAGTAGACAGCAAGAGCAAGCGCTTGATTGCCTATCATGAAGTTGGACACGCTTTAGTAGGCACATTGCTCAAAGACCATGACCCGGTACAGAAAGTGACATTGATTCCACGGGGACAAGCACTGGGATTAACTTGGTTTACTCCCAACGAAGAACAGGGGTTAATTTCCCGTTCTCAACTCAAATCCCGGATTACTGCTACTTTGGGTGGTCGCGCTGCCGAGGAAATTGTTTTTGGGAAGCCAGAAGTGACCACAGGTGCAAGCAATGACTTGCAACACGTCACAGGGATGGCGCGGCAGATGGTGACACGCTTCGGAATGTCAGAATTAGGCCCATTGTCCTTGGAAAATCAGAGTGGAGAGGTATTTTTAGGACGTGACTGGATGAATAAATCAGACTATTCTGAAGAAATTGCTGCCAAAATTGATTCACAAGTGCGCGAAATTGTTAGCAATTCCTACATTAAGGCCAAAGAACTGTTGGAAGAAAACCGCGTAGTTTTGGAGCGTTTAGTAGATTTGCTAGCAGAACAAGAAACAATTGAAGGTGATGTATTCCGCAAAATTGTTACCGATCATGTTCAGGTAGCCGATGAACAATTGGCTGTACCTCATTAAAAATATGAGTGAGAAATAATGTAGAGAAGTAGCAGTGCTACGTCTCTACAAGGGTTCCGGATAGCGCATCTTTAATTTCACTTTTCTGTCTATTAAGGAATAGGCAAAAGCTAATAGTCTATTAACTTTAGACTACTGAAAATCCAAAGGTTAAGATTCCCAACTTCTGAAAAAAGTTGGGAATTTTGTTGTGAAAAAAATTACAATACTACTTCAGCCTTTCCAGAAAGTAGCACATTCAAAATTCACGCATTCAAGACATTTTGAGTTAGGGATTTAAACCCAGACTCAAAATATGCTACGTGTATGGTTGGGGTCTTAAACCCTTGAATGTACAATAAAGTCTTGTCACTGTAAAGCTTAGGCTATTGTATTATATATATCCAAATAATGTACTACAAGTTAACATAAACATCATGAAATATAGATTTTGGGCAAGTTATCTGCTTGCTGCTTTAGCATTTCTCCCCTTCGAGTCTGTAAGTATTACTCAGGTTTTGGCAACATCAGTTTACCAACTGGCACAAGCAAAATCTGCTTACACTCAATATATGCTGAATGGCTACAATGAAACCAAACGAAGAAATTATAGAAAAGCTTTATTGAATTTTCAGCAAGCAGAGCGGCTACGTCCTGGAGATAGGTATGCTACTGCTGCAATTAGAAATGTTACAGGTTATATTCAACGCGGTAGCAGTAGAAATCGGATCGCCTTTGTCCCAGGTAGACCTGGTAGGGTAAGGTCAGCAGGAACACGGGGAAGTTGCTTTCAAACTGGACAATATCTTATTCCCTTGACACCAACAGATAAGGAAGCTCAACGAACCACAGCAGAACGTCCGACATTCTTTTTCTACGTTCCTCAAACCTCGACAACAGTACAAGCACTAGAATTTGTTTTACGGGATGGTGATAGTATTGACCCATTATATAAGGGAACTTTCAAACCTGTTGGGCAGAATGGTATTGTTAGCGTAAATGTACCTGTCGATCAGCCATCTCTACAAATCGGTAAAGAGTACAATTGGACTTTTTCGATGATTTGCGATCCTAATAACCGCGATAAAGACTCTTATGTAGAAGGTACAATTGTGCGATCGCAAGATGAAAACCTATCTCTTCAGTTAAACCAACCAAACACAGACTTAGATCGGGCAGTTTTATTTGCCACAGCCGGATTTTGGGAAGATGCTCTAAGAACTTTAGCTAATTTACGCCGCCAGCGTCCTAACGATCCTGAAGTTCAGAAATATTGGGAAGATTTTTTAAATTCAGTAGACATAAAAGAAGTTGTAAATAAGCCTTTATTGCCCTGTTGTATTGCTCAAAAATAAATTAACAATTACTTAAAAATCCGGTTTTCATAGAGAAGCTGGGTTTTTTACCCTTCAATTTAAGATTAAGCGATCGCAAATACTTATGGCGTCGACGGTATCAATTCTCGCTAATTACTACTGTAAATCAACCTGGTAGAGAAATAGGAGGTGCGATCGCATTCATCGCTTTATTTTGCATTAAAGCCAACACTTATTAATCGCCCAATGGATCAAAAAGTTAATAATACAAAAATACTATTAAAAATAAATTACTTAAAACATAGACAGAACCATACTACTTATTTATCCAAAGTAGACTACTATACATAGAGTTTACAGTGAGAATGTGTCTGATAAAAATTAGTCTGTTTTGTTTTTGTTGGAGGCGTTAACCAAAAGGCTATTTGTATCTGTAGGATATTTGGACTATGGTTGATGACTATTGTTGTTGTATTAATATTGAATGGCTAGTTCTGCTAAGTGGAAAAGTAAGCTTGTTTCCTCAAGTCTTCCTCTAGAGTTTGAGGTAGCAAAGTCTCTTGTCTCTCATGGATTTGCAGTTGACGCTGATTACACGTATGCCCGTGATGATTCTGGTATTGTCAAGGACTTTTCGGTTGACCTACAGGCAACAGCTTTTTTGCCTTTCTCTAATCGAAATAAAATTACGGCTACACTTGAGCTTTTAGTAGAGTGCAAGCAGCGTCATCCCAATGTTAAATGGTTATTTTTTCCAGATCCTAACCGCCTGGACTTTTCGCCAATTACACTTGGTCGCACAATCCGTGCTGTTGATCAATTCTCCAAAAAATTTTTTCGATCTAACGTAACGGTTGAGTTCGATAGCCATGCTCCTCACTGCTACAAAGGGATAGAGGTTGATGAGTCCGATGGTCGTGTATATGATGCTGAACTAAAACACGGAATCTCACAACTGCAATATGCACTTCCACGCCTTCTTACAGAAACATCTCTAGAACACCGATTCAGTAATCAGGATAAAGTAGCAGACTGCTCAGTAGTGTTAG
>NZ_JAVRCA010000109.1:0-16125 GCF_034530995.1 Nostoc sp. DedQUE04 | reverse complement strand
TGCCAGTATTACGCGGACTGGTATCTGGTGCAACCAATATCAAACCGTACTCAGCGGCAAAGCACTGCACCCCTCCCGCCTTCGCCATAAAATTCTCTTCCGTGCAAGTTAATCCAGAGAGGAAATAGAGAATCGGTACAGGACTTCGAGTTGCTTGTGGTGGTTGATAGATGCTGAAGCGCATTTGGGCATTACAGGTGGAGGAGTGATGACTGTAGAAACCGAGTTTGCCACCAAAGCTTTTATATTCTGAAATGAGGTTGAGGTTAGCCATTAGTTATATTCTCTTTCCTGAGCGGCTGCGGAGAATGGTTATTTTAGCGTAAACTACGAGGAACCTATCCCATTTGGACAAAAGCGATCGCTTCTGGGTCTGTTAGCTGATTAACTTGTGATGACAGAACATCAGCACTGATCACCAATGTCTCTGCTCTAAGTGCTGCCTCAACGATTTTCTTTATCAAGCGTATATTCGATACTGTAGCGAATGGTCAAGCGCATAGAGCATTCATACACAGAGGTGAGTCATACCAAAGTGAGGAATTTGCCCAAGACAATTGGCAAAATCCACACTAGAAAGTATTCGGTTTCACTTCGGGGCTTTAAAAAATCATTTGTTAGTGTAGAAAAGTAATAATTGTGAACTTAATCTTTAGTTATAAAGATAACCATCAACAAGAGTTGTAATTAGTTTCAAGATTTACAGTCAAAACTGTAGCCTTTAAGGTTTACAGAAAGGTTTAATGCTTAGAAAAAACTGGCTTTTAACAACAGGACTTGTTGTTTTAATTTTGAGTATGGTTGTAATGACAAAATTTCTAGATAAATCTCATTCTCTTACCGAAGTATATATATTCGGGGACAGTCTTTCAGATACAGGTATGGTATTCCGAGCGACAGGAGGAATATATCCACCATTACCAACTTACTTTCATGGGCGTTACTCGAATGGTCGAGTTTGGATTGAGTATCTTAGCGAGTGCTTGCATCTGTCCACTAAACAAATTAATAATTTTGCTTACGGAGGAGCAACCACTGGCAGCACTGGTAATAGTTATGTACCTAGCTTACTTCAGCAAGTACAGTCGTTTACACAAAGACATCAAAAGACAAATTCAGATGCTTTGTATGTGTTTTGGGCAGGGGCAAATGATTATTTACAAGGAGTAAGCAGTGCAACTGTTCCTGTGAAAAATATAATCAGTGCAATCAACTTGCTTACAGATATAGGCGCTCAAAAGTTTTTGGTAGCAAATTTACCAGATTTAGGACAGTTACCTGCAATGAAAGCCGCTACAAATTCTATGAGTCTGAATGCATTAACACAAGCACATAATCAAAGTTTAAGGCGTTCACTTAAAATATTGATTCAACAAGATTCTCATCTGAAGATTGCGACTTTAGATGCTAATAGTTTATATCGAGATGCAATCGCCAACCCGGCAGCGTTTGGTTTTACAAATGTAAGTAGTTCCTGTCTATCTGGCTCTACCATCTGTGGTAATCCAGACCAGTTTTTGTTCTGGGATGGTATTCATCCTACGACTGCGGCTCATCGGATTATAGGGGAAACTGCTTTTTCAAGGAT
This sequence comes from Nostoc sp. DedQUE04, assembly GCF_034530995.1. Lineage (NCBI taxonomy): Bacteria > Bacillati > Cyanobacteriota > Cyanophyceae > Nostocales > Nostocaceae > Nostoc > Nostoc sp. DedQUE04. Next base: position 14,537 of record NZ_JAVRCA010000109.1, on the reverse strand, counting down.
TCAAGAGGCAGGGATAATTCATTCTGGTTCAATATTGGTTCCAGAAACCACATCTGTAAAGTAATCACTAATAAATAACGGCGTTGCATAAATGCGGGATGAATTGGCGGCTGAAACCATTGAAAATTCATGACAAATTGGATGAAATCATCCCATGATTCAGCAACGGCGAAAAACATGATGCTATTCCAAATCTGTAGATATGCTTAAATACTCAATTCGATTGTTACTTTACTACCTAAAGTCTAGAGAGATACCTATATTTGCCTAATTCATCCCGTATTTATGCAACGCCGAATATTCTTATGGGATGAGTATCTTGTGTATCTGCACAAATCACGGACGGGTAAGAAACAAACCCGAAGTTAATTACTGGTGGGCTTTAATTTTCTGAAGTAACGCCTCATCAGAGTATTCTTTTTCCCAGTCACCCTCTAACTTCAGCCGCACAGACTGTGCGCCGCCGCTAGGAGTGCAGACAACCCAGTAAGTATCTGATTCTCCTTTCACTTTTGCAGCATCTTGAGCTTCCGAATTATCAGAAAGTCCGGAAAAGGCTTGCAGACAAGTCCATGTAATGCCATCGGTATCTTTAACTTCTCTTTCCATGTCTGTTTATTTAACGTGAACTGGGTAAAACTTCTGAGCGATGTCTAATATTACTGTTGTGAGTATAGGAAACAGCAATCGTACTGGAGGAAGTTTCGGCATAGCACTACCTTACTGCCTGTTCCAAGCGATCGCTTCCTTAATCGCTTAAATGTCTCCAACAAGAGTGCTGTGGCTTTGGTTGCCGATGTATATCAAAATTAACGTGCTATTTACAGGGTATTGCCCTCAATTCCAAAATTTTCAATATTGTTTGAGTCAGCGATTGCTTGTTAGTTCAACTGTAACTTTAGTTTTAGTAAGACATCAATTATTTATTGTGAAACTGGGCTTAATCATCTCCATCCATTAAGCAACAACGGCTTTGAGTCTTGCAAGCAAGTCGAGAAGAACGCTCTCGTACAATAGTCTCTAAATCTGGTCGTCCTGTTAGAAAAAGTCGCCAATCAGCCCAAATCCCATATAGGAAGTCGGCAATAGCACCGATAACTGGTAAGGAAGTTGCAGCATAGACCCAACCCATCCCCAGAATTTCGTAAATGCGATGGAAAACCTCAACATTTTTAACTAACGTTCCGTCTGGCAACACAGCATGAATACGCCCCATTGCAGTTTCATAGTTAACACCGCCATGTGCTTGGGGGTTGTAGTCATCAGTTGCAATATCTACAAACGCCACCAGCCCTCGACCCGCGTCCCGCTTCTTCAAAAAGTTAACCTCACGCAGACACAAGGGACATTGACCGTCATACAGCAGTTTGATTTTCCACGACGGCAGAGTGGATAAAGGCTGGTCTTGAGAGTTGTTATAATCGTAGGATTGGATTTGTGGTGAGGACATTTCGGGATCTTAACTAAGTTTATTTCCTTACATCAAGCGTAACGCCTCTCTTCATTAATAAATAATGCCTAATATGAATTACAAACGTCTCTTCGTCTTGTATATTTTTGAAAATTGCTACTGGAACGATCATCAGTTGGTTATGGGCAGTCGCGATTAGCAAGAGTTAGTTTCTGTTTTGCTTCATTGGCCAGTGGTTATCCTGGGGTTTTACCCTGTTTCAGTTCCGGGGCATCGATGCCACAAAGCTCGACTGACATTTGGCTGCCATCAGGAAAGACGAACTGTGATGCTGTCCCCATCTGCTACTTGGGTAGCGATCCATTCTTCGGTAAGCGCGATGGATGGCTGCTTAGTTCTTTGGAAAATCGAGATAGCGCTGATGGTAGCTCCAGCGATGCCTGCGGCGGTAAACTACGCAGTTAAGATTATGGTAGTTCTCCACAATGGCTTCATGTTGCTACATCTGTTGTTGCAGTATAAGAAATTACAATTCTTTTCCGCACTGAACATTTCTTAGGGATTTTTTTCAAGTTATGTAAACAGAGTTCAATATTGGTTTTTCCTAAGCTTAAAGCGATGCGTAGCTTGCCGCCGTAGGCATCGGTGTTATTCACCGAGTATAGGTAATTGGAGTTATGTATGATCTAGTAGAAAATTTGGTTTTAAGATTGGTTTTGCATATCCTTTTGGTAGAAAAGCTGTTACTGCGGGAAAAATGAAAGCAAGACTATATTTTTAATACAATGAAGATATTTAGTTCTTGTGAAATTTCGAGCACAAGCTATAGTTTTACTTATCTCTTTGGGGAGTTTGCAGTTCAAGGAACAGTTTCTGATTTCTTTGAAATATGTAAGCTTTTTGAATCTGCTGCTGATTACTATAGAACTAAGGGAATTAAACAATGGAATCAAGGCTATGATCTAGAGAAAATATATTATAATATCATTCAAAAAGAGACTTTTATTATTAAAAGTGAAAATGGTGTTTTACTATGCACTTTTGCTATTTCTGAAAAACTACCCGACTATTATCCTGAATATCTAAAGACAGAAACAAATATTTGGATTGTTAAGAGCTGATTCGTAAAGAAAATCTTAAGGATACTCAAATCATTGCGAGGTCTGAGTTTCAGCGAATAAGTGCATTATTGGCTCAAATTCCTGAAAAGTATACAAGACAAGGACTTTACTTGAGTTTACAAATTAGCTCTAAAAGTTTATGTACAAAATTACAAGAACTAACCTGTCTAGGGAAGAAGGTTATAAAAAAAATAATTCAAGCTGCTATTGATAATCATATTTCTAAAATATATTTAGATTGTGTTATTGATAATCTTAGCCTAGAGAAGTATTATAAAAGATTTGGATTTGAGCGTATAGTAATAGTAAAACATCCAAAATATTACCAGGATATGGTAGTTATGGTGTTAGGGGTTTAAAACAAATATTGTATCAGTCTTGAAGTTTAAGGCTAATTATTTTTTTTAAAAACTAAGTATGAGTTCAATCACCGAAACAATTACGATTAAAGTTACTTTGATTGTGATTGATATAAAATTACCAGTCCAGCCTTGAACTTGATGACATCAAGGCGATCGCTTAAATGTTGATTAACCAATAACTCTAAGTCGATGTTCTATGTCGGCGTAGTAGAAAACCCACTCCAATCAAGCCGATGCTAAATATCACCGTGGTATTCCTCGGTTCTGGAACTGTTTGAAGTGTTTGAAACGAACCTGAGATTAGAGGTAAACCTCTTACAGGAGCAGTTGGATCTGGGTTAAGTGTAAGATTTTCGGACAAGATCAGTGTGCCAATCGCACCGTCAAATGTACCCGATCCACCAGTAATACTTATAGTATTAGAAACCGTGCCCACAAAATTTTGAAAGTCAAGGGTAGCAGTACCTCTGGTGGTTCCGAATAGCTTATCTGCTCCTTGACCAAAAATTGTAATGTTACCAAGTGGTAAGTCGTTTAACCCAAATGTTGCTGGATCTGGCTCAATTGTAATCACACCTGTATTATTGTCGAGATTGCCATAGCTGATATTTACAAGTCTACTTAGACCGTATGGCGCATTAGCACTTTCACCTATATTGGTTATTTTTAAAATGTTTCCTGTGATCGGCTCAAGAGTAGTTTCTGAATTGTAGATAGCTGAGAATGGATATTGTATCTGCGCCATTACTTTTTTTGTACCTAGTCCAAAACTCAAAAGCGCGGCAGTTACCGAAATGAACCATACAGCCCGTAATCTAAGCATAATTAATTTGATTTTGATATTAGGTAGTGTTTACTTTCACTAAAGACAAACTACCGTAAATTTCTCAAAAAATAAACCATCTAATTAACTGTTACTGAAAGGATGTTATCAAAGTTGCAAAAGGTATAGTTTTGTACTTGAGTATGCCCAAAATGCCACTTAACTACACTATTAGTCTGCTTTGCCAAAATTGATTGCTGGGTTCAAACTGTGGAAGGAGGAAAAATGTAGCGTAATAGTTCTCCTATGATGGGTAGGTAATGCCAAGTATTTGCCTACAATTTATTCACTGGTAGCTACCGATCAGCTAATCATAGGAAAACAGTTGAACATTGCTACAATCTCTACATTTACGCGCCCGTAGCTTTTCGCCTTCTCCCCACACAGCCCCATCAGCACGGAAATACACCCACTGACTTACTGATTCTCCAACGGTACGACCCCAAACAAAATTTTGTGAACCGCAGATTGGACATGGCATTTCTTGTGGAGTAACGTTATCGTGATTAGGTTGGTTGTTCATGAGCTTTGCTCGATAAATTCTGAGTGCAATCTTCAGCAGCTATTGGGACAAAGTGCGATCGCTTTCTTTTTGTATCTGGTTAAAACAACGTTATACAGTCATTGGAGTTTTATTGCTTGCTATGTCTATTACAGCTTGCAATAACTCTGCTACATCACAACTAGCATCTGGCAATCGCCCAACGCTGGCAAATCTTTCGGACACCTCTAATTCATCTTCTCCACCCACCTCTGGCACACAAAATCCTGACAATAGCCAGTCCCAAGAACAACTTGCAGTCCAACTCATTCATGATTATTACGATGCCATCGCACGTCTTGACTATAAACAAGCTTACTTGGCTTGGGATGGAGATGGTACTGCCAGTAAGCAATCATTTGAGGAATTTCAGCAGAGTTTTGCTAACATCGTATCCATTGTTGAAGAAGTCGGAAAACCGGGTTCTTTAGAAGGGGCAGCAGGTTCGCTATATATTGAAATTCCCGTTACTGTTACGGCTGTTAATAGCAATGGAACTCCACAGCGTTTTCGTGGTAGCTATAAGCTGCGACGAGTCAATAACGTTCCTGGCTCAACTCCAAAGCAACGTAGATGGCATATCTACTCGGCCAATATTTCTCTTGAGCAGTAATTCCCCTAGCGTGGTTGCTAAAGTCTGATTCATATTTAATCTAACTTTTCCTGATTGACCATAGCAGTATTTTAGGTGTTAAGCGATGGATACCTATGGTGGCAAGCTACGCACCCTCAGCAATCCCAATTCTAGACCAATCCCCCAAATCCTCCCCAGTTATGAATAAAGTCTTGGGGTCAAAGAAACTCTAGGAGGCAAAGGTTGGGGCTGGATTGCTACCCAGTCAGGAGAAAATAATGAAATTTTATTACTAGGTGGTGGTAGTGGTAAAGTTGGTGAACCACCATTAATAGATTGAGTTTCAGTGTCTTTCAGTTCAATTTCTTGAAGATAGATATCTTCAATGACTAGTTTTTTTAAGTTTGGTATCATAAGTTTTTGAGCAATTAATGTTTGATGATTCTGGTAATGTGGGCTGTTGTTCAGAGTTACTGAATTCATTCTGAACTGGTTTTCCTATTGTCTTAGGAAGTTATGGTCTATCTCCTATGATCTGTGGTTCTGGTTGTGGGTTATCATTCTGGCTCATGTTGATTTATCTCCTTTGTAACTTTAATTATTTGGCCGTTTTCAAGATTTCTTGCTTAGAGTTGGTAAATCTTGAAGTTCAGTAAACGCAGTCAGTTTGTGTGTTGACAATTATGATTTCAAGAGATGTCATCTCAATTCCGTAATCAATAGAAAATTTTGCGCTCATTAAAAGAAGCTACAGTGCGATGCCTCGGTGTTCTCGTTGCCATCGCTAAAACCTACACTTATGCAATAAAGTATTTTTCAAGGCAACTGTCACAAGCTATAGTTCACGATCTCTGTACTGTCATTCTCTACGATGACTTTTAGTTTTTATGCACTGAGAATAGAAAGCACCCCAAGCACTACCAATTCTGCTAAAATCACCTCTGCCTTTAACTTATCTCCTCCAACATAGCTAAATGCTTACTCAAAGGAGCCAGGGTATTAGCAACAATCATCCCACTAGCGACGACGGCGGGTAAACCGATGCCAGGGAATGTGGAGTCACCGCAGCACATCAACCCCGCTAAAGGTGTACCGTGACCAGGAAATAAACCTTTAGCGGCAGAAATTGCCGGGCCATAGGAACCATGATGGCGGCGTAAAAAACGTTCGTGGGTGAGGGGTGTACCAACCAGGGTGATTTCGCAACGGGTGCGGATATCGCTGATAATTCGTTCTAGAGCTTGCCACATCACCTCGGCACGCGATCGCTTTTGTTGCTCATATTCCTGACTTCTCCTATCTAGCCCTTGCCAAAGTGCGTAGGGTTCATTACCGGGAGTGTAAACGTGAATTACGTGTTTACTTGGGGGTGCAAGGGATGGGTTAAGAATTGAGGGTATTGATACTACTACAACATTTTGCGGTGCAGTAATGCCCAATTGCCAATCATTGACCACAATATAATGACAAGCTAAATCTGCTGGTAAACCTTGAGCATCAATACCAAGATGCAAGTGCATAAAACTATCACACTCTGGTATGGCTTGGCGTTGGCTGCGGAATTTGTTTGGTACTGCTCCTTCTGGTAATAGTTTTAACGTATCCCATACCGAAGCATTAGAAACAACTGCTCGCCGCGCCCGAATTTCTTCCCCATTTCGCAGTTTGACACCTACCGCCCGTTTACCTTGTACCAAAACTTGCTCAACATGAGAGCCTAACATTAATTTCCCGCCATGTTTTTCTAGTCCTTGCACTAGTGCATTGACTAAAGCACCACTACCACCAACAGGGTAGTCTAACGCTACTCCTGGTTTGTACCACTCCGCAAACATAAATGCGACTTCGGCGGCGTTAGTTCCTGATGCTGGTAGTCCAGAGAGGAGAAAACACAACAAGTTCAACCAGTTAATAATAAAGGGGTCATGGACAACACCATTCACGATCCGGTCAAAAGACCCCGTTAACTTGAGAATATTGGCAGTATGTTTAGCTAACGATGGAGCAAATTTACTGATAGTTAAAGCTGCACCTACATCTAAACGTAATGCAGATGCAGGCAGAGCGATCGCCGCTGCGGTTAGTGGTGTCATCACCGCTTGCAAGCGTCGCCATTGGGACACTGCATCTTCACCTCGCAGCCTTGCTAGCACTTCACAAAACTGTTCTGCACCCACAGATGTATCAAAATCACCTTCTGGTAGCCGACAACCCCAAGTATCGTAAGTCACACATGGCAAATCCACACCAATTACATCTAGCACTTGTCGTAAAGGGTTAACCGAAGGAGTGTAAGACAACCCAGAGTAAAGAGAAGGGCCACTATCAAACTTAAATCCTTGACGTTCAAAACTGTGCGCCGCTCCACCAGCAATTGTATGACTCTCGCAAACAGTCACATCAAACCCATATCGCGCCAAAACAGCAGCACAACTCAACCCCCCTATACCACTACCAATTACAACTACATCTTTTTGGTTCATAGTCATTAGTTATTAGTGCGTAGTCTATAGTTATTGTGCCAAGTTTTTCACTCTCAATAACTCAGGAGAAAGCAGATTTTCTCATATTTGGGTTTGCTGTGTGATTTTCACTTGCGGGAATTTTGTCAGTTCTTTATTCTGTTTTTGTTTTATTGACATCTTTTGACAATCAGCGTTCCTTATGTTCTTAAACTTTGTAGAAGGTACATCAAATAACAGCTTGGTTGTGCCTGTAGCCCTGGCGATCGCCCCTTCCCCCAGAATTGGAACTAGCTGCTTACGCAGTTGGTATTTTTCTACTTCTCTGTGCTGTTGGTGTCACAAGTGGGCTTTGACATTTTTGTGAGGCGGGTTTCGGGAGTTGCGATCGCTAGGGGGATTAATTTATGGCACTGTTGAATGGAATAATTGCACAATTCAATCGCCGAATTGCATGATTTTATTTCTTATACCAAGTTGCCCGTTGGGTTTAAGAAAAGGTTTTTTCGCTATATTTGACCAGTTGAGCAACAAATAAACCTGACAGATGGAATTTTAACTAATACTTTCAAAATTCCCTGAAATCACTTAAAAACTACACTTATTCAAAAATTGCAAAATATGTTGAGATGTAATTTGCGGCTGTTCAATTTGAGGGACATGACCACAGTTTTTAAGTTTTATTAATTGAGAATTGGCAATGGAGCGCTGAAATTTTTCTGCATCCCCAAGTGGGAGCATGTCATCAGCTTCTCCCCATAAAATCAATGTTGGTTTTTCAACTTGGGCAATTCTATCTGCCAAATTGGTATAACCTCCAGTTTTGACATAATCAATCATAGCATCATGCCAAAGTGGCATTTCTTGATGCAGCATAGCGCACTGAATTGCCAAAAGCATTTTGGAATCAAAATTAGGTAAAACACTACATAAGTTTAATGCCAGTATGTGGCGCTGACGCAGGTATTCAACAGCCAAAAAGTCAAAAGGAGGAAATAAATATTTGCTAAAAGCAGGAGAACTAGTGTAACCTAAACTATTAATTAATACTAGCGATTTGACAATTTGAGGATAAGTGAGAGTAAAATCGATTGCAGTTGCACCTCCCATTGATGCGCCTACTAGTACGATTGGTCTATTGATTAAAGTTTTCCAAAAATTGTAAAGGTGAATTTTGATTGTAGTTGGGCTGTAATTTATTTCTTTTTGTCTTTGTGTAAAGCCAAAACCTAACAAATCTACTGCCCACGTTTCATTTTGAGCAGCAAGTAATGGCAACAGCAAACGAAACTCTAGGATAGAACTGTCGAAGCCATGCAGTAATAAAATCGGTGTAACTTCCCTACCTTTGTGAATATACGTTGTCAAGATTGGCTGTTGACTAAGGGAAGTTGTCAAGGCAATTCTTTCAATACTTTTAACAAAAGCGATCGCCTCTATGTCTTTGAGTTGGTTAACTTGTGATGGCAGAAAATCAGGAAACATTATATTTATTTATAAACTACCTTATTTGCAGACTTAACCCATTCCATTAAAATTATGCCGATTCTCCACAATAGCTTCATCTTGCTCCCTCTGTTGTTGCAATATAAGAAATCACAATTATTTTCCGCACTGAACATTTCTTAGCGATTTTTTTTCAAGTTATGTAAATAGCTGAACATTGCTGCAATCAAGGCATTTACGTGCCCGTAGCTTTTCACCTTCCCCCCACACAGCCCCATCAGCACGGAAATACACCCACTGACTTACTGATTCTCCAACGGTACGACCCCAAATAAAATTTTGTGAGCCGCAGATAGGACATGGCGTTTCTTGTGGGCTAAGGTTTTCGTGATTCGGTTGGTTGCTCATGAGGTCCCCCCGATGAATTCTGAGTGCAATCTTCAAGAGGCATTGCGCCAGAGTGCGATAGCGATCGCTTGAGATTGAATTACCAGACTGATAATTTTATTTCCAACAATCATCACCGTAAAAGGCTTTCTGTTATCTGTTAGGTAAAAATCTCGCGCACTATCCGTTTCTAACACGCCATCTGTCAACAGCAATTCTAGTAAGTACGACATACTGCACCGAAAGCCATAGCTAACCCAATACGCTGCCAATGGAAGTTGTGTTTGTTTTCTTGAGTTTTCATCTGCATGGTAAATTTGTGGCTGTTCAATTATGCGCCGGGGTGAGCCAGTTTTTTGCACAGTCACGGGGGTAAGTCACCAGCACCAGAAATAAATCCTGTCTCTTTGAGCATTTGTTGTAGTTTTGTATGAGGAAATTTTATATCCTTGTTGTTATTTTTATACATATCAACAAAGAAGTCTTGCATCAGCGCAATAATGCTGCGATATTTGACAATGCAAGTAACATAAAACTCATCTAACTTCATGATCCCATCAGCGTGTATCTGCTCAATTCTGTCAAGTAATATAGATCCCACTTCATAAGGTTTTAAACCTTCTTTTATCTCATATTTTTCCATTATCCTGCGTTTATCTTTCTCAGAGCATAAATCATATTGTGAGCGAATAAGATGACCAAGATTTCGCAAAATTTCTCCGTAGTCGTAAAATTGGTTATGCTTAAAAAAGGATTCTTCATCTTTGGTTAACGAAAAACTCTTATCAAGTACTAAACCAAAATCAGTCAAATATATCTGCTTACCGTCAGTAAGGATATTGCGAAAATGTGCATCGAAGTGAATAATTCCCTTTCTCCTTAAAAAGGTAATTGTCGTGCATAATTCATTTAGAGGTTGCTGAAGTTTACTAGGGTTTTCTTGCAACCATGTTTCCAGGACATACGGTATGTACTCTAAAAACAGAACCAATTCATAGTTGGCGTTGGCTCTATCTAACACATAATTCTCGATACTCGCATTATTACCCCAATACTCCACAAAGTTTTTGTGATTTTCCATATCGATATTCTCGCATTGCCTAAAGAACGGAATAATTCGATAATGGTACATTAGGGGAAATGTGGCGTTCGCTCCTTCTAATATCCAATTAGTAGTCTTAATGTGTGTCACAAGTTCACGGAAGACACTTAAACCAATAGAACCAACACCGTAGTTAAAGTAAGTTGGTAAATCATACAGGTTTTTGGTAGAAAATAGGTTTTCGTATTCGATATCCGTAATCGGAATGCGCTTGACAAAAATTTTGAATCGTCCAAGAACGATGGTATGATTTCGTCCCAAACTTGAACTTGATGTGCCTGGCTCATTATTGTCAAACAAAGAACACAATTGCGTATTATCCAACCCAGCAAGTTGTGAACTAAGCTTGAAGTAACTTTTGGTTCTAAGTTCTAGATGGTTTTTAACCATTTTCTTCGTTCAAACGCAACATAAATATATAAAGGAGCTTAGTCTAAAATCTAGATAATACTTCACTCTTGCACCTCAGTAAGCTTTTTTTGATATTCTTTATACTCTTTGTCTTTATGCTGCCAGTATTTCTCAACTGTTTCTTTAGCAGCGATTGCACTATCGTATTCATCCCCACCTTGGCTTAATAATCGCTGTTTGGTTTGCTTTCGTAAGTCAGAAACAACTTTGCCGTTAACTTTACGCGTCTTTGACCAATCTAGAATCGCTCTAGGATCTGACTTTTCCCGTTAAGTCGTGAAACAACGAGATAGCAAGGGTTTCAGGCTATAATTTCTTCTCAATAGCTTAATATTAATGACAATAAATAACGAGATAATGCGGCTTTGGGCTAGGGGTTTAGTTAGCGATCGCTCAATTAATGAGATAACGGGAAAAGTCAGAACCATGACCAATATCCACAACCTCGGCATGACCGATACCGAATATGCCAAACTAGCAGCCCAAGGCTACGTCGTAGACATCGCTCTTACTCGATTCTTAGAGAGAAAGTTAAAGATGCGTAGTTTATCAATCGCGCTCAAGCCTGAAAATAAGCAATTTAACCAAGATGAGGAAGGTTTCACCAAACCCAAGTTATTAAACCACTATTAATTCAGATTAAACAATTAAGGTTGTGTTGGAATAATCAACGCTTAACCTGATTGCAAAGAGGCATTAAAGTTGCGCTGTTACACTTTGCTGTGATTCAAACGCGATAATCAGGGGAGTATATGCAGAACTTCAACTTCGAGCGCTTGCTATCAAGTCGCTTGAGACGGCGACAAGTTTTGATTGGGACTGGAGCCTTAACTGGTTTTGCGATTGCCAATCAATGGTTTAACAAAGTTCTGGCTCAACCCCGATTCTCTAATTATCCTTTTAGTCTGGGTGTCGCTTCCGGTGAACCACTTCCAGATAATGTAGTGCTGTGGACACGTTTAGCACCCGATCCGCTCAATGGTGGTGGGATGCCACCATATAATGTTCCAGTGCAGTGGCAGATTGCTACCGACGAAAAGATGCGGCAAGTTGTCCACAGTGGCACACAGATGGCTACTCCAGAATTTGGACACTCTGTTCATGTAGAAGTGCAAGGATTACAACCTGCCCGTTGGTATTGGTATCAATTTAGGGTAGGTAATGAAGTCAGTCCTATTGGACGAACTCGTACTGCTCCTAACCCGCGCGATCGCGTTGAGCGCTTCCGTTTTGCCTTCGCTTCCTGTCAAAACTGGCAAAGTGGTTATTATGCCGCCTACAAAAATATGGCTCAAGAGGATTTAGACCTAGTGGTTCATCTGGGTGATTATATTTATGAAGGCGCACCGAGTACAACAGCGCTACGCCCACACAATGGCAATGGTGAGCCATTTTCCTTACAGGAGTATCGTAACCGCCACGCTCTGTACAAGAGTGACCCAAACCTAAAAGCAACTCATGCTGCATTTCCTTGGTTAGTCACTTGGGACGACCACGAAGTTGATAATAACTGGGCCGACGAAATTCCTCAAGACCCCGAAGTACAATCACGCTCGGTGTTCCTTGCCCGCCGTGCTGCCGCTTTTCAGGTATACTACGAACACATGCCGCTCCGTCCCTACTCAATCCCTAGAGGCATTGATATGCAGCTCTACCGACGATTGACTTTTGGTGATCTCGTTGAATTCAATGTCTTAGATACCCGCCAGTATCGTACCAATCAACCCTGTGGTGACGGACGTAAGCCGCGATGCGCTGACGCCACTGACCCAACTGCCACAATGACTGGTTCCGAGCAGGAGCGGTGGCTGTTTGAAGGACTAGATCGCTCTAGCGCTCGCTGGAACGTCATTGCTCAACAGATTGTTATGGCTCAGTTTGACTACGATACCGGAGCGGGAGAAGTTTTCAACCTTGACCAGTGGGATGGTTATGTTGCCTCTCGCAACCGCATTCTGGGTTTCATCCAGCAACGCCGCCCATCGAACCCCGTAGTCATTAGTGGTGACTGGCATTCTAGCTGGGTTAATGACCTTAAAGCTAACTTTGACGACTCTAACTCACAAACAGTAGCGACTGAGTTTGTTGGTACTTCGATTAGTTCAAGTTGTCCTTGGACATTCGACGTAGAAGCAGCATTGCCACAGAACCCGTGGGTGAAATATTTCAATGGTAGACTGCGCGGTTATGTTCGCTGCGATCTCAACCGCGAACGCTGGCGTAGTGACTACCGACTGTTGCCTCAGTCTCAACCTACTGAAATTACAGTGTCCAATCCAAATGCATCTGTCATTACGGCGGCTTCCTTCGAGTTGCCAAATCAGGGAGTTGTAGCAAAAGTTTAGTAGGTATCAAGCCGAGATGTTTGTAATGTCCTACAATATGAGTTTAAAAGGCTTGATTTTTTGTTGTAAATAGAGGCTTTTTTGACTCTGATGTAGCAAATTCTAAAAGGCAAACAGGATAAGGTTTTTCAGACCATCTTGTAGGAAATTACAAGGATTTCGGCTCAATGCCAACTAGATTACACGATTAAGAAGCTTTTTGCTTACGCTTTATAGCGATCGCTATAAAGTGGGCGTATTTCGTTGTCGGCGTAGCCAAAAAGCCACCCCCATCATGCCTATAAGAGCTGACGCATTGGTAGTGCTTGGCTCTGGAATGTTTTTTGAAAACACCTGAATGGTTCCACTGGCTTTTGATTTGCCTGTGGTAGGAATATTTGGGTCTAGACTGATTTGATAAACCTCTCTAAGTGTCAGTGTGCCGACAGCGCCAAGAAATAAACCTTCACCACTAGTAATAGTAAAAATATTAGTGGCAGTGCCTTTTGAGGAGAGAAAGTCAATTACTCCAGTAGCGTTATTTGTACCAAACAATTTATTACTGCCGTTACCAAACAATACTATCTCGCCTACTGGCAAGCCCTGCAAGCCAAATGTGGCGGCATCTGTGTTAAATCGGAACTCTCCAGTAGCAAAGTTAATTTGGCTGTATGTTAAACCGCTAACTTTCGTTAAATCATAAGGAGCATCAATACTTTGCCCTGAAATAGTTGTTGCTGAAACATCTGGCGTAATGGGTTTAGACGTGGAGAATACGTCATAAGTGGCATTGAATGTGTAAAGCTGTTGTGCGATCGCACTTTTTACATCTAACCCAAAACCAATAAAAGCCAAGACCACTGTCACAAGCCATGTAGTGTATGAGCGATGCATAAAAATTTAGGTATTTAGCAGTGAAAAGCCTGAGTATAAGAATACAGCAATATTTAAATTCTCTTCACCCTACCCAAACGGCTGACCCCATCTCTGCCAGTTTTCTTTGTTAAATGGACTACGCCACTTCAAAATTAGACTCAATTCCAATTCCTGCCGTGCGCGTCTATCAACAGGCGTATCCCACGAGAAAGCGATGCTCACTTCTGGTTGGAGTCCATAATGATGATGCAGTGAATGGTAACTATCTAGATATTGCTTACATCCATGCTCACCTTTCCAGCGTTTACCAGATCGTCTTGTTTCACCAACATACAACAGCAAGGGCATGGCATTATCGATCACAAAATAAATAGCGGCGCTACCCGCATCTGTTGGCATCCTGTAAAACGCCATTGATTGCAAGGGCAGAGTAAAAGGATCTATCGCGTCTGGGCCGAAGCGGTTGGGTGTAATATCAAATAACGCAGTCTGTTCAGGTGGTTTGCTCTCCCTTACCCGTTGCTGATAGTCCAAAATCTGCGCTTTCCACTTCAGTAGGGCATCAGCATTCCCTCTGCTTTACGTGCGGGCGTGGATTTCACTTCTGGAAATAGGTTTAGCTGGTTGGGTTCGGTAGTCATGACTGGGAGTTACTTTGCCAGGTAGAGTCGATGGGCGGTATTACCCGCCGCACCTC
>NZ_JAVRCA010000108.1:0-16799 GCF_034530995.1 Nostoc sp. DedQUE04 | reverse complement strand
TTTTTTCTTTTAATCCTTTTATTCAGAATACTCGGAAAGTGACAGAAGAGGGATAATATCGTGTCTGGTAAAAGACTTATCATTAAGACTGCAAGGGGGCAGGGAGCAGGGAGCAGAGGAGGTTCAGGTGCAGAAAAGAGGGGCTTTTGGGCTTTCTGCATATATTCGGGAAGCAAAACTAATTAGGCGGACATGATATAAAACTACTACTTTGTTAAGCTAAATGCCCCGACAGCAGATTCATCTGTTGCAAAGATTTTCGTTAATGGTATTACGGATCGATGATGGCTTTTGGTTGCAAAGATACAGATTGCCCATTAACTGACAATGCTGTAGCTTCTAAAATCTGACTGTAACGATTGCGAGTGCCGAATCCTTTGGCTTGAATTGTGTTTTTGATGTTTGCCATACTGGTTAGCTGTTCGCCTACATGGGGCGGGAACTTGACAATAGTGCCATTAGAAATAATAACGCCGTTAATTTCTCCTCGATGTCCCACCAACCAATTCTGAGCAGTTCCCTGTGCAGATAAGGTACTGTAGTTGCTCAAGCTGGGTGGTTGGGGGGCGATTGTGGGAGGTTGTTCGACTCAAGTCTGTCCAGTTTGAGAATTGGTAATGCTTTTGGCTCTTACTTCCTGTCCAAAGCGAGTGGAAAAGCCAGGATCGCCAAAAATGCTCACTTTCGTGTTTGGGGTAATTATCCGCACCAAACTGTCCGCCATCTGGGGAGGAAATTTCACCTGTAGCCCGTTATTAAGTAATAGCCCATCCAACCTTACCTTCAGGGTTGAGAAGATACTGTTTTACCTCTCCAGTGAAAGTGGTTCCGGCTGTGGAGGGTAATTCTGGTGGGGGTGCTGGGGGAATATCTAGAGGATTAGCATTGGCTAAATTGGCACTTGGGAGATTAGCTTCTAGCGATCGCCCGCTTGGTGTAGCATTACTAGCAACAGTATTGTACGTCCAAAAACCGAAAAGTGCGATCGCTGCTCCGATGCCGCCACTAGTTAAAATTAACTTTAACTTGCGTTGGCGATCGCGCTCTCGGATTTGCTTGGCTTGAATCTGCTGTATTGCTTGTTGAATCATCTCTGGAGGAATTTGTACTTCTGCTCCAGCCTGCATAATTTCTTCTAAAGAATAATCCTGATTTTCTTGGGCATACAACTGAGCCGCTTGAGCGAAAACATCGGCAGCAATTTCTTTTGGAATGCGAACTTTAGAGTTATTCATCTGCTTTAATTCAATTTAATTGCTAACTAGAACTTTTAGAAGTGCAAAACTCGTGCCATAGATACAAGACACTCGTTAGCTAGTAAGGCAGGATGAAAAATGAGCAACTGAAATTTGGCATAGTTTTTGCACTTCTAGAAGTTCTAACCCTTATTCCATGCAACCTATTGTGTTATCTCAACGTTGGACACTCCGGCGACAGCTAACAATCCTCAGCATCCTTTTTTTAGGTTTAAGTGGAGCTGCTTTATGGTTAGTGGTACAACTATTTGAAAGTCTAGAAGGTGCTGTTGTTGCTAGAAATCAGAGAGAATTAGCTTTTGCCAACACCAGACTAATTAAGCTGTTTTGGGAATCAAATCTTGGGCAAACACCAAAGCCAGGTAAGCCGTTAGCGGAGCTTTCAAACGATGCCCTAACTGTTTTCCCAAGGGTAGAAGGCGGATTTTATCTGCTGCAACAAGACCAGCTTTTAGGCTATGCCTATCCTACCCACGGGGGCCCTGTCCCCAAAAAAGATATTCCTCCTGCTGAACGAGACACAATTTTGCAATTGACTCGCAGAGCCACAAGCCAAGGTTTACCCCAGGAATTAGTACTGCACCCCGGTCTTGATATCTTGGTACTGCGTGCTGACCCTCTACCTCTGTGGGGAGCAGTGTGGACGATGAAACGTATGCCTCATCTAGAAGATAGGAATCAAAACGTTTTAAGTGTTTTCGTAGTTTTAGGAATTTTAGTTGTAGGAGTTTGGACTTTTTATATTGCCTTACAACTTCAGTGGGGAGTGCAGCGACTCCAGCAAAGTATTAAGGCAATGGAAGAGGATAAAGCTTCGCTAATTCCGCCGCTACCCGCAGAAATGGGACTGTTGGGAACTGCAATTAATAGTATGCAATACCATCGCCAAGAGTTAGAGCAGCGCTTGCACCGAGTTGAGCGCTTGGCTTCTCTGGGACAACTGGTAGCGGGGGTAGCTCATGAAGTCCGCAATCCCTTAGCTAGTATGCGTCTAAATTTGCAATATACAGAACGGCAATTAAAAAAGCAGGGAATTACGACTTTACCGATCGCTAGTTTACTAGAACAAGTAGACCGTTTAGAGATGTTGGTGCGACGGCTATTGTATTTTGACCAAAATCAGCAAGAAGAAATGGTAATTACTTCCCTAGAAGCGATCGCTTTTGAATCAGTTTCTCTATTACGTCTCAAAGCCGAAGAACAGGGAGTAACACTTTTTTATCGCTCTGCTGCTGAACCTTTGCCCCAAGTACCACTACGCCGCCGAGAGTTAGGACAGGTAATGGTTAACTTAATCTTAAATGCCATCCAAGCAAGTCCACCAGAAAGCGAAGTTGAGGTTGGTGTCAGCCAAGAGCAAGACTACTTAGTGACTTGGGTAAAAGATAATGGCGCAGGTTTAGCACCAGAAGAACGCGATCGCATTTTCGATCCTTTTTATTCCACAAAACCCCAAGGAACAGGTTTAGGTTTAGCAATTAGCCACGAGATTGTCACCCGCCACGGAGGGCATATTGATTTGAAATCTCAACCGGGTTGCACCGTTTTTAGCGTTTACTTACCGAAGAATCATAACGATGGCTAAAATTTTGATTATTGATGATGAAAAAGCTTTGCGTCAAGCGATGGCGCAGATTTTAAAAGATGAAGGCCACGACGTAGTAGAGGCGGGAGACGGAGAGCAAGGACTGAAGATGATTCAACAAGATATCACATCTCGTCCTGACTTGGTATTTCTAGATTTAAAAATGCCCAAAACTCAGGGTAATGCTGTTTTAAAAGCTTTAGGTAGCAAAACGTTGTTTGAAGTGCCAGTAATTGTGATGACAGCTTATGGAACAAGTCGTACAGCCATTGAAGCTATGCAGTTGGGAGCTTATGATTATTTAACTAAACCCTTCGATTTAGAAGATCTAGTCAACTTGGCGCAAAAAGCTTTAGCTCATTCCCAAGCATCCGCCGAGCAAATTGGTGAAGCAAATATTCAAAATCTCGGACAACCAGAAGAACTGTTGGGGCGATCGCCTAAAATGGCAGAAGTTTTTAAACTCATTGGTAGACTTGCCCAAGGAAACACCACAGTTTTGATTGTCGGCGAATCAGGTACAGGCAAAGAATTGGTCGCTTCCACACTGCATAATGCTAGCCCTCGCAGTCGCGGCCCTTTAGTAAAAGTTAACTGTGCAGCTCTCCCAGAACATTTATTAGAAGCAGAATTATTTGGTCACGAAAAAGGAGCCTTCACTGGAGCGAATCACTTGCGAATTGGTCGCTTTGAACAAGCTAATGGCGGTACAATTTTTCTGGATGAAGTTGGAGAATTGAGCCAAATCATTCAAGGGAAATTGTTGCGAGTATTACAAGATAAATCCTTCGAGCGCTTGGGTAGTAACCAAACCAAAACTGTAGATGTCCGCATTTTAGCTGCCACCAATCGGAATTTAGAACAATTGGTACGCCTGAATCAGTTTCGAGAAGACCTTTATTATCGCTTTAATGTAGTACGAATTGAACTGCCACCTTTGCGCGATCGCCCCGAAGATTTAGAACAACTTACCCAACATTTTTTAAGTTCTATTGCCCTAAGAAATGGAATTAAAAATTTAGCAATCACCTCAACTGCCCTAGAAAAACTCAGAGGTTACGCTTGGCCGGGAAATGTGCGAGAACTGCAAAATACTTTAGAGAGAGCAGCAGTTTTTTCTGGAGGAAGAACCATTCTTCCAGAGCATCTCATTTTTAATCAAGAATATCAGATGAATTTAAATTTAGAACAAGCGATCGCTCAGTTAGAAATAAACTTTATCCGCCATGCTTTAGCACTTTATCCCCAAGAACCCCACAAAGCATTAGGAATTTCTGTCGAAAGCTTTGAACAAAAAAAGAAACAATGGAATTTATAGCAAAAACTTTCAACTTCTCGTTCCTTGGCAGAGCCAAGGAATGGCTTTGGGGAGACTCCGCCTCCTTGGACTATAGGCAGAGCCTATATACTGATGAGCAATTAGCCCAGCTTTTGAAAATCCAATTTTCTCTGCCAATTACTCGCAGAACAGTCACAAAATACCGTAAAATTGCCGGAATAAAGTCATCACATCAGCGCAAGTTGACTGATAAAAAGATGGGAAGCAATAGCAAGAAGCAAGGAAGTCTCTTGAAATATCAAAGTTGAGCCTTTGAACCTGAACATTGCACCTTTGAACCTGAACGTTACGCCTTTGAGCCTGAACGTTGCGGCTTTGAGCCTGAACGTTGCGGCTTTGAACCTGAAAGTTGCGCCTTTGAAGGCGAACATTGAGCCTTTGAGCCTGGAAGTTGGGCCTTTGAAGGTGAACGTTGCACCTTTGAGCCTGGAAGTTGCGTCTTTGAACCTGAACATTGAACCTTTGAGCCTCGAAGTTGCACCTTTGAACCTGAACGTTGCACCTTTGAGCCTGAACGTTGCACCTTTGAGCCTGAAATTTTAAGTTTGATTGTTGACAAATGACCAATGACAAATAACTAAATCCAAAAATAAGCCAGGATGAGAGTCACGACAGTTAGCGGTAGACCAAAACGCAGATGTTCCCAGAATGACAATTGATAACCAAGTTTTGCAACAGCCTCAGCAACAATTAAATTGGCAACTGAACCTAACAAAGTTAGATTACCAGCTAAAGTAGATCCTGCTGCTAATAGTAACCAAGTTTTCGTGTCTGGATGGGGAATTAAATGTTGTAGTAATAATACTGCTGGAACATTAGAAACTAAATTTGAAAGCAGAGCAGTAATTCCTAATATGCTCAAGGGATTATAAACTAAACCGCTAAATAAATTCAATATACCTAATTTTTCTACTCCAGCAGTCACAATAAATAGTCCAGAGAACATCACCAGTAAATCCCAATCAACTTTATTTAAAACTCGTTGCGGTTTGATTCGCCTAGTAATGAACAGTAAACCAGCAGCTACAAGTGTTGCTTGGGCTGGAGGTATCCCAATTAAAAATGCAATTAATAATCCTCCGGTTATCAATAGGCTTTTAGTAAGCAACGGTTTAAATATGCGGTAACGCACGGGGGTTACGCTCGGACAAGATTTAGTAGAACGGACATCAGGATAAAGCCACCACAATAACCCAATTTGGATTAACAAACTTACTAATGCGATGGGAGTCAATGCTTTCGCAAAATCGAGATAGCTGATCCCAGAGAAGGAACCAATCAAAATATTTTGTGGATTGCCACTTAAGGTAGCTACTGAGCCTAGATTAGTTGCTCCCGCCAAAGCAAGTAAGTAAGGAATCGGATTGAGGTTCAAAGTTTGGGTTAAACCGAGAACCAAAGGAGTCAAAATTAGAGCGATGGTATCATTCAGAAAAAAAGCGGAGAGAATTCCACTGCCGAAAGTTAAAACAATTAGCAAACCTAAAGGGCTGCGGGTGAAGCGTGTAACTGTATCAAGGGTTAATTGGAAAAAACCAGCGTAAGCTAAGTTTGTGCTGATTACCATCATGCCGAACAGGAAAATCAGCGTTTTATAGTCTATTGCTTGCCATGCTTCTTTGAGGTCTAATACCCCGAATGCCATCAGCAAAGATGCACCAACTAAAGCAATACTGGCTCGGTTCATCCGCAAACCAGGGAGATATCCTAAACCCAAACCGATATAAGTCAGTCCAATGATGATGTATCTGAAAACAATCATGATTTTGCTAGATGCTTTTGATTAAGTAGTCATTGGTCATTTGTCATTTGTCATTTGTCATTGGTCATTGGATTTTAGTGCATACCTCGCCTCTTGTGGGTGGAAAAACTTTATCTTTTATGGGACTAATTCAAACCATGTTAAGGAGTGAACGGGTTTATTTTGGACTAATGACTAACGACTAATACTTCGACTACGCTCAGTACAAGTGACTAATGACTAATGACTAATGACTAATAATTAATGACTGCCCTAAGCGGTTTGAGGTGATGCTTTTCTATTAACTCCTGTTTTTGTTTCAGGTACACAGAACCAAAAAACTGCTAAAGCCACAACTGCGATCGCTGCTAAAATCAAAAAACCAACATTGTAACCAGCACTTTTAACCACAAACCCAGCTAGCACGTTGCTCAAACCCGCACCAATGCCAATAGCAGTATTGAGCATTCCTTGGGTAACATTAAAGCGTCCCGTGCCTTTAGTCAAATCAGCTACCATTAACACCGAAAGCACACCAAAAATCCCGCCTGCAATACCATCCAGAATTTGCACAGAAACGAGAAAATAGGGATTGCCCGAAAGTGTATACAGCACTCCTCGAATCGGTAAGACGGCAAAACCCAGCAAAAATATAGGTTTTCGGGCTGTATGTGCAAAACGCCCAGCCAAGTTAGACACTGGAATCATCACTAACTGAGCGACAATGATACAAGCAGACATATAAACTGTGTCACTTGTGCCTTTACCCTGTGCCAATTCTTGACCAACTAGCGGTAACATGGCAGCATTGGCAAAGTGAAACAGAACTACTGCAATAGTAAAGAATAAGATTTGGCGATCGCTCAATAATTGCAATATGCCTTCATGGCCCTGCTGATGTTTTTGATTATCTTCCTCCTCTCTCTCTTCACCATCTCCACGCGCTAGTTCGTGGTCAATCTCTCTTTCGCGAATCATCCTCACTGAAATAATACTGCCCACAGCCATAGCTGCAACCAAGAAAAATATTGCCTTGCGGGCAATAAAGTAACCCACTAAACCAGCGAGAGTAGCAGCTAGCAGATTTCCTGTATGGTTAAATGTTTCATTACGACCTACTCGCCTATCTAATCTCTCATGTCCTACGAGTCCCAGAGTAATAGCAGTAATCGCAGGTGGAAAAATTGCTGCTGCAATCCCAATCATAATCTGAGAGCCAATGACAACAGGCAAATTGGGGAACAAGCCCATAGCAATACAGCCGATAGAAACAAACACAGCCGCCAGTACAATCAACATTCGTTTTTGACGT
The DNA here is from genome assembly GCF_034530995.1 of Nostoc sp. DedQUE04. Taxonomy (NCBI): domain Bacteria; kingdom Bacillati; phylum Cyanobacteriota; class Cyanophyceae; order Nostocales; family Nostocaceae; genus Nostoc; species Nostoc sp. DedQUE04. The sequence continues at coordinate 9,566 of NZ_JAVRCA010000108.1, read as the reverse complement.
AGCCTGTCAACCAATGCACCGGCTGGTGTTTGAGCAATAACTGTGGCAATTGCCGAAGCTGACATCGCCATGCCAATCTGGGCTGGGTTCCAATTTGCTGAAGCTTTCAGGTAAATACTCAGATATGGCCCAACACCATCGCGCACATCTGCGAGAAACACATTCAAGTAATCAAGCGATCGCAAACTCTTCTTACTCGGTCTTCGCTGTTGTTGCATAAGTCTTTAGTGATATTGTGTCAGCTATGGAGCGGTCACAATCCTTTTGTGCAAAAATCGTGCCAAATCAATAGTCTCCGGCTGCATCTAGCGAAAAAACCTTCTTTGTGCCAGATACAACTTACACAAGTAATAGCCGAAACCCTGATTTTCAATTAACGTGAGTTCGACAGACGTCTCCCTCCCCTAAAAGGCGAACGCGTTGCGTCTCCGTAAGGAGAGGGAGGAGTAAAGTCCTTTCTTTAATGGGAAATAGTGAAGATTTTTAGATTTTAATTGCACTTTTTTGTGTGGATATCAGTGCGATCGCAAAAAGAAATCCCCTCTGCTTTTGCCATAGTAAAGTAATTACAACGCAAAGGGAATTTCATTTTTATTAATATTTCTGTAGAGGCAGGTTTTAAGGATAATTCTGGCAAAAAAGTCGTTTATTTGATTTAAAACCCACCAAAACCTATGTTGTATTGATTTTTAGCTGTGTAGTCAGTTGGGCTATTTCCAATCGGGAATTTCAGCGTCTTCACCACCAATCCCGATTCCAGTGTTAAATATTTCCGCATCAGTAAGATTTAGATTGTTCATTGATGCTTGATACACATTAGAATCGTGAATAGTAGCGCCAGTAAAATTTACTCCGTTGAGATTGACTTGCTTTAAATTCACATTGGTTACATAAGCAGATGTTAGGTTAGCACCTGCCAAGTTTGCACCAGTTAAGTCAGCACCTTCGAGGTTAGCTCCTACAAGGTTAGCTCCTTGGAGCTTCGAGCCTCTCAAGTCAGCACCAATTAAATGAGCGCCACTGAGGTTAGCTCCTGATAGTTCGCACCTAACACATTCCCCAGTTGAAAGCAGCTTTTGTAAATCCTGTGGATTCTCGGCTCTAACCGAGCTAGCGAAAAATAGGGGTGTTGCTAAGGCCATGGCCGCTAATAGCTGGAGTTTCATAATTTCCCCCTTAATAATCAAGTTTGCGTCCGTTCTGTCCCTCACAACTCTATTATCTCACTAAACTTCGTGAGGTCAATCTCTCTTGTGACAATCTATCTCCTGACAAGGTAGTTGCGATCTGAAACTCAGATAAAAGTGATGTCAAAAATGCCATTAATTCTGACTTTTTGGCAATTTTTACCGAATAATTCCTCAAAAACGTCCCCTCTTAAATTACTATTAAATCTTTAAAAATTAAAAGCTGGCGCTATCCGCTATAGCTAATTTTATGAGTATTTATACTTTATTTATCAATTGATAGTTTAGCTTAAGTCCTCAGAAATTCTCGCATATACTGATTAACTAATTCCGGCTGTTCTTGCTGCACCCAATGGCCACAATTAGGAATGTACTTGATTTGAAAATCCCTGACATAAGCTGCGGTGTCGTAGGTTAGTTCTTTGCCAAGTGCAGGGTCATTTTCTCCCCAAATCATCAGTGTTGGCACTTCCAGAACGCTCCAATTTGGATTTACCATTCTTTGTTGAAAAATATTGCGGTAATAGTTCAACATTGCTGTGAGGGCACCGCGTTTTGCAGCAGCATTTTTATAAGCGTCAATATCCGCTTTACTGAAAGCACTCTTGTTAACTGCCATACTTTTAAAAGTTGTTTCAATAGCTTGGTAGTCTGAAGACTGTAAAAGTAATTCTGGTATCCACGGTAGTTGAAAGAAAAATACGTAGTTGCTACGTAGCGACTGTTGAGGAGTGCGTAACCCTTGGGCAAATTTAGCAGGATGAGGCAGGTTAAGAATAATTAATTGTTCTAACATTTCGGGGTGAGTGTATGCGAAATTCCAAGCGATCGCACCACCCCAATCATGTCCAACTAATACACATTTTTGATATCCTAATCCTTTAATTACTCCCTCAACATCTTTGATAAAATCATCCATGACATAAGCTGATTGCTCATTTGGTTTATCACTATCGTTGTAGCCACGCAAGTCAAGGGCAACGACTTTAAAATTTTGGGCAAATTCTGGTATTTGATGCCGCCAAGAATACCAAAACTCAGGAAACCCATGCAACATCAACATTAAAGGGCCTTCACCTTGGGTAACGTAGTGTAGTTTTACCCGATTGGTAATTATATATTCGTGTTTCCAAGAACTTTCTATTAGAGACATAATTAATCCAAATTCAGCATTAAAAAATACTAAATACTAATACTGTACTTAGCAAGTTTAATATTATTTTGATCGGTCTCACATCTATTGAAAGACAGTATTCCGATAGTGATTTTTTGCACAAATATTAGACAATTTGTCTTGAGGTAGATGTGAATCGTGGGCAAATTTTGGTAAAAGGTAGATATAATTCTTCCCAACTACCATGACACAACAGTTGACAAACCATCCTTCATTGTGGGTTGAGCGACTGGGACGATTTGGCTATATTTCTAAGGGAGTAGTTTACGGTATAGTTGGACTACTGGCAGCACAGACAGCTTTTGGCAGGGGTGGTAAAACAACTGATACGCAAGGCGCTCTCCAAACAATCGTCAACCAGCCATTTGGTCAATTTTTGCTGACTCTAGTTGCAATTGGCTTAATTGGATACGTAATCTGGCGTTTTGTACAGGCAATTAAAGACCCAGAAAATAAAGGTAATGATGCCAAAGGTTTAGCAATACGAATTGGTTACGCAGTTAATGGCTTGATTTATGCAAGTTTAGCCTTAAGTGCTGTGCAAATCGTTATGGGTACAGGCAGTGGTAAAAATAGTAGTGATTCTACTGAAGATTCGACAGCACGTTTGCTTTCTCAACCCTTTGGCCAATGGTTAGTTGGAACTGTGGGGGTGTTTGTAATTGCTCTAGGTTTCTATCAGTTTTATCAAGCTTTTAGTGGCAAATTTCGTAAAGAACTCAATTTAACTGAATTAAGCAACACACAAGCCCAATGGGTAATGAGAATTTCCAGATTTGGTTTAGCGGCACGGGGTATCGTATTTTGCATTATCGGTTGGTTTTTAATTGAAGCTGCAAGGCAATCGAACGCCGCTACCGCAGAAGGTTTGGATGAAGTATTACAGACGCTAGCACAACAGCCTAACGGAGCATGGCTTTTGGGTATTGTGGCACTAGGTTTAGTTGCCTATGGGATTTACACAATAATACAAGCGCGGTATCGTCGACTAGTCAGTGTTTAGATGGTGCAGTGTCGAGAATTTCAATCAAACAGAATTCAGGAATTAGGAGTCAGAATTCAAAATTAATTCTGTACGATTGGCGGACGAATAATCGGGTTTAAAACCCCTACAAAACAAGAAAATTTGACCCACTAATTGCTTCTGACTCCTGTTAGCGGTAGCGGGGCGTTTAGCCCATTGTGACTCCTGAATTCTTCTTCAAAGAAATGGCAATAATAGAAACTCGTGGTATTTGGTTGACTACTACTGATAGTCAAGTTCTTAGATCGAAGGAACGCATTGCTGAGGCGATGGATTTCCTGGCCGAAACGGGATTTAATGTGGTGTTTCCCGTTGTTTGGAACAAAGCAGTAACTCTGTATCCCAGTCAAACAATGCAGCAGACATTTGGAGTCGAAATTGACCCGATGTCTGTAGACCGCGACCCTTTAGAAGAGGTGATAATTGAGGCGCGGCGAGTCGGATTGAAAGTCATTCCTTGGTTTGAATACGGTTTTGCCAGTTCCTACAATTTGAATGGTGGTGTACTTTTACAAAAAAAACCGGAATGGGCTGCGCGTGATTATAAGGGTAACTTACTGAAGAAAAACGGCTTTGAGTGGTTGAATGCACTCGATCGACAGGTGCAGGAATTTTTCTTAAAGTTAGTGCTGGAAGTTGCGAATAATTATGATGTGGATGGTATTCAAGGAGACGATCGCTTCCCTGCATTACCCTCTGAAGGTGGCTACGATCGGGTAACTGTCAACCGTTATCGCCAGGAATTCGATCGCAATCCACCACAGAACCACAAGGATAAGCAATGGTTACAGTGGCGTGCAGATATTCTCAGTGAGTTTTTGGCGCATCTCTACTGGAAGGTGAAAGCGGTGAATCCTAATTTATTAGTTGCGATCGCACCTAATATCTATGATTGGGCATTCCAGGAATATCTGCAAGACTCACCCGCATGGCTGAAGCGGGGAATCGTTGATATGATTCAGCCGCAGATTTATCGCCGTGACTTTAGGAGTTATCAGGCGATCGTTGATAAACTAGTAAACCAGCAGTTTACAGATACAACACTGCCCAAGTTAGCACCAGGAATATTGATGAAGCTTGGCTCTTACTGTATTAGTCCAGAATATCTGGTGCAGGCAATTGAATACAATCGTCAACTTGGCATTCAAGGAGAGGTATTCTTTTTTTACGAAGGTTTGCGCGAGAATAACAATGCCCTTGCTAAAGTTTTGCGAAATGGGCCTTATGCTAAGTTTGCATCATTTCCCACTTTGTCAGATTTGAGTGCAGGTGGTGTGAGTCACAAGACGACATCTTCTATTTGGTCAGGAATGGAAAATTTGTTAAAAAAGATTTTTTAAGGAAAAAGGCGCGTGAAATATAAATTGCCAGTGGAAAAGGTAATTAATACTTTAAAAGAAGATTTACCGACACTTTTTGAAAAAGATATTTCTTATGACATTTATACACAGGATATCTATTTTAAAGACCCCGTGAATACATTCAAATACAAATTTAACTATCGCATTATATTTTGGACTTTACGATTTCATGCGCGGCTATTTTTTACTCAGATTTACTTTGATGTGCATGAGATTTATCAGTCAGATGAAGATACGATTTTAGCAAAATGGACAGTGAGGGGGGTGTTGCGCGTTCCTTGGAAAGCAGGGTTACTTTTCAATGGCTATTCGACATATAAACTCAATCAAGATAATTTTATATACAAGCATATCGACACCTGGGATAGAAAGCCAGGGGAGATTCTACGACAGTTTTGGCAAAGGTAAAGCAATAGCTAATTGGATTTTTTACGAGCCTTGTAAAATCTCATTAATTTGACTGATTCTCTGTTTTATTTGTTCTGTCAGAGAATTTCTTAATAAGTCCAGATTTTCGGCTGAAAAGTTTAGTATTCCTAAAGCATATAATAGGCTAGAAACACCAATAAATAAAGCCAAAATTCTCCCAAAACAACCAGGATTGATTTCAATAAAAGCTAATTTAGATTGTCCAATTACAGCAATCGTTATAAAAACAATTCCTGCTATTAAAAAGGTGCTATTTGGAGTTAAATCTGTCATTTTTCGATTAAGATGCTTTAGCACTTTTATTGTAGCTATTATTAGTTAAAATTTCTGCTTCTGCTAAATGCAAAAACATAAAAATTTTACAACTCAACATCCACCCCAAACTAATAAGGCTCTGGCTATTACAGTATCGGTCTTGGAATTCATAGTATGCTATGATTTAGAAAGGGATATTTAGACTTTAAGACTTGTTGAGCGACAAATAGCCTTAATTGTCTAAATTGTGTATAAATTGTTTCTGTTTTGCTCAGATACCGAAACAAAAACCCATATTTTGTAAGCAGCGACCTAACTGATATGTCTCTAGATATAAATCAGATGTTTTTAAGTGGCAGCTGATTTAAACCTCAATTTTGCTGAAACTATTCTGTGGTAAAACCTTCAGTATCAAAAAGCCAAAATGTTATCACTCGTGTACTAGACGTTAATTTAGTTTATATATTAAACTGCACTAAGACGATAGGAATAGTGGGTTTTTATGGAAAGCGTCCAAAACGTTAGTCAAGAGTTGAATGTAACAAGAGACACAGCACTAGAGCAATTACAACAGTCTACTCCAGTAGAATTCAAAAAAGACATTTTCAAAAAACTCAGAGGTGGATTTTTTCTGGTACTAGGATATTTACTATCACCCCTATGTTGGTGGAATGACCTACTATTCAATCTGCCAATAGCTTATGGTTTTGGGTATGCATGTAGTTTACTTTCCCCAAAATTGCTTCTACCTTGTTCAATTATCGGATATTGGCTCTCTAATATTGTGGGAATTCTCTTGATGCAATTCGGTTCTAAGGACATTTTTCAAAAAGAACCTCAAGAGCATAACCTCAAAAAAGAATTGTTCACAGGTCTAATTTCTTCAACAGTTTATACACTGTTGATTATGCTATTGATCCAGTTGAAGATTCTCGATTCTCCCATTTTATTCTCCAACAGTTAATTTAGTTGATCATCCTTTCTCCAAAGGAATCGATAGTATGGGCGCAGCTCTATACGTCCATACTATTTCAAAAAATCGGGGTTTTGAGTCTGTTAATGGAGAGTAAATCAGCGAACAAGAAGATCAATTCTCATCAAATTTTAAAAATTCACTTAAATTCAATAATTTTGGAGCCTCCTTACTTACAATTAATGGCAACTTACCATTCCATTTTTCTAGTGCTTGCCTTTGCAGAATTTCTGGAGTTAAACCATCACGTAATAATCTGTGCGTCTCAGCCTCTCCTTTGGCTAAATTCACTTTTGCTTCAGCCTCTTTTGTTGCTTTCAATGCGATAAATTCTGCTCGTTTTGCTTCTTGTTCAGCAATCTGCTTCGCCTCCACCGCCTCATCAAATCGTTCTGAAAAATGGACATGAACTAGAGAAATATCATCAACTGCAACGTGATAGCTACCCAATCTTGTGGACAATGCATCATCTACTCCACTCTTGACTTCTCCTCGTTTAGTAATAATTTCTTCAGCAGTATACTTTGCTATTACCGCTTTTAGTACTTCTTCAACGGCTGGGCTAATAATCCGAATAACTACATTTTGTTCATCTCCAATTTCCTGAAAAATGACATTTGTTTCCTGGGGAATAATATGCCAATTGAGAGCTACATCGGCAAAAACATTTTGTAAATCTTTGGAAGAAGCCTCAGCAAAAATTTCCTGTTTTTGGACTCTAATACTCAACTTTTTCACAGTATTGACTACAGGAATAATTAAGTGAAGTCCTTCTCCTAATATCTGGTTTTGTACTTCGCCAAATTTCATTAATACACCACGTTCTCCTGCATTTATAATCACACAAGGCGTGAGTAAGAGAGTTATCAAACACAAAAGAGCGGTCAGTTTACCGGCACTGTTAAAACTTGTAATTTTTATCATCTGTGTGAACCATGTATGCATCTTGCATAGAGACACATATTTAGGAGTTATGGGCTTCTTCCCGTCATGATTTTAGCTCGACTTGATCCAAAATTAAGAACATTCTCGACTCAATAGCAACTGCCCATTATTCAGCCGATATAGACCTTGCGGTTCGATAATCGGATCGCCTTTCTTCCAGGGACGGTATGTAGTTTCGACACCTCTCACCTCACCAGTTATGTAGTTAGAAACCAAAACCCCAGGACGATTAGTAGTCAAAGCACCGGAACCTGTGATGGTAAAAGAGTTTTCTTGTCGCTTGGTGCCGCGTGAAATACAACTATTGGCGATGAGTGCATTAGCGTCGATGACTGGAGGTAATTCGGTGAACCTATTTTGGATGGAACTGGTATCAGGTACGTTAATATTAATCGCACCTGAAACACCTAATTCGGAACTGGCAGTAATATCGCTTTTTTCAGTTGGCTTTGGACGCGCTTCGATACCGAAGATACCTTGCGAGTTAATTTCGACATTTCCACCACGCCCTTCAAAAGCATTGGTGCTAATGTCGCTGTTTTCTTTGGGAATGGCGATGATGAATTTTGAGTTGATATTGATGCTACCGCCATTACCTGCACCTTCTGCCAAACCCGCAGTTGCAGAAATAGAGCTATTACTACGTAGCAACAGTAAACCATCAACTATCAAGTTAATGTTGCCTCCATTAGTTGTTCCAGTTTCAGCCGAGACTTGAGATTGATTTTCTAGTTGCAGAGTATCAGCTTTAACTGAAATATTTCCTGCTTCTCCTTTACCAAAACTGTCAACAAAAATAAATGATTGATTGTTGAGGTCAATTAATCGCCCATTTATAAAAATACCACCTCCCTTCCCTTCTGCGTTGGTAGCTAGAGAACTAACAATTCTGCTATTGTCGAGGAAAATGCGATCGCCTGCATTTAAAGTAATATTACCCGCATCACCTTTGCCAAGTGTGGCGGAAATTAACTTAGCTTCGTTGGTTAATGAAATAAAATTACGAGCGTTTACGGTAATATTACCTGCATCGCCTTGCCCTTGAGTTGTTGCATCTAATTGAGCGTTATTACTCAGAGAAAGAGAATCTGCTGTAATTTCAATATTGCCACCTTTACCTACATCATTTGCTCCAGTTAGACTGCTAGCAACTCCACTTCTTGCACCACCAGCCAGTAATTGTATTCTTCCATCAAATACTACATTGTTGCGGGCATTAATTATGACATTACCTCCATTGCCGCGTCCATTGGAGACATCAGTTAATAATTGCCCTCCATTAGTAGCAACAAGAGAACCCGTTGTTATTTGAATATTCCCGCCATTGCCAACCGATTGTTCTAAAGTTGACCTTTGTCCAACACTACTAAAGATGCCGCTAGGAAAGCCATATTCTCCTGGCAATACTCCAAAATCATTAGGAGGAATTTGCTGTATTTTATAGCCATCAATAATAATCTTATCCTGAGCATTAATGTCTATATTTCCAGCATCGCCCTTGCCAAAAGTACTAGCATCTATTTGACCAGCTTGAGTAAGGCTAAGGGAATAGGAGTAAAAAAATAAGCCCCTCTACCAGCGCTGATATTAAATTCTTGAAAGCTATGAAAAAGATTGATTTGGCGAGTTGCACCACCAGTAATTACTTCTATTGGTAGTCCCAGAAAGTTGTCTATAACTTGAGAGGACTCACCCCCAAGTGTGTTATCCGGTACGATATTACTTTGCTGTGCCAGGGTTTTGCTAGTGAGGAGACTTACACTTAAGCAGCCCAGCAACCCTGCCAATCCGAACTGCAAACACCTGTTTAATCCGTATTTGATCGTCATTGGGTGCTATTCATATAGATTCTTTGAGTATCTAATAAAACTGCACTTTTAGACGATAAACAAGCGAATATTCGTTAATTATGCAGTTTTCTGCAATTAGGCGATGTCTGACAAAGACTGGACGGCGATAAAATAAATATGTCCTAAGCTTAGTGTTTTTATAGTTCGCTAAACTTACGATAAACTGTTAGTGCGATCGCTCTACAAATGGAGATTGCAAGTACTACAATAATCAATAATCAATCTGAATATAGTTATTAATTGCTGTCACAGAACCATAAATAACAAAAAGCCCCAGGCTGTGGAGCTAGGGGCTTTTATTCTAAAAATAGAACCTGGCATCGAGCTATTTTTGCGTAGGGCAACCCCTAAACTATCGTTGCCGCAGC